>CAMATU010000005.1 GCA_945861225.1 Klebsiella pneumoniae
TGGCTTTCTGAGCGAACAAAGTGGCTATTCAAGCCGCACGGCAGCCCGTCGTTTGTCCGCGCTCAGGCGCTTTTTTGGCTATTTACTGCGCGAACGAGCCATCGCCACCGATCCCACTTTGCGGGTGACAAGTCCGCGTCTCGGACGGACCTTGCCCAGGGCGCTCTCCGAGCAAGATGTCGATGCGCTATTAACCGCGCCGGACGTGGCGACTCCGCTCGGCTTGCGCGACCGGGCCATGCTCGAAGTGCTTTATGCGACGGGCCTGCGCGTATCGGAGCTCGTTAACTTGACGTTGTCACAGATCAATTTGGCGCAGGGTGTGGTGCGGATCGTCGGTAAAGGAGACCGTGAACGCTTGGTGCCAGTAGGCGAGGAAGCGAACAATTGGCTGAGTAAGTTCCTGGCGCAAGGCCGAGCCGCTCTGCTGCGGGGCAAGCTCGCCGAGAGTGCATTTTTAACCCAACGTGGGGCGGGTATGACGCGCCAGGCTTTCTGGTATTTGATCAAACGCTATGCTTTGAAGGCCGGCGTGAGCGGCGCGCTATCCCCCCACACACTCCGACACGCCTTCGCGACCCATTTGCTCAATCATGGTGCCGATCTGCGGGTAGTGCAGATGCTCCTGGGACATGCGGATATTTCAACAACTCAGATCTATACGCACGTCGCGCGCGAGCGCCTGAAATTGCTTCACATGAAGCATCATCCGCGAGGGTAATTTAGGGCTTTAAAGAGGGATTGGGGTGGCGCGTTCCGCTGGCGGGACGACGGCGAGCACCTCGGCAAAGGTGGATTTCTCGGCGGCGATTTTATGTGCTCCAGCGAGCCGCAATGGGCGCATCCCAGCGCGCAGCGCCGTCTCGCGAATGGCTGCCGCGTGAATTCCGGGTTGGATTAATTGCGCAATTGCATCGGTCACGGGCATGATTTCGTAGATGCCGGCGCGGCCGCGGTAGCCCGTGTTCCGGCACTCATCGCAGCCCTCGGCAAGTGCCATCTTATAAGGCGGCTTGAGCCCATGCGGAGAAACCAGCGCATTCCATGCCTCGCGGTTGAGCGCAGTGGAAGTCTTACAATGCGGACACAAAATGCGGATTAGGCGCTGCGCCATCACGCCCAGCAAGGTGGCCCCAATCAAGTACGGCTCGATGCCGAGATCCATCATGCGCGTGACCGCCGACGGGGCATCGTTAGTGTGCAGGGTGGAGAGTACCAGATGACCGGTGAGCGCCGCCTGAGTGGCGACTTCCGCAGTTTCGCGGTCGCGGATTTCGCCCACCATGATGATGTCTGGATCCTGCCGCAGTAGGGTGCGTACGCCAGATGCAAAATCCAGATCGATGCTCGGCTGGACCTGCATTTGATTGAAGGTCGATTCCACCATTTCAATCGGATCTTCAATTGTGCAGACATTGATCGCAGGACGTGCAAGCTGCCGCAAGGCTGAATAAAGCGTGGTGGTTTTCCCGGAACCAGTCGGCCCGGTGACCAACACAACGCCGTGGGGGTGTCCAACTATTCCATTCCAGGCGGCCACATCTGCCGGCTCAAATCCCAGCGCGGTGAACGGCTGTTCAAGTTTCTCGGGATCAAAGATGCGCAGCACGAGTTTCTCGCCAAAGGCCGTCGGCATCGTCGATAGGCGCAGTTCGACTTCCTTGCCGAGTGGAGTCTTGGTTTTTAGACGACCATCCTGTGGTCGGCGCTTATCCGCGACGTCCATCCGCCCGATGGACTTAATACGACTGATTATCGCCCCAATTATCGGGGTGGGCATTTGATTGACCAGGTGCAAAACGCCATCAATTCGAAACCTGACATTGCCGTCGTCACGGCGAGGTTCGATATGAATATCACTCGCGCGTTGTTCAAACGCGTATTGGAGAAGCCAATCTACCAAATGGACAATATGGCGATCATTGGCATCGGGTTCACCAATTTGACCGAGCTGGGTGAGTTGCTCGAGGTTTTCAACCAGATTTGAACGCTCAGCGGCTTTACTGGTGGCAGCTTTGGAAATGGAACGACTGACGCCGTAGAACTCACGCAGATAGCGCTCGATATCGCTGGGGTTGGCGACCACGCGTTTGATTTTGCGTTTGATGATCGGCGCAATTTCGGCTTCCCATTCGTCGATGAATGGCTCGGCCGAAGCTATCGTGACCACTGCGTCGGTCACCTCGAGTGGGAGAAAGCCAAAGCGCGTTGCATAGCCCTGCGAGACCAGGCTCGTGACGGCTTCAACGTCGATTTTCAAGGGATCGATCCGCAGATATTGCAAATTACAGGCTTCCGCCACCAGGCGTGTCACCGTTTCCAAGGATAACGGATAAGGTGGTGCGGTATCGCTCTGCAAACTCTGGGCGGCAATTTGGATGAACGGGTGCCGTTCATCATTAGCGCGCGCGCCGGCTTTTATGCGTTGGATCGATTTGGTGTTCAGGACGCCCTTTTGCCGCAGCAGACTGAGGACTTCGCCAAAATCCAGCCGGTGGCTAGGGGTTAATTTGAGCGTTGAATCGCGCATATTGCCATGTGACCCTACGCCTGCCTCACCGTTAGCGGTTCTGTAAAGCCAGTGATCTGCTCGGTCGCGAGTTCCAGTCTTTCGATCAGCGCGGTCAGGAAGTTTCGTTGGAATCTCAGCTGACAATTAACCGAGGTGCGATCAATGACAGTGCCCCGCAACTTGACCACCGTCACCGCTGAATCTGCCACGATGGTGGCAGAGCGCTTGCGGCCCGAGAGCAAGGCCATTTCACCGAAGCAGTCACCGGCCTTAAGTTGAATGATGTTGCGAGTACCTTTGAGGACGACGACGGTCCCTTCCACGATGACGTAAAAAGTGGGATCAATTTCCCCTTCGTGCACGATTTCGTGGCCCGCCGGCAGCTTCGACCATTCCGCCGCGTTGACGATCTCCCATAGCTCAAGCTCAGGAAATTCAGCGAAGAAGCGCAGGCTGCGCACCTTGGAGAATTTTTCTTGGGGAGAAATATCCGTCGGAGCACGTTTAAGGAAATCGAAGACCAAGGCAATATCACCAGCCAGATCGGCACCCGATTTGTAGCGATAGTAGGGTGCTTTCGCTAAGGCCTTATCGACGATCCGTTGAAACACTTCCGGCGTATTGGCGCGAAAATCGAGCAGCGGGGCAGGTTTTTTGGTCAGCGTTTGATGATTAATGGCCTCAAGGTTGTTGCCGGCGAAGGGGTGCTTACCCGTCAGCAGTTCATAGGCCACGATGCCTAGCGAAAAAAGATCTGATTGACCCGTCAGGGGTTCGTTCTGAATCTGTTCGGGCGACATATAAAGCGGCGAACCCGCTTGTTCGGTCGGTCGCTCAGAGCCCTTGGCTTGCACGACGGCAACCCCAAAGTCCGTGATTTTCACCTCGCGCGCGGGGGTGATTAGAATGTTGCGCGGCTTGATGTCGCGGTGGATTACTCCGCGGCGGTGAGCATAGTCGAGGGCTTGCGCGCATTGGTACAGGATGTTGGTCACGTCCTCCAGTGGGACTAGCGATTGCACCGAGGTGAACTGCTCAAGGGTCAGTCCATCCTGCACATATTCCATGACGATGTAATAAATATCCTGATCCATGCCGGCATCGAAAATCGCCGTTATGCTGGGGTGTCTGAGCATACCCGCTGTCTGTGCCTCGTTGAAAAACATCTGCTTGAAGGCGGCTGGATCATCGGCGGCTGCGACGCGACTGGGATGCGCTACTTTGATCGCGACCAAGCGATCAATGAAGGGATCTTTGGCGAGATAAACCAGCGCCATGTTGCCCTCTCCGAGCTTGCGGAGAATGTGATATTTTCCTAGCGTCTGGTCTTCGAGTTCTTGTGCGTTCATATGCTGAGCTCGATTGTCTGTGCTGAGTACTAGCCGGTAAATAGTAGGCTATTCATTTACCCGCCACTACCGGAGATGTTTTCAGGAACATTCACGCCTGCCCTGTGAACTGGTGCCGCCAATGGCGGTCGAAGTGCGTTAATCAGCGAGATAGCCGCTAACGTCGAGACCTCCTACAATTCGGGCGCGCTACGCGCCACACCAATTTCGGAGCTCTATTTATGACCAAGAATCAGGCGGCTGCCGCCTTCCTAGCATTGATGACGCTGATGGCTAGCGCCATCGCGGACCCTCAACTTGAGACTTTGTTGGCAACCAAGTTGAAAGCGGTCATTCCCGATGCCCGTATAACCAGCATCAAGCCAGGTCCGGTTCCCGGGCTCTACGAAGTCATGCTGGGCGCGACAGTCCTTTATATGACCGGTGATGGGCGTTTTGCGGTGCGCGGTGATGTCTTCGATTTGGAATCGAAGTCCAATCTCACCAGTATCAAGCGCGCCGAGGCGCGCGTGGCCGCCTTCGCTGAACAAGCCCCGAACGCCATCGAATTTGCGCCTGCTGACGGTAAGACCGCGCATACGCTTTACGTGTTTACAGATATAGATTGCGGCTACTGCCGAAAGATGCACCAAGAAGTCAATGTGCTCAATTCGGCGGGCATTGCGGTGCGCTATCTCGCTTTCCCGCGCACCGGGCCCGATAGCGACTCCTACTACAAAGCAGTTTCGGTATGGTGTGCAGCAGACCGGAAAGCCGCGTTATCGGCAGCCAAACTCGGGCAAACGTCAGCACGCAAAGATTGTAAGAACCCGGTAGCGGCCCAGTACGAACTTGGACAGTCGGTGGGGGTTCATGGCACGCCCGCCGTGTATCTCGATAACGGACAGGAACTCGGCGGATATATCCCCGCGACTGAACTAATCAAGATGTTTGAGACGGGCGAAATTTAGCCGGTTATTGAATATCCGTTAAGGTCGCGGTGGTGAGACCGCCATCGCGCTCCAAGTATTCAATCTGAATCGGCAGATAGCCGTAAGCAGCCGCGCACCACAAAGTCGTTTTGCGGCTGGTACCGTGGCGCGCGTAAATGATTTTTTGCGCTGATACGGCCGCGCCGCTAATCTCCACCGTTTCCACGCCCGCGCGCGATAATTCGTAGGTTTTGATTTCCCCGTCATCCGCGACGGCGTAATTGAGTGCGTCATCGCCCCCGCGTGCGAGATCGCGCATCAGGGCGAGCTGATAGACGAGTTTGTCCAAGGTGCCGGGACTCACCGCAGCCTCCCATTGCTGGTCTTTAGTGCGCATCGTGACGCGCGACCCGGCCCAATCAAAAACAGCAGAGGCTTCCTTGCGTTGGTCACCGCTGATTCGCCGATAGGCATAGCGCTGTGGACGAAGTTGCGCGACTTCCAGTTCTCCTTCACTACTCTCCTCGATGTAAGTGCTATGGACCAAGGACAGCAGGCCGGTCGATTTAATTTTCGACTCAAACCGATAATGATTTCCAGACGTAATAGTCAGTCGGCGTTGCATCTTGCCGACTTTAAGGCCGCCGGTGCGGACACTATAGGTCGCCAGAAAATTGTGCAGCTCGACGTCGGCAGCGAATACCAGTTCAGGCGACAGGACAAGCAGCAGCAACAGGTGCAGAAAGGGGCGTTTTGATGGCGAGACGAAAACGGTCATATGTTAAGATTTGCCCTCATTTACGCCCGCGTGGCTGAGCGTCGCACGCGAGCTTATTATTCATTCGCGATCAATTATAGCCCGCACGAAGCATGACTAACCGCCCCGCAGTGCCCGCCTCTGCATCCATCGTAGTGGTTGGCGACGTGATGCTCGACCGCTATTGGCGCGGGGTCGCGACCCGCATGTCGCCCGAAGCCCCAGTGCCTATCGTGCGCGTGATTGGCGATGAAGAGCGCGTCGGTGGCGCGGCCAACGTGGCGGCCAATGCGGCCGCGCTTGGCGCTCAAGTCTCGTTACTCGGCGTGACTGGCGACGATCCGGCCGCCGATACCCTGGACGCTCTGTGCCGCACGCACGGATTAACCACGCGCTTTATTCGGCGCAAGGAAGCGCCGACTACGGTCAAACTGCGGGTGGTCGCCCAGCACCAGCAGATACTGCGCCTGGATTTCGAAGGCGCGGTTGCAACAGTCGCGAATCACGACATTCGGGCGGCTCTCGAGGAATTGCTGCCCCCAGCCAAAGTGGTGGTTTTCTCGGACTATGCGAAGGGCGCGCTCCACGATGTCATGCGCTTGCTTGCGATAGTTAAAGCAGCGGGAAAAATCGCGATCGTGGATCCTAAAGGCCTCGATTTTGCGCGCTACGCGGGGGCTGATTTGGTCACTCCGAATATGAGCGAATTCGAAGCGGTGGTCGGCAAGTGCTGCGATGACGCAGAAATCGTTGCCCGCGCAAAGACGCTGTGCGAAAGACATTCTTTCGGCGCGGTCCTGATAACGCGCGGCGAGCACGGCATGACGCTCGTGCCTGCGCAAGGCGCCACTACTCAACTCGCCGCGCGCGCGCGCGACGTGTTCGATGTGACGGGCGCTGGAGACACTGTGTGTGCCGCGTTAGCGTGGGCCCTCGCGGGAGGTGCTTCCCTCGAACGTGCAGTCGAGCTGGCAAATTGTGCGGCCGGCATCGCGGTGGGAAAATTTGGTACGGCCGTAGTGACCGCGCCTGAATTGACTGATTTCATGACGCAATCTGTGCGGAGTGAAGGTGCGCCCGATACCGCTGCGGTGTGGGCCGAAATCGCCGCCGCCCGCCAACGTGGACTGCGAATCGTGATGACCAACGGCTGTTTCGATGTCCTCCATGTCGGGCATGTGCGTTATCTCGAGGAAGCGGCAGCGCTCGGTGATCGTCTGCTGGTGGCCGTGAATTCCGATGCCTCAGTGAAGCGCTTGAAAGGCGAAAGCAGGCCGGTTAATGCACTGGAGGCGCGGATGGAAGTACTCCGGCGTCTGCGTGCGGTTGATTGGGTGGTCTCGTTTGATAGCGACACTCCGCGTGAACTCATTGCGAAGGTCCTGCCCGACCTGCTGGTGAAAGGCGGGGACTACCAAAGTGCGGATATCGCGGGTGCCGACGAGGTATTACGCGCCGGGGGTAGGGTGCTTACCTTGCCCTTTCACGCCGGATTCTCCAGCACCCGGATTATCGAGAAGAACGCGGCGCTGCCAAGGGCCAAATCATGATCGTGGTTACCGGCGGTGCTGGTTTCATCGGGAGTAATTTGGTCCACGCCCTGAACGCGCGCGGGCGCCGAGATATCTTGGTCGTCGATGATCTCACCAACGGGCATAAGTTTCGCAATCTCGCGCACGCGCAAGTTGCCGATTACGTGGATCATCAGGAATTCAAAACGACCTTATGCAGTTCCGCCGCGTGGCCTAAAGCGTTGGAAATTATTTATCACTTGGGGGCCTGTTCGGATACCACTGAGTGGAATGGGCGCTACATGATGGACGTCAATTTCACTTATTCGAAAGCCATGCTGCAGGGCTGTGAAACCTTGGGCATTCCCTTGGTGTACGCCTCAAGTGCGGCGGTTTACGGGGCGAATGCGCTGTGTGCTGAGCGTGTAGAACATGAGCACCCGCTCAATGTCTATGGCTATTCAAAATTGCTTTTCGATCAACACGTGCGGCACTGCCTGCCACGGTTGAAAATTCCAGTCACGGGTCTGCGCTATTTCAATGTCTACGGGCCTGGCGAAACGCACAAAGGACGCATGGCGAGCGTTGTGTATCACTTTAACCAGCAGCTGCGCGACGGCGGCACGGTCCGACTTTTTGCAGGGTCGCATGGCGTTGGCGCGGGTGAGCAGCGTAGAGATTTCGTGTATATCGAAGACGTAATTGCCATGACCTTGTGGTGCGGTGAATCCCGCACGCACCAACCTATCTTGAACTGCGGCACCGGCAGCGCTGCGACATTCAATGACGTCGCGCGCGCCATAATTGCCTGGCACGGGCGCGGTGCCATTGAGTACATTCCCTTCCCACAAGATCTCGTAGCCGCCTATCAAAGCCAAACCTGTGCCGATCTTGGCGCGCTGCGGGCCGCAGGGTATACAGGGTCTTTTCGCGCCGTGGCGGCTGGCGTCCACCAGTATCTTCAGTGGTTGAATCGTTGAGGCTGCTCTACGGCGTAATCTACCTCTGCCTGTTGCCGATTGTGCTGCTCCGCCTGTGGTGGCTCGGCCGACGTAACCCGGCCTATCGCGCGCGGTGGCGGGAACGGCTTGGCTGTTACGCGGGAACCAAAGTCATGGCCGCACCGCTGTGGATTCACGCTGTGTCCGTCGGCGAAGTAGCGGCTGCGGCACCCCTCGTCAGAGCGTTACGCGAGCAAAATCAGGCGCGACCCATTCTATTGACGACCACCACGCCAACGGGCCGCGATGCCGTTGAGCGGCAGTTTGGTCAGGGCGTAACGCATGTCTACTTTCCCTATGATCTGGGCTTCATCGTCAGGCGTTTTTTGGCACGCTTTCGTCCGTGCGGACTGCTGCTCATGGAAACGGAATTGTGGCCGAACGTGATCGCAGGATGTCGGCAAGAGAATCTCCCGGTGATGCTGATCAACGGACGCCTATCCGCGAAATCCGCACGACGCTACCACTGGTTACCGTGGCTGGTGCGACCGATGCTCGCATCGCTCACCCATGCCGCGATGCAGACCCTGGCCGACGCAGAGCGGCTCTGTGCGCTCGGTGCAACGCCGTTTGCGGTATCGGTGACCGGCAGTCTCAAATTTGATCTTCACGTTCCAGCAAGTATTTACGAAGAGGCAGCGGCCTTGCGCCGCCATCTTGGTCCAAGTCGGCCGATTTGGATGGCAGGGAGTACGCGGCTCGGCGAAGAAGACAAGCTGCTTGAAATTTATGTGATGATCAAATCGCGCCTGCCTGCTTTATTGTTTGTAATCGCACCTCGGCACCCACAGCGCTTTGCCGAGGTTATCGAACTTTGTCATCGCCGCGGCTTACAGACGCGACAGCGCAGTGCGGGTATGACGTGCCCGCCGGCAACTGAAGTATTGGTGCTGGATACCATGGGCGAGTTGCTACGCTTTTATGCGGCCTGCGATGTGGCCTTCGTTGGCGGCAGCCTGGTCCCGCTAGGTGGCCAGAATGTATTGGAACCCGCAGCGGTGGGGGTGCCGGTGGTGACCGGTCCGCATTTATTTAATTTTCTCGAAATCGCAGAGAAGCTAGTCACCGGCGGTTCACTAAAGATTGCCGACGATGCACCCGCTATCGCCAATATCATCGCTACCTGGCTGTTGGATAGTGATGCACGAGATGCGGCAGGACGTAGCGGTCGCGAGATAGTAGAGGCCAACCGTGGCGCGACACACAAGGTTCTGGCGCTGCTGAATGCGCAAGGATTATAGTTGCCTGTATAGCCGAATGAATGGTCCTGGAATTTCGAGTCGTTGGTTTTCCGCGGCGCGCTTGAGGGCGATCGCGCGTTTGTGATGAAAGGAAGAATCATGCATTTCTCGAAGTGGCTTAAACCGGGCGGGACCACCTGCTGGTTAACGGCCGGAATGCTCACGATGCCGTTAGTCCTCGCCCAACAGGCGCAAATCTTCGCCTATCCAAGCGCTGGGCAGTCTCAGCAGCAACAAGGCCAGGATCGCTACGAGTGTCACCAATGGTCGGTGTCGCAGACGGGCTTTGATCCAACTACTGCACCGCCGGTGTCCGGGGCACCTCCGCCACCTCCTGGCTATGGCTACGCCGATCAGGCACCGCCACCACCGCCGCCGCAGGGAGGGCTGCTCGGTCTCGGCAACGGTGGCTTCTTCCAAGGTGGTGGTGTGGTGGGCGATGCGGCGACCGGCGCGGCACTTGGTGCGGCCGGCGGCGCGATCGCAGGCGATGCGGGACAGGGTGCCGCGATTGGCGCGCTGGCATCCACGGTGTTCGGTGCGGTGTCGCGTTCGAGCAGTCGCAATCAACCGCCCCCGCGTCAGGACTACGCGCAACAGCAGCAGTACCAACAGCAACAAATGCAGGCGCAAACGGATCAGATGTATCAGGATCGGATGCGGCGGACAGCAGATTACAACCAAGCCTTCGGCGCATGCATGAAAGCGCGCAACTATTCGGTTAACTGATAAATCTAACGAGTGCCTGTCCTAAATAGCGGAGCGGAAATACCGGCCACTGTGCCGAGAGCTCCGGGAAGAGGAGAGTGGTCTACGCTACCGCTGCGTAATTCATCCCTGAATTGCGCAGCTACCGCCCTCGCTGCGCTGTTTGCCATCCGTGGCTCGCTTGCTCGGGAGGCTCGCTTCGACCACTCTCCTCTTCCCGGAGCTCTTGATGCGGTCGATATTTCCGCTCCGCTGTTTTAGCGTTAGCAAAGTGATTTCCTAGCGCAACAGCGCCTGCATAGCCTTGAACTGCGGATGCCTGGAATCCCCCAACCATTCGAATACCACAGACTCCGCACTCACCACGCCAACGCGCAAGTCGCGTAGCCGATCGAGTGCATTCTGATAGTTCTCTAACCGACGTGAACAAATAGCGTCTTCGACCACAAACACTTCGTAATCGAGTGCGACCAAATCGAGCGCCGTCTGTAGCACGCAGATATGTGCCTCCATCCCTACCAGGACAATTTGGCGACGCACGTCATGAGCTGCGACCGCATTGGCAAATTCAGGCGCGCCCATGCCGCTGAAACAGGTTTTGCGGAGCGTGGTGATGCCCTTGGGGAGTACAGCGTTGATGACCGGATGAGTGGCGCCCAGGCCCTCCGGGTATTGTTCGGTGTGCAGCACAGGAATATTCATCGCGTCAGCGGCGCGCACCAACAATACAGCATTCTGCAACACCCTATTCAGCACCTTGTTGGGCATCGCGTCGCCAAGGCGTTGCTGAATATCGATCACCGCGAGTTGGCTGTTCGCGAGTCGGCATTTATGGTTCGTCACCGATCTGGTCATGTGAACTCCTCAATCCTAACGCACTGGTGCGCAACAAACTGATGCTTGGAAATTTACTTCTGCGTTTTCTGAGTTCCGGCCGGCAGGGGAGCGAGCCAATCATTGGCGGTAGCCATGTCCGTGGGGCTCAGGGTGCCGGCAGCCTTCTTCAAACGCAAACGATCAAGCACGTAGTCGTAGCGCGCGCGCGCATAATCGCGGCGTGCTTCGGAGAGCCCGCGTTCTGCGGTGACTACATCCACTGTAGTTCGCGTGCCGACTTCGAAGCCTGCGCGCGTGGAGTCGACCGCCGTTTTGGAGGAAAGGACTGCCTGATTCAGTGCGTTGATTGAGCCAATGCGCGACAAAATCCCGAGAAACGCCTGCCGCGATTCGCGATATACCGCACGTCGGGCTTTCTCCAAGCGTTCGACCGCCGCCGCATGTTCGTGGGAGGCTTGGCGGGTCTTTGAAACCACGCTACCGCCAGCGTACAGGGGAATATTGACGCGCATTCCGATGTCGCCACCGTCGATATTAGTTTGCCCGAAGCGCCCGCCTTGCGACGTGACGCCTTGGCTGCCGGAAATATCGAGCGTCGGATAATGGTTGGCGCGTTGGGCGCGGATTTCATCCATTGCTACCTCGGTCGCGATTTGGGCCGCCATAATTTCCAGATTCTGCCCCAGTGCGGTTTCCGTCCAGTTCTCGATGTCATCAGGATCAGGACGCGCCAGTTCAAATCTGGTCCCCAACGGTTGCAGCTCCTCTTGATACGCCCCAGTGACTTCGCGCAGCGCTTCGTGCGCGTTTTCGCGGGCATTTAAAGCGCCAATTTCCTGAGCCAGCGCACGGTCATAGCCGGCCTGGGCTTCCTGCACGTCGGTAATCGCGATCAAGCCCACTTCGAAGCGTTGTTTGGCCTGCTCTAGCTGCCCAGCTAACGAATCCTTCTCTGCGCGCGCAAAAGTGACATTGTCCTGTGCGGCGAGTACTTCAAAATAGCGCTCTGCCACCCGCAGGATCAGTGCCTGATGCGCCACATCAAGCTCAGCCTGCGCTTGATGTAGGCGCTTATTGGCCTGTGCCAGGCGAACATAACGATCATGGTGATAAACCGGCTGAGTCAGATTCAAGCGATAGTCGTAATTTTGGAATGCCACCTCGCCGCCATTGCCGAACGCGAAATCGGTGGAGATTTCCTGATCGTTGTGAGCGCCGCCGGCCGTGAAGTTAAGTTCCGGTAACCACAATGACGCGCGCGCTTGCGGGATCCCCTCGGCCACGGCAAGTGCGGTCGCCTGCGCCTCGCGATAGGTCGGATCTGAGCGCTCTGCGAGGGTTAGCGCATCGGTCAAATTGGCGCCGCTGGCATTGGTAATCGACCAGCCAATGAGCGCCGCGATGCGCCAGGCCGATTTTAGCTGGCGCCGAAGAAGAGGGGAAAGCGTTTCCATAAATGAACTTTATTGCTCGCGAGAATGCGGCCTAGTACTGGGGCATCGAGGTTTCGACATCATTTGCCCAGCGGTGAATACCGCCAGTCAAATTAAGAATTTCGGGAAACCCTAAACTGCGCAGATATTCTGCCGCGTAATGGCTACGCATTCCGTGATGACACACCATCACAGTGATGGCTTCCCGTGCTAATGCAGGCGCCTGCGCGGCGAGCGTCTCTAATGGAATTAACGTCGAGCCTTTGATCGCGCAGAGTGCATATTCCCAGGGCTCTCGCACATCGATGATGGCAATTGGCTCGCGCGCGCGGCGCGCCGCCAATTCTACCGGGGTGATTTCCGCCATCCAGCTAAAACTCGAAGCGAGGCTTCAGGGCCGCGCCGATTAGGGGCTCAACTTCCAACTCAAACAGCGAACTAGCGGTGAACGTATCGTCGAGGTTGCGCGTGACGAGCATTGCATCCATGACCGGTCCAGTCCCAACCACTATAAATAACCGCCCGCCTGGCGCGAGTTGCTGTTCGATCAGCGGTCGTCGCAGCGGCGAGGAGGCGGTGACTGCGATGAGATCGTAAGGACCCTCGCTCGGGCGGTCCTCAATGCCATCGCCGGTGATACAGGTAACATTACTGATCGATGTCAAACGCAGGCGACGCGTTGCCGCCGTCACAAAGTCCGCATGGATATCGATACTGATGACTTCCTTGCAAAGATGTCCCAGGAGCGCCGCCAAATAGCCGCTCCCGGTGCCAATTTCGAGGGCGCGTTCGTGAGTTCGTGGGGCGAGCGCCTGAAGCAGGCGACCCTCCCATTTTGGCGCGAACATGGACTGACCATGGCCGAGTGGAATACGAATATCGGAGAACGCGAGCAGCCGGTATTCGTCCGGGACGAAGTGCTCGCGAGGGACGATCATCATGGCGTCCAGCACTGACGGGTCTGGGACTTCCCATGGGCGAACCTGTTGTTCGACCATGTTGAAGCGTGCCTGATTGAGATCCATTGCGTGTAATCCTCGAAAACCTGCCGGCGAGAAATGAAAGCCTATGAGTAGCGCGCCTCAAAGGCTTTGAATGTAGTGGATTATATACGCTATAGTCGGAACGACGACAGCAGCTGGGGGTGCTCCGCGACCGGCGTTCATGCATGGTCGATGCGAGCTGAGAAACACCCTTCGAACCTGACCCGGATCATGCCGGCGTAGGGAAGCGACCGCCTTGAAGACTTAAGGTGTTCTCATTCATCTGGCTGACCAGTCGGCAGTTCGAAGCCCTTACTCCTTCACGAGGTAACGCCATGAATGCCGTCCCAGAGAAAATTCTCCATCAGTCAGCGCAGCTGGATGCCCAAATCACGACGCCGCTACCGCAGTCGCGCAAGATTTATGTGCAAGGCAGCCGTGCCGATCTACAGGTGCCGATGCGTGAAGTGACCCAGCAGCCGACGCGCGGCCGGCTTGGCGTTGAGCAGAATCCGCCCTTGGCAATCTACGATACCTCAGGGCCGTACACCGATCCGAATTCCCGGATTGATGTGCGCGCGGGGCTGTTGCCCTTGCGCGCGGCCTGGATTGCGGAACGCGGCGATACCTCGGCCCTCACGGCACCGAGTTCGCATGCCACTCTGAAGCACGCCAACGATCCGAAAACCGCGCACCTGCGCTTTGCCCAGCAACGTGCGGTGCGCAAAGCGCGCGATGGACTTAACGTCACCCAGATGCACTACGCACGCCGCGGTATCGTGACCCCGGAAATGGAATTCATCGCGATTCGCGAGAGCCAGCGTCTGGACGAGTTGATGAGCAAGCATCCGAAGCTCGGCATCAGTCATGCCGGCCAGAGCTTTGGGGCGAGCATTCCGGCGCGTATCACGCCCGAGTTTGTGCGGGACGAAGTCGCGCGCGGTCGCGCGATCATCCCTAATAACATTAATCATCCAGAATCCGAGCCGATGATCATCGGTCGCAATTTTCTCGTGAAGATCAACGCCAATATCGGTAACTCCGCAGTCAGTTCTTCAATTGAAGAAGAGATCGAGAAAATGGCGTGGGCGACGCGCTGGGGCGCAGATACCGTGATGGATCTGTCGACCGGACGCTACATTCACGAAACGCGTGAGTGGATCATCCGCAATTCGCCAGTGCCCATCGGTACGGTGCCGATTTATCAGGCGCTTGAGAAAGTGGATGGCAAGGCGGAAGAACTTACGTGGGAACTCTTTCGCGACACCTTGGTCGAGCAAGCCGAGCAGGGCGTCGATTACTTCACGATTCACGCGGGTGTTCGCCTGTCCTATATTCCACTCACCGCGCGGCGGATGACTGGAATCGTCTCGCGGGGCGGATCAATTCTCGCGAAATGGTGTCTGGCTCATCATCGTGAGAACTTCCTGTACACCAATTTTGAAGAAATCTGCGCGATCATGCAGGCCTATGATGTCGCGTTTTCGCTGGGCGATGGTCTGCGTCCCGGCTCAATTGCGGATGCGAATGATGCCGCGCAGTTTGCGGAGCTGGAAACCTTGGGCGAACTGACCAAGATCGCGTGGCAGCACGACGTGCAAGTGATGATCGAAGGTCCTGGGCACGTTCCGATGCAGCTGATCAAGGAAAACATGGACAAGCAGCTGGAGGTTTGCGGCGAAGCGCCGTTCTACACCCTAGGGCCGCTGACCACCGATATTTCACCGGGCTACGATCATATCTCTTCTGCGATCGGCGCTGCGATGATCGGTTGGTACGGCACAGCCATGCTGTGCTATGTCACACCGAAAGAACATCTGGGGCTGCCGAATAAGGACGATGTGCGCGAGGGCATCATCGCTTACAAGATTGCCGCGCATGCGGCAGATCTGGCCAAGGGACATCCCGGCGCGCAGGTGCGCGACAACGCACTCTCCAAGGCCCGCTTCGAATTTCGCTGGGAAGATCAATTTAACTTGAGTCTCGACCCGGAGCGCGCACTCGAGTTTCATGATGAAACTTTGCCGAAGGAAGGGCACAAGCAGGCTCACTTTTGCTCAATGTGTGGTCCGCATTTTTGTTCGATGAAGATCACGCAGGACGTGCGGGATTACGCAGAAGCGCATCAATTGGCAAATACGGAGTCGGCGCTCGAGATTGGCATGGCCGAGAAGGCGCGTGAATTCGTAGCCACCGGCGCCGAGATTTATCATCAGGATTGAACTGCACAGTACAAAGGAACACGAGATGAAGAACGCAAATCGACTACTGACATTACTGACGCTGCTCTGTGGGCTCGGCACCAATCTGCCAGTGCAGGCGGACGCAGCGGCGACGCTCGATTCCGCCATCGCTGGCGCGCATCGCAGCGCGGAGAATCGAGCGCGCGATCAGTACCGCCATCCCAAGGAAACCTTATTGTTCTTCGGCTTGACACCGGACATGCAGGTGCTCGAAATGCTGCCCGGGGGCGAAGCCTGGTACACCGAAATTCTCGCCCCGACCTTGCGCGACCACGGCAAGCTCATCACCGTGACGCCGCCCGGTGATGGCCCGCGCGAGTATTTCCGCAAGAGCTTTGCGGATTTCAATGGCAAACTCGACGCGACGCCTGCGGTGTACGATAAAGTCGAACGCCGCACGATGCTGGATGATGCGATTACGCTTGGTGCAGCCGATTCGCTCGATATGGTCGTGACGTTTCGCAGCACCCACAACTGGATCCGGGGCGGTCAGCTTGATGCGATCTACAAAGCCATTTTTACAGTCTTGAAACCTGGTGGAATCCTCGGCATCGAGCAGCATCGCGGTCATGACGATTGGGACCCAGTGGCCAAAGCCGAGAGTGGCTATGTGCCCGAACCCTACCTGATCAAATACCTGGAATCGATTGGCTTCAAGCTCGAAGGGAAATCGGAAGTCAACGCGAATTCGAAAGATACCAAGGATTATGCGGATGGTGTGTGGACGTTGCCGCCGGTGCTTAAGCTAGGTGACAAGGATCGCGAGAAGTATCTCGCCATCGGTGAATCGGATCGCATGACGCTGAAATTCCGCAAGCCGGCCCCTTAGGTGTTCCGTTCTTCAGGCCGCGCGTTCGCGCGCGGCCACTTCCAGCACGGCGATCGCTTCGTCGATCGCCTGTGTCACTGAGAGATTAGGGCGCGCGGCATGACTGCCGATCAACCGCCGCCATTCACGCGCTCCAGGCTGGCCCTGGCGCAGTCCTAACCAGTGTTTGCTCATGTGACGCAGATCTGTTCCGCGCGCGACTTCGGTTTCGAGGTATTCCCGCAGACTGCATAACAAGGTCGCGTCATCTTGTTGTGACGAAGGCTCGCCAAACAACTCTTGGTCTACATTCCGCAGCAACGCTAATTGCGCGTATGCAGCGCGCCCGAGCATCACCCCATCCACATGAGAAAGATGCACACGTGCGGCATCCAAACTCCCGATGCCACCATTGATGACCACCGTAAGCGACGGAATGTGCTGTTTGATCGCATACACGCGCGCGTAATCCAGCGGCGGAATTTCGCGGTTGGCGCGCGGCGAAAAATTCAGCAGGGCCTTGCGCGCGTGCAAGAGAAGGGTGCGGCAGCCCGCATCCATTAGGGCAGACACCAGTCGCATCAAATGTTCGTAGCTGTCGCAGTCATCTACCCCTAAGCGGGTTTTTACAGTAATCGGCACCTGCACCGCGGCTTGCATCGCCGCCACACAGTCCGCAACCAAATCTGGCTCGGCGATCAGGCAAGCCCCGAAGCGTCCAGACTGCACCCGATCACTCGGGCAACCCACATTGAGATTGATCTCACAGAAGCCCGCATCCTCGCCCATGCGCGCGGCCGCCGCGAGTTCGCTCCGCACACTGCCGCCCAGTTGTAAAGCCACCGGGTGTTCGCTGGCGTCATACGCGAGAAAACGTGCCGAATCACCACGCAGGATCGCAGTCGCCACCACCATTTCCGTATACAGACGCGTATGCCTGGACAGACGCCGCGCGAGATACCTGAAGTGGCGATCTGTGTACTGCATCATGGGCGCCATGCAGAAGCGCCAGGGATTGATTTTATTAGAGTTTTCTATGACAGCCCCCTGCTTTATCGCAAATTAGAAAATCGTGATTTCAGTGCTATTTTCGACGATTCTAGACCTATAAATGGCGTCCGCGCAGTGACATCACGTAGACGTTCGGCAGGAATCGGTTCGATTACCTGTTCATCAGCAACGCCGACCAAGACCACCTCAGCGACCTGCGTGGCTTGCGGGACGCTGGCATCTCGGTGGGCGTTCTACGTCGCATTGCCAGTTACTCCGGTTTGCAGAAGCGCGCGATAAAGCAGGGCATCACCAGTGATGCGGGTCGTTACGTTGCGCTGTGCGATGAATACGTCCATCCCGTCGCTGAACCCCTTGACCAATACATGAGCGGCATTATGGGAGTCTGTTTTGGAATGAATATCCGACCTTCACGAAAACGAACGATTTAGGTCTCATCGCTTCAAACGCGAGATGGTAATCGCCGTGCAGGATGCCGGGCCGGAATGAAATCGATCGATTAGTCTCAAGGTAGCGCGCTACTTCTTCAACACCAGGAAAGCCATGCGGATCAGGCCAACCTTCGAATTTGGTATAGCTCGCGAGCTGACCTCGCCAGCGTTCCATTTGCCGTTCGAGATAGCTATCAGGTTTGCCAATATCGTGCAGACCTGCCTTGAGATAATCCACACGGCCCAACGCCGCGACACCGTCTACCAGCGCGAAGCCCGTCGCGAAACGCAGGGTGGGATCACTGCGGTGGGGCTCAGGCAAGGCGACCGTCGCGTTAAATGACAGGCCCACAAACCCCGGTCTTTGACACTTGCCTGGAGTGGCCTGACTAACCGTATGAAGCGAGGATCAGCGATGTTCCACTGACTTCCCAGCAGGTGATCGAGCGGTTCGACTTCACGGCGCGCGAAGTCATCGATCCAGTCTAACTGGACTTGAAAACAGGTTCGGTCTCAAAATCCCACATGGCATCCTCGCGACGAGCGTTATTCGAATTGTCTGGGCGGTCTTTCCCAGCGACGGTTCTGCCAGCTATCGCCAAGACTGATGAACAAGACAATGCCGGACGTTCCTGCCTCAGGCCGGCGCGTTGCGCACTGTCAGAGGCAGAATCGGTTTTCTAGCGACTACCGACCGCGGTTTTGGCGCTCTGTAGCGCAAGTGGCACGACAGGGGGTTTCCCTTTGAAGCGCGGCATCACCTCCTGCGCAAACAAACGCATCGAGTCGCGCACGTGCCGGTCGTCGAGCCCGCCCACCTGCATCCACAGAATAACCTCCTGTTGCCCCATGTCGTTGCGCACTTCCTCCATGCGTTGCGCAGCGAATTCAGGGGTGCCGAGAATCAGATTTCCCACTTCGTTCAGCGTTTCGACTGGAAATCCGCCAGCTTCGTGATAGGCGTCGGCCGCAGCCGCGAACGCTTCGTAAGATTTCGGCGCCTTCGCGCCCTGGGGTACGAGCGCCAGCAGCGTATCGAAGTACCACTTCAAGGCCGAGGCCGAACGCTGCTTGCCTTCATCGAAGGTCTTCGCAATGTGGGTGATCCACAATAGCGGAAAGTCGAGATCTTCCGCCCGATGACCTTTCAGCATGAGCTGGCGTTTGGCATCCAGACAGAAAGTTTTGAGCTCGGCCAGCGGTAGCAAGGTTGCGGCCTGGATGATGTTGAGATCCTTGGCGGCGACCATCCCGAAGGTCTCAGGACTGATCGCCGCGACATGAATCGGGATAGGCTTCTGAATCGGTCGCGGATGGCATTCCACTTCGTCGAGTTGCCAGTGCTTGCCCTGGTACGAGAATTTCTCGTTGTTCCATAACCCGAGCACGATATCGAGGGACTCCTGGAACAGTTCACGGCTGTGATCCTGGCGATCGGCCAGCCCCATGTTCTTGAATTCAAGTGGCTGATAAGCGCGGCCAACACCGAAATCGAGGCGTCCGTTGCTAATCACGTCCACCATCGCAAAGTCTTCCGCGATACGCACCGGATTGGAGAAGGGGAGGATAGTGACGGCGGTGCCGATCCGCATCTTCGTCGTGCGCTCGGCGATGGCGGCGGCTGCGATGGAAAGCCTTGGCATCGTGCCGTACAGCGAACCGTGGTGTTCGGCGAGCCAGACACTGTCGTAGCCCAGTTCTTCGCCGTACTGGATCTGACCCATCATGCGGGTCCACGCTTTGCGGTAGTCGCCGTCGGGCGCCTCAAGGACGTAAAACAATCCAAATTTCATGGCTTCTCAGCTCCTCTCATCGGTGAATTAAGGACGCACTTGAGCCCGTCGTATGGAGGACGTACTCGATGTTACAAATGTACTATAGTGCTTGCTACAATTTATTTGTAGCAGATGCTACAAGAGGGCGAAAGCAATAGTTGGTAGCCCAGCGAAGCGCATACGAAATTCGCATTCATTTTCATCTGTCACCTAAGCGCGGTTACTGATTCTTTAAATTGTCGAGCTGCGCGCTACGCAGCACAACGGGAGCAACCTATGATCAAACTCGCAGTTTTACTGAAGCGTAAAAAGGGCATGTCGTTTGAGGAATTTGATCGCTACTGGGACGGAACGCACGGCGATCTTGTCGTCGGGATCCCCGAGTTTACGCGACATGTCCGTCGGTACAGCCAGTCGCACATCGTAGACCCGACCTACCAGGGAGAGGGCATGGCCTGGAAGCGCGCTGATTTCGATGGCATCGCAGAGGTTTGGTTCGACAGCATTGATACCATGACTGCAGCATTCAACGAGCCTCGGTTTATTGAGATCGTAGGACCGGACGACACGAAGTTTATCGATCGCGAAGCAACTTCAATTTTGGTTACTCGCGAAATCGAGAAAATTCCCTTGAACGGTTCACCTGGTATCAAGCTTTCAGTCGTCATCAAACGGCGCGATGGCATGTCGTTCGCTGAATTCGATCGGTACTGGAACACTACGCACGCGAAGATTGTGACGAGTGTGCCGGAATTTACCCGCCATGTGCGGCGCTATGTGCAAGCTCATCTCGTTAGCGAATACACGGGCACGGGCGATACCAGCAAGCTTACGACTCAGTGGGGCAAGGCTTCGTATGACGGAATTGCGGAGCTCTGGTTTGATAGCATTGCCGAGATGGTTGCGGCTTTTAATGAGCCGAAATTCATGGAGCATATCGCGCCGGATGATGAAAAATTTGTTGGCGCAACGGAGACTCAGCTCTTTACGCTCAAAGAGATCCAAAAGTACCCTGCGCTGGAAAGACTGTTCTCAACTTAAGAATATTGAGTGATCGAAAATTGAAGATATCCTTTGCGCTGCCTCGCGATACTTCTTTCTATGTCATGTCTTCACCATGACTGCTAGTGTTCGCCAGATTCGCCGCGACGTTGCGCTGGAGCGCGTGGTTGATTACCTGTTGGAACATGGGCTGGGTACCGCCAGTCTGCGCACCTTGGCGACGGCGGTCGGCACCAGTGATCGCATGCTGCTCTATTACTTTTCAGATAAAGAGGAAATGATGCTGGAGGCGTTCGCGTGCATTGTGCAGCGCCAGTCGGCGTTACTCGCGGCGGTCCTACCGGAAGGCCGTCAACCTTTCGCAGTGCTGCTGGCGCAGATGTGGCAGATTTTAAAGGCCCCAGATTACGAACCCTACATGCGGATTTGGTATGACGCGCTGGGTCGCGCTTCACAGGGCGAAGAAGCGTATCGCGCCATGGCGAGTCGGGTAATCGATGTCTGGTTCGAATGGTTCGAACCGCGCTCATCCGCGCCTCCCGAGCGCCGTAAAGACGAAATCGCGGCTGTCGTGGCTGCCGCCTGCGGACTGGTCATGTTCCGCTTTCTTGGCCGGGCGAAAGAGGCAGAAGGCGCTGCCATCGCGTTATCGAAGAGTATCGAGAAGTCTCGGCGCCAGCCATCAATGGTGACTAAGCCGCGCCGCCTGCGCACGACGACAACTGGTCCGCGCCGCTGAGGAGCGGTGGGTGTTCACAGACGCATGTCTGACGCACCAAACACTGGTGCCGCTGGCCGTAGTCGCGCGCGAAGGCGGCCGTGTTCAGTAGCGTGCGATAACGTGGGTGGCGAAGTCTGCGAACACGCGCCGCGCATGATCCATCGGCGGCAACAGCGTGATTTCGTTCAGGCCCGCCGCTTCAGCGGCCCGCAGTCGCGCAATGATTTCCGCCGGTTCGCCGGCGAGGATGAAGGTCTCGATCGCCTCCGGCGTGATGAAGCGCCGTTCTTCGGGCACCAACCACGAGCAATGACCTTCGTGAATCTGCAGATAGCGCTTGTGCGCGGGCATCGCCATCGTCTCGACATAGGCACAATACTCGTCCCATACATTGCGCACCGCCGGCGGTATTGCCGAGTCATCGCCCGAGAGCTTCCAGTTCTCGTAGCAGTAATGGAGCGCGGCCGCGACCTGCGAACCGCATTGGTCGATGACGCGCGGGCTGGTGAGCTTTTCACCCGGCCCCAGCACCACCGCCGAAGTCAGCGCCGCGCTGTGAAAATCGCTGGGGAGCGCGCGCCCGACTTCGGCCGCACCAGCGCGCATGAGTTCGTGGCTCTGGTGGACCAGGACCGGCGGTTCGTTGAGCGCCGAAATGCGTCCGTCGCCATAGGCGCCGGCGGCGCGCAAGGCGCCCGGCCCGTTGGCCGCCACCCAGATCGGGATCGGCGCGGTGATATCGATGAACTTGCGCTCGAGATGCAGGAAGCGAATGGCCTGCGTCTCGCCGTTCAAGGTGTATTCCACTTCCTCGCCGGCGAGCAGCGCGCGCACCACGCGCAGGTATTCGCGAAAGGGCTTGGGCTTCATTGGCTTCATGCCCATCACGCGCATCGCGGTGTGGCCGGTCCCTAAGCCCAGGAATACCCGGCCCGGGGCGAGCGCGGCGATACTCGCGATGGAATGGGCGGTGACCGGCGCGATACGCGTCGGCGCGATTGAAACCCCGGTACCGATCTTGATGCGCGAGGTGTTGACCGCCGCGAGCGCGAGCACTGCGTAGCAGTCCGACCAAATCATCTGCGAATCCGGCACCCAGCCGTGATCGTAGCCGAGATCTTCGGCAAGCTTGATCAGCTGCCAGTCGTTGATGTGGGTGCCGATCATGGCGCCGAATTTCATGGCGAGTCTCCCGCAGTCTCTGTTGGTGTAAGGCATCCTTGGTCATCGACCGCTCGCGGTCAAGTCGCTGGCCGGGTGCAGGCTGGCGCCAGCGACGCGCTGATGGCTTCATCGACTTCATGGTCGGCGCCACCACTTTGGCGATTGCGTACCTGAAAGGGCGGCTGGCAAGCCTCGATTTCATGGAACTGCGACACGCGCCAGTGATTTGGCGTGGTATCGTCGAAGGGTGGTTGCTTGGCAACTCGGCCGCCATGATTATCGCTTATAGGTACGGTCTGAATAGGCATGGTCTGTGAAGTCAGCGGGCATTTAGGTGTACGCGCGCAAACACGCAATCCAACGTCCGAACAATCCCTGTTTCATCTTGGCGCGCTTTACCAACGTCTGCTGCACGATCGGTAGTGCGATAAGAAGGTAAGGCGGAATGTATGAGATTCGGGTAGGTACCAAATTCGCATCACAAAGAGAAGGCCCTTTAATGACTACTGAAACCCCTTCGTCGGTTACCGTGCTCGACGCGCTCGTCGTCGGTGCCGGCTTCGCCGGTCTTTATATGCTTCATCGACTGCGCGGCATGGGGCTCGATGTTCGCGTCATCGAGGCAGGGAGTGGCGTAGGGGGGACCTGGTATTGGAATCGTTATCCAGGCGCGCGCTGCGATGTCGAAAGTGTGGAGTATTCGTACGGTTTTTCGGCAGAACTCGAACAGGAATGGGAGTGGAGTGAACGCTATGCTGCGCAACCCGAGATCATGCGTTATCTCGAGCATGTGGCGGCACGGTTTGATCTCTACCCGCAGATTGCTTTGAATACCCGCGTGCTTACCGCGCATTTCGACGAACCCACTAACCGCTGGAACATCACTACCGATAAGGGCGCTTATAGCGTCCGCTACTGCGTTATGGCGACTGGCTGCCTGTCCTCGGCGAACCTGCCGGACATCCCAGGTCACGCGCAGTTCCGCGGTCAGATTTATCACACCGGACGCTGGCCGCATACCGACGTGGATTTTACAGGCCTGCGCGTGGCGATTGTCGGTACCGGTTCATCGGGTATCCAGGCGACGCCCGAGATTGCCAAGCAGGCTGCGCATTTGTACGTGTTTCAGCGCACCCCAAACTGGTCAGTGCCGGCACGCAACGCGCCGCTCGCGCCGGGTGCGCAGGCTGCGGTAAAGGCCGAGTACCAAGCTTTCCGCGCCCGTCAACGTACGCTCGGGACCGCCTGCCACTATCCGCCAAACAAACAATCTGCACTCGCGGTCGATCCCGTTGAGCGTGAACAGATCTATGAGCGATGGTGGCAGCTCGGCGGTCTTTCCTTTTTGGGCGCATTTGGCGATTTGATATTCAACGAGCAAGCCAATGCGACTGCCGCCGCGTTCGTCCGCGATAAGATTCTCGCGCTGGTTAAAGACCCGATGGTAGCGGCGAAGCTCGTTCCCGAGCACGCCGTTGGTTGTAAGCGCGCGTGCTCGGACACGCACTACTATGAAACGTTCAATCGCGATAACGTGAGCCTGATTGATGCGCGCGACTCGCCGATCGAGGCGTTCACTGAGCGCGGTATCCGGACTGCAGATGCCGAGTACGAGCTCGATGCGGTCGTTTTTGCGACTGGCTTCGATGCCATGACCGGCGCGCTTGATCGGATCGATATTCGCGGTGTCGATGGTCGGCGACTGAAAGACAAGTGGGCCGCCGGCCCTCGAACTTACTTGGGGTTGGCCACCAATGGTTTCCCGAATCTTTTCACCGTGACTGGCCCAGGCAGCCCGTCCGTATTGGCCAGCATGACGGTCGGCATCGAGCACCATGTGGAGTGGATTGCACAATGTATCGCTTGGCTGCGGGCGCACGGCGCAACGCGCATAGAAGCGGAGCAAGGTGCAGAAGATAACTGGGTGGAGCATGTGAACAAAGTCGCCGACAAGACGCTTTTCCCGACCTGCAACTCATGGTATGTCGGCGCCAACATTCCGGGGAAACCACGTGTATTTCTCCCCTATGTCGGCGGTTTCCCGCGGTATGAAGCGAAGTGTCGCGACATCGCCGCCAACGGGTACGATGGGTTCGAAGTAAGTTGAGCGTGAGACTACAGACGGGACTCCAATTTGCGGCTGTCGTTCCGGCGGCTCGCCGCCCCATTTCCCCACGTATTTAAATCCAGCGCGATTTCCACCACGCCGCTGTTATCCCGTGACAATGTCTTGAAACCCAACTCGCTGGAGAGTTCAAGCATCGCTCTATTCTCATTGAGCACATAGCCGACCAGGCGCTGAGTGCCGCGTCGTGTGCTGTACGTGATGAGCTTCTGCATCAACGCGTAGCCCAGGCCATGGCCGTGAAAGTCGCTGCGCACCAGGATCGCGAATTCTGCGTCCTGGTTATCGGGATCGGCGATGCAGCGCGCGACGCCCAGAATTTCATCGCTGCCGGTGCTCGCGGTGCGTACCGCGATTAACGCCATTTCGCGGTCATAGTCGATCTGGGTAAAGCGTGCGAGTTGTTGGTGCGACCAGTCCTTGATCGCGTGAAAGAAACGAAAATACAGATCGGCCGGGTCCACCTGGTGCAGGAAGGCGCGATGCAACGCTTCGTCGGTCGGCCGGATGGGACGCAGGGTCAATGGAACACCAGCGACTTCGATCGACTCCTCCAAATCGCTCGGATAGGGCCGAATTGCCAGACGTGGCACTGCACCCGCCTGGCGTCGAACCACCTGGATCCGCGCGTCGAGCGCCAGCGCCTGAGTCGCATCGAGCAACAATGGGTTGATGTCGAGTGCTTCTATCTCGGGCACCCGCGATACCAGACGGGCCACTTGCATGATGGTGCCGTACAGGGCCTCCAGCGCGGCGGCGGGTTGCTCGCGGTAGCCTGCGAGTAGTGCCGCGACGCGGGTTCGCGCGACCATGTCCCGCGTCAGCGGAAGATTGAGCGGTGGCAGGGCGAAGACGCGATCCTTCAACACTTCCACCGCCGTCCCGCCATGCCCGAACATCACCACCGGTCCGAACACCGGATCGTTAACGCTCCCGATAATCAACTCGTGTGCGGATGTGGTCGCTGCCATTGCCTGTACCGTGAAGCCGATGATCTCCGCTGCGGGGTGCGCCGCCTGCACGCGCTGCCGGATCTGCTGCGCGGCAAGTCTGACCTCGGCCTCTGTCCCGAGGTGCAAGGCCACCCCACCCACATCGCTTTTATGCGAAATCATCGGTGACAGCACTTTGAGCGCGACGGGAAAGCCGATCGCATGCGCCAGCGCCACGGCATGTTCGACGTCGCGGGCGATCTCGGTGCGCACGACGGCGATCCCGGCCGCGGTCAGCACGGCCTTTGCTTCGACCTCATTGAGAAGGGTGCGGTCTTCATCCAGTGCAGTCGTAATAATTTGCTTGATCGCCGTGAGATCAAGGTTTGCCAAATCCATTTCGGCTAGCGGCGTTTCGAGCAGCAACGTTTGATTGCGATCGAAATCGGCGATCTGCAGTAACGCACGGCTAGCCGCCTCTGGGGTGACATACGTAGGAATTTGGTGATTCGCGAGAAGCCGTCGCGCTGCGCTGACTGCATCACCGCCCAGGAAGCAGGTGAACACATTCTTGGCGCTCGCCTGAATCACCGGAACCAGGGCGGTCGCGATCGCCGTGCTGGTGGCCACCGCAGTTGGGGCGTGAATTAACAAGACCGAGTCGACCGTAGCGCTGGCGATTAGGCCTTGCAGGCAGGCAACGTAACGGGTGACCGGTGCGTCACCGATGATGTCGAGCGGGTTCGCACGTGACCAGGTGGCCGGCAGGACAGCGTCCAAGGCGCTCAGCGTTGTTTCGTCCAGGACAGCCAACGTGCCGCCAGCAGCAACGAAGGCATCGGTCGCGAGCACGCCGGCGCCACCGCCGTTTGTCATCATCGCCACCCGATGGCCGGTGCTGGGTTTCAGCCTGGCCAGGGTTTCCGCCGCATCGAACAAGTCTTGCGTCGTTGCAACCCGCAGGATCCCTGCGCGGCGCAGCACCGCATCGATGATCGCGTCGTTACCGGCGAGTGCGCCCGTATGGGATTTCGCGGCCAGCGCGCCCGCTTCTACGCGACCCGCTTTCACCGCAATCACGGGCTTGGTGCGGGACGCCGCCCGTGCGGCAGACATGAACTTACGCGCTGCTTGAATCGATTCGATATAGAGCAGGATCGCACTGGTGCCTGGATCACGCGCCAGATAATCCAGCAAGTCGCCGCAGTCAACATCAAGACTGTCGCCGACGGTGACGCAGCAGGAGAAGCCAATCCCCTGCTGGCGTCCCCAATCCAGGATTGCGGTGGCCAGGGCGCCAGACTGCGAGATGAACGCGAGTTTGCCGGGCAATGGGTGACTCGGCGCAAAGCTCGCGTTGAGCCCGATCCCGGGCACCAGCAGACCCAAACAATTAGGGCCGATGATGCGGAGCCCGTGCGGTCGGGCCGCCTCAAGTGCGGCAGTGGCGAGGGTTTTGCCGTCGGCGCCAGTTACACGCGCCAGTCCCGCTGTGATCACGACCGCAGCCTTAGTGCCTTTGGCGCCGAGTGCTGCGATCACGCCAGGGACCGTCGCCGCCGGGGTGCAGATCACGGCGAGATCGGGCACGCTGGATAGCGCGCTGATGTTCGGCACCGCGACCAGTCCGTGTACCTCGGAGTGGCAGGTGTTCACGGGATAAACTGTGCCAGAGAATCCTCCGGTGAGTAAATTTTGCATCACCGCATTGCCAATGCTTCCGGGGCGCTCGGAGGCGCCGATGACGACGACCGAGCGCGGCATGAAAAAGTGTTCGAGGTTGCGAATGGTCATGCCACGTGCTGGCTAATCCATTGCAGCAAGGCTTCACGCGAGCCTGCGCCCGACTGGCGCGCTGTTTCAATGCCATTCTTGAGCATGAGCAGAGTTGGAATGCTGCGGATATTAAAGCGCGCCGAGAGTCCTGGCGCTTCGTCGCTGTTGACCTTCACAAACCGGACCTGCGGCTCGAGTGCCGCGGCTGCCGCGGCAAAGTGCGGTGCCATCGTGCGACAAGGGCCGCACCACGGCGCCCAGAAATCGACAACCACCGGGATCTCGGTCGCGCGGATGAGTAGGTCGAAATGTGTTGCGTCGAGTTCGACTGGTCGCCCCGTGAATAGCGGCTGTTTGCACTTGCCGCAGGTAGGCCGATCGTGGAGGCGCTCGGCCGCCATACGGTTGGTCACATAACAGTGCGGGCAAACAATGTGCAATGGCTTGGCTCCCTGGCATTGGCGCGGTTGGTGAACACGTGAATTTCTCCCGCGCGTGATCGCGAGCTTAGCACTCTAAGCAGTTACGCTTCGTTCGAATTGATCGGTATCAACAAGTTTCACGCGACACCCTCTCAAAATTGATTCATGCTGGATTCACTGGCCGATCACGTAGTCACCTTTTCTGATGAGGAGCGAACGATGCACGTCTTTGCGAGAAAAAACTTGCGCCGCCGCTCCAGTTTATGACCGCTCACGATGCACTTCTAACCGAGCACAACATCGCCGTGGTCCTCGTGACCGGTGTGCTGGTGCTTGCCTGCGTGCTTCTGCATTACGAAGTGTTTTCGTGGCTAACCCGCGCCCTGGTCAGAATGCACACACGCATTCGCCGGCGACGGATCATCTTGCTGATCTTCGGCCTGCTCGCGCTGCATGTCGCAGAGATCTGGATGTTCGGGTTCGGCTATTTCGTGTTACTGGATGGTTCGAGTGTCAGCCAAATTCACGGTTCGGGCGGGCGGTTGCTTGATCTGGTTTATTTCTCGGCAGTTGTCTACACCACCCTCGGGCTGGGCGATCTGATTCCAGGCGGTGCGATTCGGTTCATGACAGGCACCGAAGCCCTGACGGGTTTCGTGCTGATCACGTGGTCGGCGTCCTTCACGTTCCTGGAGATGGAGCGCTTCTGGAAAACGGATTAGCGAGCAGATTCATTGGACATAGCCCAACGAAATCTTAATGGCCTGAGTCACTTCGATGCGTCCGAACGCCTTCGGCTGGAAGGTCCAAATGAGCTCGCATCCTCGTTGACTCGGAGTTTGCGGGAGATCGCGTTTGAAGTATTGAAGGAGCCGATGTTCTTGTTGCTGCTCGCTGGCGGCGCGATCTATTTACTGCTTGGCGACGTGCACGAGGCGCTCGTGCTGCTGTTCTCGGTGTTCGTGATGTTGGCCATCACCATTTATCAGGCGCGGAGAACCGAGCGAGCAGTGGAGGCGCTACGGGATCTCGCGAGCCCGCGAGCGCTAGTCATCCGCAATGGCGAACGAATCCGTATCGCAGGGCGTGAGGTGGTGCGCGGCGACGTGCTCGTGGTGCAGGAGGGCGATCGCGTGCCCGCCGACGCGGTCTTGTGGACCGTGAGTGATTTGCGGGTGGACGAAGCGCTATTGACTGGCGAGTCGGTCCCCGTGAACAAGGCAACCTGGGATGGCGTGCAGCAAATAACAGCACCGGGGGGTGATGATCAACCGTTCGTATTTTCCGGAACGATGGTGGTGCAAGGACATGGGCTGGGGGAGGTCCTTGCGACCGGTGCGGCGAGCCAGATCGGACATATCGGGTTGGCGCTGGCGGCGATTACCAAGGAGCGCTCACCGCTACAGCTGGAAACGGCGCAGATAGTTCGCGCGATTGCGCTGCTCGGACTCACCTTTTGCATGCTGGTGGTCGTCCTCTACGGTCTTACCCGCGGCCCCTGGCTGGATGGAATTCTCGCCGGTATCACGCTCGCGATGGCGATTTTGCCCGAAGAGTTTCCAGTTGTGCTCACGGTCTTTCTGGCAATCGGCGCTTGGCGTATCTCAAAAGAGCGCGTGTTGACCCGTCAAGTCTCAGCGATCGAGACACTCGGCGCCGCGACAGTCTTATGCGTGGATAAGACTGGCACCTTGACGATGAATCGAATGGCCTTGAAGCGACTCGCGATAGATGATGAAAGAATTGATCTCGACGCACAGACAGGACCGCTGGACGGGCGCCTGGCGCAACTCCTGCTGACCAGCGTGTGGGCAAGCGAGTCAACGCCGTTCGATCCGATGGAAAAGGCGCTGCAGGAGGCAGGCAAGACGTCCTTGAACCCCGGCCTGATTGATACGCGAGGGATGAAGTTGGAGCGCGAGTATGCGCTGTCTCCCGAGCTGCTGGTGCATTCTCATGCATGGCGGCTGCCCGATGATCGCGGGTTAGTCACGGCGAAGGGCGCACCGGAAGCCATCGCTCGCGTCTGCGCGCTGTCACAGGCACGCTGGGCGACCATTCAGGCGCAGGTCAATGTGATGGCAGCGGACGGCTTGCGGGTTCTCGGTGTGGCGCGCGCAGAGGGCGATCCACAGCAGTGGCCGGCGCAGCAGACTGCCTTTCAATTTGAATTCCTCGGGCTCGTCGGCTTGGCGGATCCCGTGCGGCCCACGGTGGGCGCGGCCCTGACAGATTGCTATCGCGCCGGGATCCGGGTGGTCATGATCACGGGAGATTACCCCGTGACCGCGCAAGCGATTGGCCGCGAGATCGGTCTTAAGGCTGCTGATCGGCAGATGACCGGGAACGAGATGGCGCGATTGGGCGACGACGAACTAAAGAATCAAGTGAACGACGTCAATATATTCGCGCGGGTGTCACCCGACCAGAAACTCAGATTGGTGCGCGCACTCAAGGCGAATGGGGAAGTTGTCGCAATGACGGGCGATGGTGTGAATGACGCGCCCGCCTTGAAAGCCGCCCACATTGGCATCGCGATGGGCCGGCGCGGCACGGATGTGGCGCGCGAAGCGGCCTCGCTGGTGTTACTTGACGATGACTTTGCCTCAATCGTGAGCGCGGTGCGGCTGGGGCGACGTATCTACGACAATATTCGTGACGCCATGCGGTACATCCTCGCGGTCCATGTCCCGATCGCGGGAATGTCCCTGCTGCCAGTGCTGTTCGGATGGCCACTCATTTTCTACCCAGTGCACGTACTATTCCTGGAATTCGTCATCGATCCGGCATGCTCGATCGCCTTCGAAGCCGAACCCGAACAAGCGGGTCTGATGCAGCGCCCGCCGCGCCGGAAGGCAGGGCGCTTGTTCGATTTAAAGACTGTCATCACGGCCTTGCTGCAGGGCACAGCATTGTTGCTGGCGGTCGCGCTGCTCGATACCTGGGCGCTCAATCAGGGTAAGGCCGAGGCGGCGGTCCGCGCGATGGTCTTTGCCGCGATCGTTTTTGGCAACGTGGGCCTGATTCTGGCTAATCGTTCTGAGCAGGCATCGCTAATCACGATGTTGAGAGTGCCAAATCGGGCGCTTAGCTGGTTGATAAGCGGCGCCCTGCTGGGGCTCGCATTGGTCATTTATCTGCCGGGGCTGAACGGCATGTTCAAGTTTTTGCCGCTATCCATGAGTGAAATTGGCGCGAGCTTCGGCGCGGCTGCCAGCGCGCTGCTGAGTTATGAAGCGTACAAGGCATTAGTACGAGCCGGATCCCGGCGCTCTTTGCTCAAGTAGCCGAGCAATGCTGAGGAGCAGGCACAGCCAGCAATAATTCGATATGCGGCTATTTGCGCTGAATCGACCGCAGGTAAGTAACAAGCGCTTGAATTCTTTGCTGAACCCGCTGTTCGGAATATGCCAGCAAGGAGCGGCCGTAGTGACTCCCCCATACCGGCATTTCCACATTGCCATGTGCGAGTGTCTGAAAGCCACGTCCATCGACCACGCGTTTTACATACTCGGCTGGATATTCACCGCTGTTGTTGCGCGCCAGCGCTGTGAGATCGGCGGGACGTGTGCGCAACGCGCCGGCCGCCGGGCCGTCGCCTGTGGCGCTGGCACCATGGCACGACGCGCAGTCACTCATAAAACGCGCCTTGCCCTGGGCGAGCAACGTGGCATCGGTGGCCTGCGCGGAGAGTGCATTGCTGGTGACGAAAAGTAGTAGTGCCAGGCACCGCTGAGATGATGTCTTCATAGAATTACCTTTGCAGTCGAAAGCTTGCGAATGGCTTGCCCGGCGGCACCCCGCTGATAGCCCCGGCTCAACTGGCTGGTCAGGGTCACCGAACCTCCCGGGTCCTAAGTGTGCTTACGCCCCTCGCGTATTGCTTGATATGGATCAACATCCCAGTTACAGAACGCGCGATCCTGGCAAATACCAAGCGCTATTCCTTGGTGCCTGAGTCCCTAGGAGACTGCGGACCGGAGAATGAGGCCGCACATTAAACAGGGAGCGAACCATTATGACCCCGACGACTTGGATTCTCGTTGCGCATCCTTCAGTCTCAAACTGCATTTCAGTCCGCGTCATTGGTCTGGAAGTTCTTGATCCTTGTCAGGCGCTCATTCCCCGTACCAATTATTGTCATCCTCGCCGGCCATCAGCACTGGCGTCGCACACCACTGATCCACCATAAATGGAATCACACGGAGGGGGCACATGACGACAACGCAGCAACCCACTCGCGCACCGAGCATCGACGGCCCCAGCGACCTGCAAGCGTGCGATCCGCGCTGTGGGCGATTTGTCCTCGACGAGCATGGGGTAATTGTCCGGTGTGACAAGGCCAGCGAGATAATGTTTGGTGCGGCAGAGCGTGTTCTTGTTGGTCGGCATATCTCGACCTTAGTGCCGCGGTTGGCCGCCAAGTGCACCTGGGGTGGCTGGCTTAGTCCGGATATCCTTTTTCTCAGTCACTGCGAAATCCCGTTTCGTACGCGGCGGTTCGATGGCTCCCCGTTTATCAGTGCGTTACACTTTTTTCAATTCACCGAGCACAACCACCAACGTGTCGCGGTGCAAGTCCATGATATTTCGACGCAAGGGCGTGTGGGGGCTGGCTCGTCCCGGGGCTGGGATTCGGCGTGGTGCCTGGAGTAAAGCACGCTCGCCGAGGTGACTACGTACTTTCCACAATCCGCCTACGCAGATCCGCGAATATTCGCGGCCCAACCTGTGAGCAACAATCCCCGCCGAGACAGCATCCACCAAAACTACTCGCGGGGAGTCACCATGAACAGCAACGTTCTTTCATTTCCGCCGATCCTTACCAATTGCACGAACTGTCGCTGGTCGCGGGCCTGCATCGCGCGCGCGCTTGATCCGAATGGTCTGGTCGAACTCTCCCGCCATGCATCGCACCCAGGGCCGCTCAAGCAGGGCGCGCAACTCTTCCGGCAGGGCGATAAACTGGAGGCGCTCTTTGTGCTCCGATCCGGATCAATAAAAACCTACCTCGATAGCGAGGATGGGTGCGAACAATCTATCGCGTTCCTCTTCCCCGGCGACATGGTTGGCTTTGATGCCATCGCGGGTAACCGCCATCCAACGTCAGCCGTCGCGCTGGAAACGACAGCCTACTGCGCTATTCCTTACGAGCGTGTGATGTCGCTGGCGGCCAAGACGCCCCACCTATTGCAGGAAGTGATGCGCGCTGCGGCGACGCACGTTATGGCAGCGCATTCCCACGTGTTGTTGCTCGGCCAGAAATCGGCGCCCGCGCGGCTCGCAGCGTTCCTGTTAGATTTATCCGCGCGGTTCGCGGTGCGCGGGTGCTCCAGGACTGAATTCAATCTCAGTATGTCGCGCCAGGAAATAGCGAACTATTTAGCGGTGGCGGTCGAGACGATCAGCCGGCTTTTCACCGATCTTCAACATCGCGAAGTTATTGCGGTGGACCGCCGGTTTGTGAAAATCCTGTCGTTGCCAGCGCTTGAAGCAGTCGCGCGCGACGCGGCGCCCCAAAGGGTGCGCAGTGCATGACGCGGAACCGCCGGTCTTCGCCTGCGTGGAGGCACCGGCGGATTTTGTCTGCGGAAGCCCCTAATTCGTTGGCGTCATGCGCAGGAGCATCTGCGCCAACTGCGTTACGCCATGAGCAGCCATTTTTTGCAGAATGCGCGCACGATGCACTTCAATCGTGCGCTCGCTTAAGCCCAGATCGATCGCCAGGACTTTATTCGCGGTGCCGGCTACCAGTCGCTCCGCGATTTCGCGTTCACGACCGGTTAGATTCGCATAGCGCTGGCGCAACAGGGCCAGCTCGTGCAGTTGCTGGCGTTGCTTGGCATCGAGCGCCAAAGCGCTATTCACGCGCCGGATCAATTCGTCATCATTGAACGGTTTCTGCAGGAATTCGATAGCGCCTGCGCGCATGGCTTCGACCGCCATTGGTACGTCGCCATGACCGGTAATGAAAATAATCGGCAGGTGGCAGTCGCGCCGCTTAAGTTCCTGTTGCAAGTCCAAGCCACTCATGCGGGGCATGCGGACATCCAGGATCAGACAACCGCCATGTGCTGGATCGTAAGCGGCGAGGAAGGTCAGCGCGTCGGGGAAGGCCTGGCTCTGCTGGCCAATCGAGCGCATCAGTATCGCGAGGCTGTCGCGCACCGCCTCTTCGTCATCAACGATGAAGACAGTGCCCAACGGGGTTGCTGAGTCTACGTGCTTCATCGCCTCATCCTATGGGTGAACCTGCGGTAACCGGAGCACAAATTCCGCCCCACCTGCGCTGCCCTGCCGGTAGTGCAACTGTCCACCCAAGGCAGACACGATTGAGCGGCAGATGGACAACCCAAGCCCCATCCCCTGTGGTTTGGTGGTGAAAAACGGCTCGAACAGACGTTCCGCAACTTCGATGGGAAGGCCGGGGCCGGTGTCAGTAACGACCACTTCGACGAAATTATCCGCCTGCGCGAGGGTCGTCACGATGACCGCCTTGCCCTGTACTGTGTCCTGCATTGCCTCCAGCGAATTGCGGATCAGGTTCAGGATCACCTGTTGAAACTGTACGCCATCACCGCTGATTTTCGGGTCGCTCGGATCGAGGCGTAACAATAGTTCGTGGTTGCTGAAGCGCAACTCTAATTCGATCAACCGCGAAACTTCGCGGATCAGGGCGTTGCAGTTCAGCTCGGCATGCTCGGTGTCGCGCCGGCGCGTGAGTTTGCGCAGGCCCTGAATGATCTGTCCGGCGCGCTCGGCCTGTACGCTGATCTTGGCCAAGGTCGCCGCGAGTTCGGCCGGCTCGGCGCGATCAGTCAGGAGTAGGCGCTTGAGGGCGCTGGCATAGTTGGCAATTGCGGTGAGTGGCTGGTTCACTTCGTGTGCGATGCCGCTGGCCATCTCGCCCAAGGTGCCGAGACGGCTGACATGCGCTAAACGCGCGCGCAGCTCCTCGGCTTCGTGCTCTGCGGCGTCCACCGCGCTGAGATCGATGATCTGACTTATCAAGAGTCTGATTTGGTGGCCGGTATCGCGTACCGCGCCGACATAAACCTTGCCGTGAAACATCCGGCCATCGCGCGCCCGAAAGCGGAGGTCGAGATGGAAGCTATCGCCAGATTGATAGATCGCGGCGGACGCAGATCGCAAAATCTCTCGATATTCTTCGATGACGAGGTCGTCAATCATAGCGTCGTAGTTTCGCCCGCGGAGCTCTTCAGCGGTGTACCCGAACAGCTTCTCGAAGGCGGTATTGGCGTCGAGAAGAACGCCATCGACGGCGAAAATTTGAATCGCGATTGGCGCACTCTGAAACATCAACAAGAGCTCAGCATTGCTATTGCGGAGCTCGTCTTCCCGGCGTTTGCGTTCGGTAATGTCGTGCAGGATGCCGACAAAGCCTTGTTCACTGCCGTGCCCAAACTCGCCGACCGATAAGTGAATCGGGAATATCGATCCATCGTGGCGCTGCGCCGTCACCTCGCGGCCTATGCCGATGATGTGCGGCTGCGCGGTGCAGAGGTAACGGCGCAAATACTGATCGTGTTCCTCCCGGTAGGGTTTCGGCATCAGCATGCTGACATTCCGGCCCAGCACCTCTGCTTCTGCGTAGCCAAACATGCGTTCAGCCGCGAGATTGAAGCGAGTAACGCGACCGGTGGGATCGATCAGGATCATCCCGTCGACTGCGGCGTCCAGCAGCGCACCCAGTTGGTCGTTCGACGCGAGCATGGCAGCGTTTCCTGGTCCAGTGGAATTCCACATTTGAGGCTGTTCGGGGCGACAGTTGCCGCTAAGCTTGCGAGCGGGATACTGCCGCACGCGTGGTGCGGAGTAAAGGATAGGTGGGGGGAGGTGTGCCGGCAATTGCTGCGGCATCCCGGAGACCTCAATCCCAATGTAGCGCGAACGGTGCGCCCTGCAATCTCGGGTGGAGATACACCTGTCGAGGAGCCTGCTTCCACGGCTATCGGGCACGTGCTTGTCTGTCGCGCCTGCCATTAGCCATCTGATTAGCCCAGATCAATTGCCGCCGCGCCGGCCCGCGTTAGGATGATTTTACAAGTCTGATCCCCACCGAGATTAAACGGAGAGCCAGCATGATGACTAAGCAGGATATCGCCGATCTGGTCGATTCACTGAAACGTGAGCGAGATGAGCTTCATTTGAAATTGCATCTTTTCAAAGCAGAAGCTCGCGACGAGTGGGCGGAGCTCGAAAAAAAATGGACGCATTTTCAGCACAAGGCAGGCGCCGCAAATGCTGCCGCTGGCGAAGCGGCGGGCGAGATTGGTGCCGCAATGCGTTTGCTGGGCGAGGAAGCTCGGACCGGTTATCGTAAGATCCGCGAGTCGCTTAAGTCATCTTAAGCGCCTTCACAGCGCCTAAGTTGATGATGTCCAATCCAATCTGGATTGGACATCAGTCTGCAAGCAAAGAAACCGCGCTATTCACCGCATTAGGCGTAGGAATAGCGGGCTATTCCTACGCCTTGCGCCTTGCCCATGCACACCATGGAACGCACTGCGCGCGACGTTCAACTGCGGTGTCCAGGATCATGCGAGCGTCGTGATTATCGAGTCTCAACAGGGAATACCCTGCGCAAGTATGCGCACGCGAAAAAGTGTGCTCTGATTATATTGGCCAGTTATGGGAGACGCGGCTATTTGGACCTACGGCCTGGAAGTTTCACCAGCAAAGTACTTATCTAGAGGAACCAAGACCCGCGTACCTGGCTAGGATTCGCGGAGGAGACCGTAAATGAAATTGGGTTTTTTCAACTTCAACACGGTCCATTCGATCCGACCGGATAACCTTGCTTGCGCGCTCGAAGAACGCGGTTACGATTCGCTGTGGCTTGGGGAGCACACGCATATTCCTGTCGACCAAAGCACGCCTTATATAATTGATGGGGATTCGATACCGCAGCCCTATGCGCACATCATGGATCCATTCGTCTCCCTGATGGCGGCCGCCGGGGTGACGAAAACGCTTAAGCTCGCGACCGGCATCTGCCTGTTGATTCAGCGCGACCCAATCATTACAGCCAAAGAAGTTGCGACATTGGATGTGCTGTCGAATGGCCGTGTGATCTTCGGCATCGGTGCCGGGTGGAATGCGGGCGAGATAGAGAACCACGGCACCCCATTCAAACAGCGTTGGAAGATCTTGCGTGAACGGGTTGCAGCAATGAAATGTATGTGGACACAGGACCAGGCTGAGTTCACAGGCGAGTTTGTGAACTTTGGTCCTATTCTGTCTTTCCCGAAACCGATTCAGAAGCCACACCCACCGGTCGTGATTGGCACTATCACCTCCGGCGGTTTACAGCACGTGGTGGATTATTGCGATGGCTGGTGTCCGCTGGATGCGAAAATCAGTGACTTCCCGGCCATGCTTGCCGACCTGCACCGCCGTTGTGAAAAAGTTGGACGCGATCCGAAGTCGATTCGGATCATGATATTTGCCTGGGGTGATCCCGCAGAGTCCTTATTGTTCAAATACCGTGAAATGGGGGTCGAAACTGTGATCCTGGGCGCTGGCATGAATAATCCGGACGCGCCTGATGCGGTGTTACCGTTTCTCGATCGCTACGCGAAAACCATACCGAAACTTATCTAATTGCCGGCTTATTCTGCGAGGAGCAACATGTATCGGTCCAGTATCACCGGGAGTCTGCCGAAGCCCGCCTGGCTGGCGGAATCAAACACACTGTGGCCGCAGTGGCGTGCCGAGGGCGCCGCACTGCGCGATGCAAAACGCGACGCAACGTTGCTCTGGCTCAAGCTGCAGGAGGATGCCGGGCTCGATATCGTGACGGACGGCGAACAATCCCGGCAGCATTTCGTGCATGGCTTCCTCGAGCAGGTGGACGGCATCGATTTCGCGAACAAGGTGAAAATGGGCATTCGTAACAATCGTTACGATGCGCTGGTGCCGCAAGTGGTCGGCGCGCCATGTCTGCGGGGGCGTGTCCACGCGACCGAAGCGCGACTCTGCCGGCAGCACACGCGCAAGGCACTTAAATTTACGCTACCGGGACCGATGACGATCGTCGATACGGTGGCGGATCGCTATTTTGGCGATCGCGTGAAACTCGCGATGGCCTTCGCCGATCTGCTGAATCAGGAAGCGCGTGCGCTCGAGGCCGACGGCGTGGACGTGATTCAGTTCGATGAACCCGCTTTCAACGTTTACCTTGCTGAAGCCGCGGAGTGGGGCGTCGAGGCTTTACACCGCGCGATCGACGGTCTGCGCTGCACGACTTGCGTGCACATTTGTTACGGCTACGGAATTCAGGCCAATCTCGCGTGGAAGCGCACTTTGGGCCAGGAATGGCGGCAGTATGAGACCGTGTTTCCAGCGCTGGCGCGCAGCGGTCTCGATCAGGTGTCCCTGGAATGTGCGGGCTCGCATGTCCCGCCCCAGTTGATGACATTGCTGGACGGCAAGGACGTGCTGGTCGGTGTGATTGATGTGGCCACTGAGCGGGTGGAGACCGCGGAGGAAGTCGCGGCCACGATCACCTTGGCCCGCCAATTCGTCGCCAAGGATAAACTCATTGCGTGCACGAATTGCGGCATGGCGCCGATGTCCTGGCCGTTGGCGGTGGCGAAACTCGAGGTGCTGGTGCGCGGCGCGGCGTTAGCGGGCTGATTCAGTTAACGGTAAAAAAAATGGCCCCGCACTGCGGGGCCATTGCGTCTCTGATCAGCACGCGCTGATCGTTCGGACTCAGGCGGCTTGCGTCGCCGCCGATTCCCAGCTCTTCAATTCCGGCACCACTTTTTCGGCGAAGACTTTCAGCGTGCGCTCGGCGACTTCGAACGGCATTCCGGCAAAGCGCGGGATCATCAGAATGTCGTAATCGCCGATTATACGCTGGCGCTTTTCAAAGCCTTCGAGCATCTGCTGCGGCGTGCCCCACACCTGACCCTTAACGTACCCCTCGGCGACTGCATCCAACCCCATGGCCTGCATCGCCGTCGCCGCATCGCCATAGGCCTCATAGCCTTTAGCATTTTTGAAGTGCTCACCCATCATTTCGTAGTGATGCATCACACTGAGCAGGTAGTTGCGAATATATTTGTGGGCGTGTTCGGCGGCCCGATCGGCATTCGTATCGCAGACGGTAATGTCGGTCATGATCGGGATCGGTGCGGCACGGCCCTGGTGCTTGCGGAACGCAGCAGAGTAGGCCGCGATTTCCTGCTTATGCACTTCGATCGGTTTATAAGTGAACTGCATGATTTGGGCGCCGAGCTGCGCCGCTTCCTCAACCGAGTCCGGTGACATCGCAACCTGCTTGATGCGGTTCTTGAATGACTTCGGTTTGGGCCGGATCACCGCGCGCGGTTGGTCATAGTACTGGCCGTGATGCTCTTCCATGACGCCGGTTTCCAGGGCCTGAATGATCATCGGTGCGGCTTCGTCGAAACGGCCGCGTGCTTCGTCCATCGAAATACCGAACTGGTTGTATTCGCGCCGCGACAGGCCGCGACCGAGACCAAGCAGGAAGCGTCCGCCGGACAACTGATCAAGCATCGCGGCTTTTTCGGCGACCCGTAGCGGCTGCGCATTCCACGGCACGATGACGGCACCGGTGGCGAGCTTGATACGCTTGGTCAGTGCGGCGACATGGGCCAGATAAACGAAGTTGTCAGGGCAGAATGAGTAGTCCTCAAAATGATGTTCGACCACCCACACCTCGTCCAGGCCGAGCTGATCAGCCTGCACGGCCAGCTTCAGCTCTTCCTGATACACCTGATCGTCAGTGATGTTCTCGTAGCCCCAACTTTGGAAGACTTGCTCCATTCCAATTTGCATAACAGGTTTCTCCTAGGGTTGATAAACGCGCGCCCATGCTAAGTGCCCAGGCGTATCCGAAACTCGCGAATCGCAGCCGACGCGAGGTCGCGCCCCACACGGCATTATCGGCATCAAACCGCCGCAAATAACGGCGGCATGCAGTACACCCTGAATAGTGCGGTCTTTTGCCGGGTTTTACCATTTTCCCGTTGGGGCGATCAGACTGCGCCTACGCTCGGTGCAAGACGCTGCCGTCGCCAATGCACTGCCGAAACCGTAAGCCCAGACACCTTTACCACTGTCAATAGATCAAATGCGGCTGCCGTTCTCCGGCCCAGGCTTGTTCATCCGGCGTGGTCAGCGCATCGAGGTCGCTCGGCGTCGCTGAGGAATCGTCGACCCACTCGCGCAAGGCCGGACCGCCGTTGATGACATCGATGGCGAGCTTATTCACCACGTACTCGTACGGAAAATCGCGCCACAGCGGGTAATCAGGCTGGCGGCGGCGGAGCGCCTTGAAGGCCAGCGCCTGCACGCGCCACGGCTTGAAGGCTGCATGCTCGTAGCCGGGATAGTCGACATGGATCTGCACCCCATGGCACAGCTGTTTGACGTGTTTATGGAAGGTCGGTTCAAACCAGCATTCACGCAGGCGACAACCTCGAAGCCAGTCCGGCGCGAGAGACTGCATGTCGGCGATGAGGCGGCGGGCGTCGAGGTCTGGTGCGCCGAAAAGTTCGAGCGGGTGCGTGGTGCCGCGACCTTCTGAAAGCGTGGTGCCTTCCAGCATCACCGTGCCAGCGTAGGCGCGCGCCATGGAGAGATTGGATGCGTTGGGGCTGGGGTTGATCCAGGCGCGTTGGCCGAGCGGCCAGCCATAACCGGGTGCGGTTGCGGGCGCGTAACCCTCCATCTCGATGACGCGGTAGTCCACATCAAGTTTGTGGTGCTTGATGAACCAGCGGCCCAGTTCGCCGAGCGTGAGACCATGACGCATGGGGAGCGGGCCGGCGCCGACGAAACTTTCCCAGCCGGGGCGAAGTGTCAAACCTTCGATGGGGCGGCCAGCAGGATTGGGCCGATCCAGTACCCACACGGCCCTCCCGTGCCTGGCTGCTTCCTCGAGCATATAGAGGAGCGTCGTGGAGAAGGTGTAGATGCGGCAGCCGAGGTCCTGGAGATCGATCAGCACCACCTCGAACGCGCGCATCATCTGCGCCGTCGGGCGGCGCACTTCGCCATAGAGACTGAATACCGGAATGCCGTGGACAGGATCATTGAAGTCCGCCGTCTCGATCATGTTGTCCTGCTTGTCGCCGCGCATGCCGTGTTGCGGACCGAAGGCGGCGGTCAGGTGGATATCACCCAGCGCAGCCAGCGCATCGAGCGAATGGGTGAGGTCGGCCGTGACGGACGCCGGATGCGCGAGTAGCGCGACGCGCTTTCCTTTCAATGGCGCGCGCAGTGCGGGTTCAGCGAGTAGGCGATCAATACCGAATTTCATGTCTGCTCCGCCGCGGGAAGGTCTAGCGCAAAATTGCACGCGTGATGAAAGTCCGGCTTTCCCGGTGGATGCGCTAACGCCCACCAGGATGTGTGCGGACCTTGTCCTTCGCCACTTCCTTCGATAATAGCCGACAGACCTGCCCGCCAGACGCCGTTTGGCGGCAGACCGAGTGTTGTGAGGTCGAGCGTGACGCGCATCGCGAACCGTTCACGTTCCGTCTGCATCTCGATAGTCGGTGCCACCACGGGTTCGAACGGGCGCATGCCCGCCCGGTAGCCCGTGAATTGATAGGCCGCCCACTGACCGGAGGGCGAGAAGTTGAACTCCCAATAGGCAGCACTGCCGGGCACCTGGAGAAACACCTCGAAACAGGTGTGTCGCCACAGTTCGTCAGCCCGACCGGGCGCGGCCGGCGGCGGGAATTGCACATACGAGATCACGCCGTTGACGACATAACGCAGACTTAGCCGGTTGGCCGTCTGGCGTACTGCACTCGCAGCAATGCCGAAAATCTCAGCGCACAGGGATTCGGGGTGCATTTCGAGCGCGTAACGCATGTGGGCAGCTTAGCAGCCGGCCGGACTTAAGATGCATCTGCGGCGACGCGACCGCGGTCCATATCCGCACGCATTCGCGGTCTGCGCCGCGCTGTCGGATAGAGCGGCGTGCTGTAGCGGGTATCGGCCCCACTGCGACCTTGGGATGAATGAATGCGCGGATTGTCGAGTGTAGCGAACGCCAGCGCGGCCGGAGCCTCTATACTGCCGGGTAGGTCCCCGAATTCTGAAGTTTTCTCGAAGATCGCGGCTGGCTCGATAATGCAAATAAAAATCAGCGTTCTCAATCGAATACCGCCGCACGAATTGCACCACACGCGCAAGTTGATTCAAGAGGAGGTTAAATGCACGGTCGATACGGAATGGGATTTTTGTTCGTGTTGCTCGCCAGCACCCTGGCCAGCGCGCAGATCAGCGTTGATGGGGCAGCGATCGCTGACGAACAACAAGGGGCGAATTGGCTGTCCTTCGGGCGGACCTATTCGGAGCAGCGCTTTAGTCCGCTCACGGCCATTAATGCGGATAGCGTAAAACAGCTTGGACTTGACTGGCTGGTCGAATTGCCGGGCGAGAGGTCACTGCTCTCCACCCCACTGGTGGTCGATGGCATGTTGTACTTTACGGCGAGTTATAGCGTCGTTTACGCGATTGACGCGCGGACCCATAAAATCGCCTGGACTTACGATCCGAAGGTGTTGGCGGCGGCCGGCGAGCGTGCGCGCATCTTCTGGGATTCGAATCGCGGTCTCGCCTATTGGCAGGGCAACGTGTATGTCGCCACCGGCGATGGGCGTTTGATCGCGGTTAACGCGAACACAGGCCAGCAAGTCTGGAGCGTACAGACCACCGATACGTCCAAGCCGCTCTACATTAACGGTGCGCCACGGGCGTTTCGCGACAAGATTTTGATCGGCAATGGCGGCACTGAGGTGGGTGCATCCCGCGGCTATGTGACTGCCTATGAAGCGGCAACAGGTAAGCAGGCGTGGCGCTTTTATCTCGTGCCCGGCAATCCGGCCGATGGGTTTGAAGACGCTACGCAGGCGATGGCCGCCAAGACCTGGACTGGCGAGTGGTGGAAACACGGCGGTGGCGGCAATTCCTGGCACGGTTGGACTTACGATCCCGAATTCAACCGAATCTACATCGGCACTGGCAATGGCTCGCCGTGGAATCGCAAGCTCAGAAGCCCCCAGGGAGGCGATAACCTATTTCTGTGTGCGATCGTCGCCCTCGATGCCGACACTGGAAAATACGTCTGGCATTACCAAACGACACCGGGCGAGACCTGGGATTACAACTCGAATATGGACATCGTGCTGGCTGATCTGAAAATCGGCGGCAAGCCAGTCAAAGCTTTGCTGCATGCACCGAAGAATGGCTTTTTCTATGTGATAGATCGCACTTCCGGGAAGCTCATTTCCGCCGAGAAAATCGGCAAGGCCACGTGGGCGAGTCATGTGGATCTCAACACCGGGCGCCCGGTCGAAATTGCCGGGGCGCGCTATGAGGATGGAGAGGAGCTCGTTTATCCCAGCCCCTTTGGCGTACACAGTTGGCATGCGATGTCGTTCAATCCCATGACCGGGCTTGCCTATCTGCCGATCATTGAATTGCCGTTCCTGTTTTCGGATAAGGACCAGAAGCCCGCCACCTGGCAGTCGCCGAGTTTTGAATTGGATCCCGGCGTACGGTTTACGCCCGGCGATGAGGTCGCCGAGAAAATAGATGCGTCGTGGTTGCTGGCCTGGGATCCGGTTAAGCAGAAAGCCGCGTGGAAAATAAAGCTGCCGGGCATTTGGAACCCGGGCACCATGACCACCGCGGGCTCACTCGTGTTCGAAGGCCGGGCCGATGGCATGTTTGTCGCGTACCGCGCAGAAGACGGCGAGGCGCTGTGGACCTTCGATACCAAAGTCGGAATTTCGGCGCCGCCAGTGACTTATGAAGTAGATGGCAAGCAGTATGTCTCGCTGTTGGTCGGCTGGGGTGGTGGTGGTGCGTCGGTCGCAGGAAGCATCACAGCCCAGCATGGTTGGGCTTATGGGGTCCACCCGCGACGCCTGCTCACCTTTGCGCTCGGTGGCAGCACCGCCTTGCCACCGACTCCGCCGCCCCGTTTCCTGCAGCCCGTGGTCCAGGAGGATTTCAAAATCGATCCGCAATTGGCGGAAAGCGGAAATACGCTTTATGCACGCAAGTGCGTGATATGTCATGGCGGCGGTGTGGTGGGGGGCGGTTATGCGCCCGATCTGCGGGAATCCCAGATCCCTGTCTATCTGGAAGCGATGCACGAAGTGGTGGTGAAGGGCAGTCGGCGCGCGCGCGGGATGCCGCAATTCAAAGAACTCACCGCGAAGGATCTCATCGCGCTCCAACACTACATTCGGCGCCAGGCAAGAGCTGGTGTGAAGGCGGGGCTGCAGTAGTGGGCCCGCAACGCGCCCCCAGCCGCCGTCCGCGCGCGCCGATTTTTCTAGCCGAAGGTCCCAGCACGAAGTGGTTGTACGCGCGATTGCGTCTGACGTTGCGTTGCTACATTGCCAATTGATCGACCGTCGCGGCTAGCTCCCACGGAGTAGACGAGACACGGGGCTTCCAGTATTAAAAGCGGGTGTTAACGATGATTTTAGGAGTACCAGTTTCATGCACCCATCGAAGCTGAAAATCGGTGTGTTGCTGCCGATGTGGACGGGTTCGCTCGAAGGCGAGACCGCGTCAATGCGGCAGGTAGTCGATTTCGCGCGCCATGCGGAAGCCGTTGGCCTGGATAGCGTGTGGACGACAGATCACCTTTATTTCGAGGCCTACGTCGACTTCCAGGCGGTTGGAATCGATCTTCCGCCGGAGTGGGCCGGGATCAAAGGTGGCCAATGGGAATGCTGGACAACTGCCGCAGCAGTGGCTGCGATCACCTCGAAGGTTCAAATCGGAACTTTGGTGTCGAACACTACGTTTCGCAACCCTGCGCTGCTTGCGCGGATGGCAGACAATGTGGTCGATCTGAGCGCAGGCCGTCTGATTCTCGGACTGGGTGCCGGCGATTTCACCACGGAACACGCGGCCTATGGCTTTGATTTCGAGCGCCACGTGGGTCGCTTCGAGAATTCCTTGCAGATCATCAAACCGCTGCTTCAGGGTAAGCGCTTTTCCCATGCGGGGGAGTTTCATCGCGTGAACGATGCCGCACTGCTGCCAAAATCCGCGGCAGGTGCGCCACCGATCCTGATCGGTACTTTGCAAGGCAAGCCGCGCATGTCGCGCCTCGCCGCGCAATATGCCGACATGTGGAATTGCATGATCGCATTTGGCGACTGTGGGATCAGCACACTTGACAAAGCCTGGGCACCGATCCTTACCGCGTGCGAGCGCTACGGGCGGGATCCCGCGACGTTGTCGAAGGGCGCGACCGTCGCCGTTAATTTCACGCACGGTCCCTACGGCATTATGCCGACATCGACGCCGTTTAGCGGTTCGATTCAGCAGATTGCGGACCGCTTCGCCGAGTATGCGGCGCACGGCGCCGAACATGTCTCTGTCGTGCCATATCCCTGGAACGCCAGCGGACTCGATCAATTAGCGCAAGTCATCGGCTGCCTGCGCAAATGAAATCAGGGCGTTAGCAGGCTGGTGAAAAACGTAGCGAGCGAGGGCAGTTTGCGTGCCGCCGGAGCGGAGGAACCGCAGCCTATACGGAGATACGTGAGGATTCCGAGCACCACCGGCGCGCAAAATGTCGAGCGCAGCAGTTTTTCACCAGCCTGTTAGGTGTCGGTTCAATCGACTCGAAATACTTACAGGCCAAAGTCACGGAGAAAGCTTCCGCGACCATCACTTGCAAATGCGGTTCCGTATGATCTATTTTTCCGTAATTAGTCGTCCCTGAAAAAAGCGTTTCACTTAAAATCGCAACCCAAACAGCTACCGCATATTTTTTCGGTTCGTCAGTAAAACCTGTGGGTGAGTTCTGGCTCGGGCAGTTTTCCAAGTGCATGATAGAGCGCGATTTCCATCATGCCAAACGTTCGGAAGCCGTAAGCTTTTCTCATAGTGACTTTGGCTTTGTTGTTCAAGCCTTCGATCACGC
>CAMATU010000006.1 GCA_945861225.1 Klebsiella pneumoniae
GCTATAGGCTGAATCCGTGACTTGAATAGTGGATAGGGCGGAAAAGCGCAGCGCCTTCCGCCTTATATTCCGATTCTCGTCACTCCCTGCGCATGATTGCCAGCGCCCCGTCACCCATATCGCCATAGCCGGTCACGAGCCCCACCTCAGCCTGTGGCACCTGCGCCGCGCCCGCATCGCCACGCAACTGGCGGACCAATTCAACGATATGGTTCAAGCCCCACACATGGGCCTGGGAGAGCAGTCCGCCGTGGGTGTTGGTGGGCAGCGCACCGCCTGGCCGCAGGCGTCCATCGGCGACGAACGGGCCGCCTTCGCCTTTGGCGCAGAAGCCCAAATCCTCGAACTGACGAATTACGGCATAGGTGAAGCAGTCGTAGATTTCGGCGACATCGATATCGCCCGGCGTCACGCCCGCCATCGCGAACGCGCGCGGCGCGGCCTTGGCGAGGCCTAAGCTTGTCATGTCCTCGCGTTGGGTGATCGAATCCGGCGAATCGGGATGGCCCGTTGCCATGCCTGAGAGGAAAATCCGGCGATGCCGCAGATCGGCGGCGCGCGCGGCGCTGCTAATCACCACGGCGGCGCCGCCATCACTTTCCAGACTGCAGTCGAGTAACCGAAAGGGATCGGCGATTAGCCGCGAGTCGCGATGATCCTGCAGGGTGATCGACTTCTTCATAATGGCATTGCTGTTGCGCAGCGCATGTTCGCGGCACGCCACCGCCACCTCGCCGAAATGGGCGACGGTGGTGCCATAAAGATCCATGTGCCGCCGCGCCATGGGGGCATAGAGCTGTGCTGGCGCAATTGCGCCCAGCGGATATTCGAATTCAGTCACGTAGTGAAACTGCGGCATCTGATGGATGCGCGCGCCAGCCTTGTGGGCGGCAGCGGTGACATTGCGCCCAAAGGTTATCAGCACGTGATTGCATACGCCGGTCGCCAGCGCGGCCGCGGCACTTTGCAGGGCCATCACGGGACTGGCGCCGCCGTGAGGAATCACGGCCGAGAAGCGTAGGTCAGAGATACCAAAATTTTCGATAAAATCCTCGGCCGTGCCGCTCACGATGCCAATTGGGATAATTCCATCGATATCTCTGGGCATGAGGCCGGCATCGGCAATCGCCGCGAGCGAGGCTTCGAGCTGGAGTTCAAAAGCGGTCCTGGTCGAGCCGCGAAGATAAGCGGTCTCGCCGATTCCGCTGACACAAGCTTGGTCACATAGCGTCATCGCGCGCTTCACGGCGCATGCCCACTCGCGGGTTTCGGGCGCTTTGGGAGCAGCGAATTTCCAATGATTTGCTTCATTACCTCAACCGCGCCGCCGCCGATACGACACATGCGGGCATCCGCAAAGGCGCGCGCAATCGGGGTTTCCCACATATAGCCCCAGCCGCCAAAAAATTGCAGGCAGCGATCCATGACGCGCCCTTGCAGCTCGGTGGTCACGAGTTTGGCCGCAGCCGCATCGGTGGCATCGAGTTCATGTTGCATGTGCAGTTCGATGCAGCGATCGACGAACACTCTTTGCGCGAGTACCTCGGCATGCAGTTCAGCCAGCTGAAAGCGGGTGTTCTGGAAATCGCCCAAGGTGTGGCCGAACATCGCGCGCTCGGCGACATAGTCGATGGTCCAGCGCAACGCAGATTCCGCGCTCGCCACGCCACGAATCGCCTGAATCAGGCGCTCCTGCGAAAGTTGCGTCATGAGCTGCGCAAAGCCGCCGCCCTCAGTCCCCAGTAGATTGCTGACCGGCACGCGCAGATCAGAAAAAAACAACTCGGAAGTATCCTGCGCCCTGCAGCCGAGCTTCTCGAGCTTGCGGCCGCGCGCGAAGCCGGGCCGATTGGTCTCGACCAGAATCAAGCTCACCCCTTTACCGCGCGCCTTGGGATCTGTCTTGCAGGCGAGCACCAACAGATCCGCGCTGTGGCCGTTGGTAATGAAGACTTTCTGTCCGTTGATGACATAGTCCTCTCCGTCGCGTAAGGCTTGGGTGCGCATCGCCTGCACATCACTCCCCCCGGAAGGTTCGCTCATGCCGAGCGCGACGACTACTTCGCCGGTTGCCATGCGTGGCAACCAGTGCTGCTTTTGCGCTTCGCTACCGAAATCCACTAAATAGGGCGCGACGATATCGGAGTGCAGATAGAACGTTGGTCCGGTGGCGCCGGCCGCCGCGAATTCCTCAATGAGGACGGTGCTATGCAGAAAGTCACCGCCCATGCCACCGAATTCGACGGGCACGTTGCAACACAGCAGCCCCAGATCACCGGCCTTCAGCCACAATTCGCGGGGAACTTGCCCAGCCTTTTCCCACTCCGCGTGATGCGGCGTCACGTGTTCGGCGATGAAACGCCGTACCGTGTCGCGAAATATCTGGTGTTCAGTGCTGAAGATTGTGCGGGGAATCATCGTATTTACCGTCCTTGCCAGTTGGCAGGGCGCTTCTCGGCAAACGCCGCCGCCCCTTCGCGCGCGTCCATTGAGGCGATGACCGGCCCCGTGATTTCCTGCTGACGCGCGAAGCGCTCCACTAAGGACCAGTCCTGTTGTTCGACCATCACGCGTTTACTGGCCGCGACCGAGAGCGGCGCATTAGCGATGATGCGCGCGGCCAGTCGCCGCGCCTCTGTCAGCGCTTCCCCGGGTTCGGTCACGAGATTCAGCAGGCCCAACTGCGCTGCGCGCTCCGCGCCGATCATGTCGCCCGTCAGCGCGAGTTCCAGTGCAATGCGCGGCGGAATCAAGCGCGGCAGTCGCATTAGTCCGCCACCGCCCGCGACCAGGCCGCGTTTCGCTTCGGGCAGCCCGAACTGCGCGTTGCGCGCAGCGACTGCCAGATCACAGGTGAGCATTGCCTCAAAACCGCCGGCGAGCGCATAACCTTCCACCGCGGCGATTAAAGGCTTGCGCGGGGGTGTCATCGAAATGCCGAGTAGGCCGCGCCCTTCCACGCGAATCACTTCGCCGGCCAGGAAGGCTTTCAAGTCCATGCCCGCACAGAAGGTGCCGCCCGCGCCAGTCAGAATCCCCACCCGCAGATCGTCGCGCGCCTCCAGCTCATCGATGGCCGCAGACACGCCATAGGACACCGCGCGATTCACCGCATTACGCATTGCTGGCCGGTTGATCGTGATGATCATGAGACCTGCTGCAGATTCGATCAGGACTTCGGACATGGTGGAAAACTCCTTCGCTAAGGCCCGAAGTATAGGGCGAACTAAACTGCAGGCCACTCAGCACGCAATTTGAGTCACATGAGCGGCACCCGCCACTCAGAAATCCAGTTGGGCCAATGCCGCACAGACACGGCGCCGCAGCGCTCGCTCCGTAAAAGGAAACGCGTGCAGGAAGTCGGCGGCGCTGAGGTCTGAGCGACGCTGCCGCACGTTGCGTGCCCACCGCGCAGCTGCGACCGGGTCGCCCGCAAGCAGGTGCCCGAGCGCGGCAATCATCGCGATCAAGACATGTGCGCCGGGTGAGCGCGCGGCGCTTTCACCGAACTCCGCGGCGCGGGTGTATTCGCCGAGCACTACGTGAGCCAGTGCGCGTGTGCCGAGCATGGCATACGCGAGCGGATCCAGCGGACTGAGAGACCACGCAGTGTCCACGTTGGCAAGTCCTTGCTTGCCGTGCCCGGAAATCGTCTGTGCCCAGGCACGGGCATAAATGCCATGCGCGTAATTCGGATTCAGCGTAGTTGCACGGTCGAGCCACACCAAGCTGGTCTCAAGATCGCTTTCCAGCCAGTAACTCCGCCCCATTGTAAAATTCGCGAACGGATCGCCCCTCCGCATGGGGAACCCGCGCGGCACTCGAGCGCTGGTTCGGGGCGGCCGCGACTTCGCTCGACATCCATCCGCGCAAATTCATGTTTCGCTACCTCTCGAGCGAGCATTTTCTGGCGTACTTTCGCGATTACTATGGCCCCATCCACAAAGCATTTGCCGCGCTCGGTGAGCGCGCGGGCGAGCTCGATAGCGATCTGCGCAAGCTGCTTCAAGCGCTGAACATCGCTGCCGACGGCTCACTGACAGTGCCCTCAGATTATGTCGCTGTGATCATTCGCAAGGCGTGAGTGAGGAGGTTCCCGAGGCGCAAGGTTCCCGCGTTGGACTAGGAGGCTTTGCTCGGTGCTTAGGCGCCTGGTCTGGTCGGCAGCGCTGGAATAGGGTCTGATATTCTTATGCAATCTGGGCCAAGGGGAGCGTCTTTAGGAATATGTCACTTGTCACTATGAGGTGGCGGGGTGCGGGCAAAGCAATGCGCGTTGCCGCGAAGTGGTAGGTTAGAGCCATGGCCTCTCCACGCCCAATTACCGAAACCCAATACCGTCTGATGAAGCCCTTTGCGCGGCTGCTCTCTCGCGCGCAAGTCGCGCTCTATCGCTTCTCCGGTGGCAAGCTCGGCGCGCGCTTTGGCGGCCGTGATGTCTGTGTGGTACACATGATGGGTGCCAAGAGCGGGCGCAGGCTCGAACTGCCGCTGATGTATGTGCCGTATCAAGAAGGTGTAATCCTGGTGGCGTCGTTCGCCGGTGGGCCGCATCATCCAAGCTGGTACTACAACTTGGTCGCGCAGCCACGCATTGAAGTCGAATGGGGTGGGCAGCGCAAAGTGCTGGTCGCGCGCCGCGCGACTGGCGAGGAGAAGGCTGCGGTGTGGCCGTTGTGCTGCAGGCATTATCCCGATTTCGATTTGTACCAGCACCGCACGCAGCGGGATATTCCGGTGTTCATCTGCGAAATGCCAGCTGGCGATTCGGCTTAACCTAGGCTTCTGCGCCAATGACCACACCCGAATCTCCACCCTCACCGTTCCACCCCGGCGAACAGGCAATTCTTGATCGCCTTGACCTGCGCGAGCGGATGGCATGGGTTGCGCAGCGGGCGATACGCGACTTCATGCCCGATCAGCACCAGCAGTTTTACGCGCAACTACCATTCGTGCTTACTGGTTCGATCGATGCGCAAGGGCGGCCATGGGCCTCTGTGCTGGTCGGCGAGCCGGGCTTCATGCAGGCTACCGACCCGCGCACGCTCGAGATTCACGCACAGCCGCGCGCAGGGGATCCACTCGGCGCGGCCCTGGAACTTAATGCGCCGCTTGGCTTCCTCGGTATCGAGCTCAACACGCGCCGACGCAATCGGCTGAACGGCCGGGTCGCCGCCTTGCATGCCGCAGGCTTCGCGGTACGTGTGGAGCAGACGGTCGGCAACTGTCCCAAATATATTCAGGGACGCGAATTCGAGTGGCGGCGCGCGGCGGATGACCAGCGTCCGCGCGCAGTGGAATCTTTGGCGGCACTCGATGCGGAGGCGCGCGCGATGATTTCCAAGGCCGACACTTTTTTCGTCGCCACCCACGCCCCCGCGAGCGCCGAACACACCGCGAGCACGGATGTTTCTCATCGTGGTGGCCGCGCCGGCTTCGTGCGGATCGAAACGGACGGTAGCCTGCTCATCCCGGATTTCGTCGGTAATAATCTGTTCATGACCCTCGGCAATCTGCAGGCCTATCCTCATGCGGGTGTGCTGTTCATCGATTTTCTGCACGGTGATCTCTTGCTGCTGAGCGGTGCCGCGGAAATCGTGTGGGAGGATGAATCGCTGGCGGCGTTCGATGGTGCGGAACGCGCGTGGCGGCTGCGACCGGCAGCAGGGGTGCGCTTACGCGACGCTTTGCCGCTACGCTGGATATTTCGCGATTGGTCGCCGGCCTCGCTTGGTACTGGAGGCTGGACGTGACGAGTTGGTTGAGTCCCAATAATGCGCAGTGGTAGCGGCGGCCAGTCTGTTCTGCCAACAGCGCTCAGCACCTTAGGCGTTTACAATCCTCCTACATGCTTTCCTTGAGACACAGGATCCCTATGAACGACTTGCACGCAGTCCTCCTTGATACGCTCGGAGAAATTAATTTCGATCCAGTAGCGCTTAAAACACGTTACCTGCAGGAACGAGACAAACGGCTGCGCGACGACGGCAACGAGCAGTATGTCGAAGTAAAGGGCGATTTCTCTAATTACGTCGATGATCCGTATGTAGCGCGCAGTGACCGGGCGCCGGTATTCGACGAGGTGGAAATCGCAATCATCGGCGGTGGCTTTGGCGGCTTGATGATGGGTGGCCGATTGCGTGAGGCGGGTTATCAGGATATTCGCGTGATTGAGCAGGGCGGTGATTTCGGCGGCACCTGGTACTGGAACCGCTATCCGGGCGCGATGTGTGATGTCGAATCCTATTGCTACCTGCCGATGCTTGAAGAACTAAATTACATTCCACGGCACAAATATTCTTTTGCACCCGAAATCATGGCGCACTCGCAGAATATCGCGCGCCACTACCGGCTCTATGACAACGCGCTGTTGCAGACCACGGTCACCGCCATGATCTGGGATGAAGCGGATGAGAAGTGGCTTATCGAGACCAATCGCGGTGATCGCATGAAGGCGCGATTCGTCGCCATGGCTAACGGACCTTTAAGCCGCCCCAAGTTGCCAGGCATCCCTGGCATCGAAACCTTCAAGGGCCATACCTTTCACACCAGTCGTTGGGATTACGCGTACACCGGCGGCGATAGCACCGGCAATCTGCACAAATTAAAGGATAAAAAGGTTGGCATTATTGGCACCGGCGCCACCGCCGTGCAGTGCATCCCGCATCTCGGCGAGTCGGCGGCGCAACTTTACGTATTTCAACGCACCCCTTCGTCGGTCGATGTGCGCAACAACCGCGCAACCGATCCCGCCTGGGCTGAGTCACTGGAGCCGGGCTGGCAGTATCGGCGCATGGAGAATTTCAACATTTTGGTGAGTGGCGGCGATCAGGAGGAGGATCTCGTGGCTGATGGCTGGACGGATATCTTCCGCAACCTGACCGGCATCGCGGCCAAGACCGCCGCGCGCAAATTGGGGCGTCGCCTGACCAACGATGAGAAGGCGGCACTGATGGAAATGGCCGATTATCAAAAGATGAACACGGTGCGCGCGCGCGCGGAAGTGGTCGTGCAAGACCGCGCAACCGCCCTGAAATTGCAGCCGTGGTATCGACAGTTCTGCAAGCGCCCGTGTTTTCACGATGAATACCTGCCAACTTTCAACCGGCCTAATGTCGAACTCATCGACACCGCCGGCAAGGGGGTTGAGCGGGTGACCGAAAACGGCGTGGTGGTGAATGGGCGTGAGATAGCGCTCGATTGCCTGATATTCGCGACTGGATTTGAAGTGGGCACGGCCTATACCCGGCGCGCCGGCTACGACATCGTGGGCAAGGGCGGGCAGCGCCTGAGTCAAAAATGGGCCAACGGTTTGCGTACCTTGCATGGGCTACAAACCCATGGATTCCCAAACTGCTTTTTTATTGGCTTTACGCAAAGCGCGATCACGGTGAATGTGCCGCAATCCCTGAACGAGCAAGCGCGCCACATCACCTATATCCTCGACCAGGTAAAGGCACGCGGCGGAACGACAGTGGAAGCTACCGTTGAAGGTGAGACGGGTTGGGTGGCCGAGATGCAGAGCAAAGCCAATATGGGCGAGGAGTTTCGTGCCGAATGTACGCCCGGCTATTACAACAATGAGGGCCAGAGCGGCAATCCCAACGGCTTCTTCTCGTTTGCGTATGGCGCAGGCCCGCTGCGTTTCTTCGAGATCCTGGATGAGTGGCGCGCGAGTGGATCTTTGGACGGATGCGCAATCCGTTAGCCGCTATACTCCCGCGCAATGACTGCAACCCCCGCTCCCGCCAGACCCTCCGCCTCCGTCGTCGTGGTCCGTGACGGCGCGCAAGCGCTCGAAGTGCTGCTCGTGCGGCGTAACGAGAAAATTGCGTTTCACGGCGGGGCTTGGGTGTTTCCCGGCGGGCGGGTTGATGACGGTGATAGCGCCGGCTCGACAGCCTCTGAACTCGACATTGCCAAACGCGCGGCGGTCCGCGAGGCGCTGGAAGAAACCGGTCTGGCGTTGACGGTCGAGGCGATGCTGCCGTTTGCGCACTGGACGACGCCGGTGGAACTGCCGAAACGGTTCGCGACCTGGTTCTTTGCCGCAGTGCTCGCCGAACCTGCGGAGGTTCAGATCGATAATTCGGAGATTGTCGATTACCGGTGGATGACGCCTGCCACTGCGCTCGGGCTGCACGTCGCCGGCGAGCTGAATTTGCCCGCGCCAACCTTTGTAACCCTGCTCAATTTCCAAACACTTGCGAGCGGCGCCGCGTTGACCGCGCACTTGCGCGACATGGCTATTCAGCATTTTCTGCCGCGACTGGTGTCGCTGGAGGACGGCCGCTGCACCCTGTATCAGGAAGATGCCGGTTACGAATCGCTCGATTTTCACGCGCCGGGTGCCCGCCACCGCCTGATCATGAAGGGCACCGATTGGGATTATCTCCGCGACTTCTAAATGACGGAGCGTAAATAGGACCACGCCGTGCCAATCGCGCTCGGCAGAGGAGACTGGCCTACGCTACCACTGCGCAAGTCATCCCTGAATTGCGCAGTTACCGCCCGCGCTGCGCTAATGCCATCCATGGCTCGCTTGCGCGGGAGGCGCGCTCCGGCCAGTCTCCTCTCCCGACCGCTCGTCATGGCCCGTATTTCCGCCCCGCAACTTCTAGTTCAACGGCACCTACCTTCCCATCTGCGCTGAGCGGCGATAAATTATCCAGGCGAATTTCGCACATAGCCAAAGGAGCGCCGACATGAGCGGAGCGACCATACTTTACGAGGACCGGGTGACCGAGGGCGTGAACACAACGCTCAAAGGAGAACAGCTGTGGCTGGCACCCGCCGCGCTGCAAACGACTACCGGTTGGAAACTCGAAACCGAAGGACTGTGCAAAGGCGACGCCTGTGTACGCACGGATCCCAACTGGCTGGATAGCGCGGGCCAGGTGAATCTTTCCGCCTTCGCGAGCTACCTTGGCCAGCCGGTGATTCGCGATGAGGCGCACAGCGCGTGGGCTTTCGGGACCAGCGTGAACGCGCGGCGCGATGCGATGTTCTCGCTGAACGCGCCGGATTTCACCTTGCCGGATATTGATGGCAAACCCCATTCTCTATCTGACTATCGCGGAAAAAAAGTTTTCCTCTTTTCCTGGGGTTCCTACTGAGGCTGCAGCTTCGATCTGTCCGTGTGGCAGGCAGTGTATGCAGATCTTCAGCAAGAGGGCCTTGAGATAATTGCGGTTGCGTTCGATACCGCCGGTAAAGCGGCAGTCGAAGCCAAGATTCGCGCGGCGGATTGCGCCGAACGTCCGGCCGTGTTGGCCCGGCTCATGGGCTGGTCGCCTGAGCTGTGGGCGCGCCAGGCGCCACCCACGTATCCCTGTTTGATTGACGAAGCCCACGTGGTCGCTGAGTTGTACGGCATGGTGAATGTGCCGCAGGGCGTGTGGATCGACGAGGCTGGGCGGATTGTGCGTCCCGCTGAATCGGCTGGCACCAGTGACATGGTGCAGCACATGAATCGCGAAACGTTTGAGATCCCGGATGAGGTCGCGGCGCTCGGGATGGCCACCCGCAACACCTATATCGACGCACTGCGTGACTGGGTGCGACGTGGGGCCGCCAGTCCCTATGCGCTGCCGCCAGCGGAAGTTAAGCGGCGTATGCAGGGACCGAGTGAGGCTGATGTGCGCGCCGCAACGCATGTGCGCCTTGGCCGGCATCTCTATATCAAAGGCGAACTCGAAGCCGCCAAGCATCACTTCCGTGAAGCGGTGCGCCTGTGTCCGCAGAAGTGGAATTATCGTCGACAGTCCAACATGCTCGATCCGCAAAGTGTGGGCGAACTTAATGCCGGCCCGGATTTCTTCGATACGGTCGATACCCTGATGCGTGAGGGGGTGCCGTTCTATCCGCCGGCGGATTTCAGCATGGCGAGCTGAGCACACGACGCACGTCGGGCGGAAGCACCTCCCGACGTGTGCCGAACGGCTTAACAGCGATAGCTCCCTAATTCGAGTAAATGCCAAGCTTGTCGCCATTAGTACCACTGGCATATAGGATTTCTCTCAATGGGTTATCGCCTGTATAAGGTTCATGCACTGCTGCTGAGTGTGACGTTAGGGACGCTTAGTGTGGCCTGTGGGGCGGAACCAGGGCCTATCTCTCAAGCTGAAGCGCTGCTCGCCGAAGGCAAGACCCAGGCGGTGTACGATCTCCTCGCGCCGCTTGAATTTGAATACTCGGGCGATCCCAAATTCGATTTGATGTTCGGGTATGCAGCGCTCGAATCCGGCAACGCCAGTGTGGCTTCGTTGGCCTTCGAGCGTGTACTGGCCCTCGAACCCAGCAATCCTGAAGCACGCCTGCATCTGGCGCGTGCGTATGTGGTGCTCAACGATCCCGCTAGCGCCAAGCGCGAATTTGAAACCCTGCTGGCGGCCAATCCCACGCAGAGCATTCGCGCCACGATTGGCCAGTACCTCGGCGCCTTACAATCCGTGCAGCCCACTGAGCGGGAGGTGCAAACACCGGGCAGGAGGAACCACCGCCGGTGCCGGGTGATAGTGCGCCACCGCCTCCAGGCGTCTCGAGTGGAATGGCACCAGCAACCGGTAATAGCTCGACTTTGCCGGCGCGGGACGGAATTACGCCCCTAAGAACGGCCCCGCTTTCAACGACTCTGCAATCGACGACGCCTTCGCCGAGTACTAGCACGATACTTTCACCCCAGATCCTGTCGTCCCCTCTACGGAAGAAATAACGGGCTTATCTGTTCATTAAGTTTGCGGTTCCCCTCCTCTTAAAATCTTCCAGCAACGCACTCAAATTTTCCGCGCGCCCCCCTGCTCAGCCGACACACTCACATCGAGCCGGAAGCGCGCCGGATGCAAGCTCACATCGGCGATCGCGAAGGTGCCTGAGATCGGGTAGTGCGGGCGCAACGTTGCGTCACCCAGTGCATTCGCGTCGAAGATGTCCGCCCGTGGCACGCCGCGCAGCACCCGCTTGAAATCGAAACTGGTTTCCATCTGCACTAATGCAACCTCGCCACCAAGCCGCGCCGCGTTGAGGATCGGCGAGTACTTCACCATTGCGCCGCGCCCCACCAGCGGGATTGCATTCTCGGTAACGAGATCGAGCACTGACACCGCGTTAACTTCAACGCAGCTATGGATCCGATCATAGGTTTCGAGACTGTGAATTTTTGCGAGTTGGCAATTCAAGCCATAACGATCACGTAGCCAGGTCGCTACTTCCGCTCGATCACAGAACGCGCCATGAATGAAATGGCGCGGCTTGATCCCGGTCCGGCAGGCGACTCCGAGATAAGCCAAAGAAAACGTGCCGAGGGGGCCGTCGTGGCAGCGCCACACGGTAATCCCGAGCACCGCCGGCACACTGGGGTGCAGGCTCTCGGGCAAGCGCGGTAGGACGCTTGCCATCGGCAACTCAAACAACCCGTAGTGAATCTCGACATCCTTGAGCGCGATCTCATCGCGTGCGGTGGTGTCGAGCGGCGCGGCGTGCGCGCCGACCGTCGCGCCGGGCCGTTGGCCGTACAGCAGCTCTACCGCGCTCATGCGTTTACTGCCATGGGACGCCGCGCGCTGCTGAACTGCGGCAGCACTTCGCTGCCGAACAGGCGCAGGCTGTCGAGGATGTCTTGCTGCGGCAGTTGCTCGCGCGCCTGGATCATGAACACCAGTTGGTCGGCACCCGCTGCTTCCCAACGTTTGCAGGTATCTGTCACGGTCGCGGGATTGCCAAAGCAAAGTCCGCTCGAGATCGGTTTTTGATCGCCCGGCGCATTCGGATCAGCGCGCAGCGAGCCAAGCAGGCCGAGCGCCGTGTAATTGCTGGCAGGGTATGCCTCGGAGACTTCCACCGTTTGCCCAGCCATGTAGCCGAAAGTCCCGACTAATTCCTCACCGCGCTGCTTGGCGAGTGCATTGTCCGGATGACAGTACATCCAGTTGGCGATGGCGATCTTGTCGTTGACGAAAGCCCCCACCGGATTGCAGTGCTTGATTCGTTCACGATAGGCCGCGATTCGCGGCACATTGCGTTCGACATCCGAGATGCTCAGGATCAACGCGCCCATGCCGCGATCGGCGGCGTCGAGTTCGGTGCCGGCGGCAGTCACCGCCACCCACATCGGCGGATGCGGATCCTGCCAGGGCTTTGGCAGCACATTGCGCTCAGGCATCTTGTGGTATTGACCGTGGTAGCCGAAGCGCTCATTCATCCACATTTGCGGGATCACCCGAATGTATTCGTCCCAGGTCTTTTTGGTGTCATCGACATTCGCGTCGAAGCCGCCGAGTTCATTCCAGGTCGACGAGCGGCCAGTGCCAAATTCAACCCGGCCACCGGAGAGGATATCCAGAAAGGCGGCTTTTTCGGCCCAGCGAATCGGGTGATGAAAGGCTGGCACACAGGTCGCGATTCCAAAGCCTACGCGGATCTTTGAGGTCTCGCGGGCGACGGCGGTGAGAAACATTTCCGGGCAGCTCGAATGGCTGTATTCCTCCAGAAAGTGATGTTCTACACACCACACACTGGTGAAGCCGAGTTGTTCGGCGAGCACGACCTGCTCGATAGCATTTTCGTAGACCGCTTTCTGGGTTTCGCGCGTAAACGGGCGAGGGGTTGAGAGTTCATAAATGAGACCGAATTCCATAGGGGTGTCCTAGGTCGTAAAAGTATCCTGACGATACTAGAACTGGCCTCTATAAAGGAGTAGGCGGATTAGAAAGTCCTGAGTCTTTGCCCGACTGCCAGGTAACTATCATAGGTCGGGTGAGCGTAGCGTTACCCGACATTGGGGATGAGAGAGGATTTCGAGCGCGTGCACATGAAAAAAAAATACCGCACTGAAGTGTGGAGTCGCTGGCTGGTAGGTGGTTGCCTGCTCGCGCTGGGCGGCTGCGCGACGCCAGCACAGCAATTCACGTTGCGTGCCGCGCAAGATGGACTGCTGCGCGAGGAGTTCATGGGGCGGGGTTTTCGGCATGTGGTGTTTTCAAAAGTCAGCCAGCTTGATAACTCGCATGCCTTGCATTTATATCTCGATGGCGATGGGACACCCTGGGCTGGACCCGGCCAGATCGCGCAGGATCCTTCCGCGCGACACGCCTTGATTCTGGATTTGATGAAACAGGATCCTGCGTCTGCCGTACTTCTAGGCCGCCCGTGCTACTACCTCACGTCACCAGATCCCGCCTGCGCGCCGCCGCTGTGGACGACGGCGCGTTACAGCGAAGCGGTGGTGGCAAGTTTGGCAGTAGTCGCCAATCAAATCATAGCGCGCCATCCTCTCGCGGCAATTACGCTCATCGGCTATAGCGGAGGCGGCGTACTCGCGGCTTTGCTCGCGCCTCGGCTCGCGCGGGTGACGGGCGTGTTCACAGTCGCGGCCAATCTCGATACCGCAGCATGGACCACCCACCACCATTATTCGCCGCTCAGCGGATCGTTGAACCCGGCCGAGCAAGCGCCCTTGCCGAGCACAATTCGTCAACTGCATTTGTATGGCGCGCTTGATCGCAATGTGTCGCAGGCGCTCACCGCGCGCTTTTTTGCCCAGCAACCCGCTGCGCAAACGAGGGTGTTGCCTGATTTTGATCATCGCTGCTGCTGGGCTGCGCAGTGGCCGGTGTTGCTCGCGCGCTTCGCCACTAAATAGCGGAGTTCAAATGCCGCCTCATGGCCCGTATTTCGGCTCCGCGATTTAGGGTCCCGCACCAGCCAAGCGGCAGCGCGCCGGGTATGATCAAAACCATGGAATTTCTCACAGCGATTTATTTCGTCCGGTCCAGTGCCCAGGAGATCGCGGCGCGCGCCGCCGCACTGGCACTGGAGCAAAGCGTGGAGATGCCGGCCGCCGCAATTCGCAGCGACTACGTGCGCGCCCAGATCTGCGGGCGTGTCGCGGCCATTGAGCCGTTGGATGCCACGTATTTTAAAGTCGCGCTCGAACTCGCGGTCGCCACTACGGGTTTTGAAACCGGCCAGCTTATGAACATGCTGTGCGGCAATTGTTCATTGCAAGAGGATGTCCAGCTCGTTGACGTGGACCTGCCAGCGACCTTGCGCCGATCCTTTCCCGGACCACGCTACGGCATGCACGGAATTCGCGCGCGACTCGGCGTGCTTGATCGCGCGCTAACCTGCACCGCCCTGAAACCGCAGGGCTTATCCGCCAACGAACTCGCCGAGCTCTGTGCGACCTTTGCACATGCCGGCCTCGATGTGATCAAGGACGATCATGGCCTCGCGGATCAGGCCTACGCACCGTTTGCGGCGCGCGTGCAAGCCTGCCAGCGGGCGCTCCGCGAAGTGCGGCGTGACACTGGCCGCAGCACACTTTACGCGCCCAGCCTCTCGGGTCATCCGCGCACTTTGCGCGAACAATTGAGGGTGGCGGCGGGTGAGGGCATTGAAATGCTGCTGGCGGCGCCAATGATCATGGGCTTGCCGGTGTTCCAGGATCTGGCGAGCGACGGCTTCGACATGCCGGTACTCGCCCATCCGGCGTTGAGCGGTGTGCTGCGCATTGCGCCGCCCCTGTTCTACGGCAAGCTCTTTCGTCTGTTTGGTGCGGATGCCGTGATCTTCCCGAATTTTGGGGGGCGCTTCAGTTTCAGCCGCGAGGCCTGCCAAGCCTTGGTGGCAGCCGCGCGCGCGCCCTGGGACGAGATCGCACCGGCGCTGCCGGTGCCCGCTGGTGGCATGACGGTGGAAAGGGTGCCAGAAATGATCGCGGCCTATGGCATCGATTCGATGTTGCTGATTGGCGGCGGGCTGTTGAGTGCGGGCGCTGCGCTATTGGAACGAAGTCAGCAGTTCGTGGCGGCAGTGGCGGAGGAGAGTGCGCGTGCAAGCCGACGATTGACGGCGGATGACGCCCAATAAATTTCTGTCCAGTCACGCCACAGGCTGAGTAGGATCCCATCAGCGCCAGCGCGTGTAGGAGCGGCTTTAGCCGCGAACAGCGCTCAATCGCGGCTAAAGCCGCTCCTACGACTGCGATTAATTTTCGGTCTCCTTATTGTGAGTTGAATATGAATGAACCCTCGCTCCATCGCCCCCGCGCAGACGATTATCGCTGGCAGTCAGTGCCGCTCCTGGCCTACAAACAACACGGCAGTGCACCTTTCAAAGAGGTCACGCGGCAGGTGTTGTTTGAGGACGCCGCGTTGGGTTGTCAATTGCGCTATTTCGAAGTGGCACCTGGCGGCCACACCACCTTGGAACGCCATGCACACGTGCATGCGGTGATGGTGTTGCGGGGTGGCGGTCGTTGCCTCGTAGGCGAGCAGGTGGTGGAGCTGGCGTTACATGATCTGGTGCAGATTCCATCGCTGACCTGGCATCAATTTCGCGCCGCAGATGAGCCGCTGGGGTTTCTTTGCATGGTCAATGCTGAACGTGATCGGCCGCAGTTACCGAACGAGGACGCGCTCGCCGAGTTGCGCGCGCACGCGGAAGTTGCGGCGTTCATTCGGACTTAAAGGCAAAAAGACCCCTGGCACGAATGGCACTTAACTTAAGGGAAAAAGCATTGGTTTAAGCGTTGCTAGGATGACACGCGAGGCCAAGCAGGCATTTCGGTAGGAGCGGCTTTAGCCGCGAACAGCGCTGAATCGCCCATCGCGGCTAAAGCCGCTCCTACGGTCATAAGCTTGATGCGTGTGTGGCCTAGCCTTAAGTAAAGTGCCATTCAACCCTGGAGCGATTTTCTCGCCCCAGGGCCGATATCGAGCAGGGCGATTAGGCTTTGGCGACCAACTTCGCGGCGGGCCGCGCTGAGCCAATCTTGGTCGTGAAGTTCGGCCAGACCTTGGTGGTCAATAATTCCAGGCTGCGCATGCAGGCTTTCTGCGGCATGTGGTTGTAGATGAACATCCAGAAATAATCGACTGGCAGTTCCTTCAGTAATTTCTCCATCTTGCGATTAACGGTATCTGGGCTGCCGTGGATGACCAGGCCGCGTTCCGATAGCGCCTCGAAAGTGGCCGGGGGATCGAACGGGCCCTCACCGGGACCGGCGATAGCGGCGTTGAAACCGAACGGCACGAAGAAGTTATTCCAGATGAAGGCGCCCGCTTCGCGCGCGATGGCTTCGGCTTCGGCGTCGGTATCGGCCACGATCACTTCACGGCTCATCGCCATGCCCTGACCGAACTTCAGGTTAAGACCCGCTTTCGCGGCGGCCTTTTGACCCGCCAGGAAATGTTCTTTCACGATATCCAGATGGGTCATGATCGTCACCGGCACAATCCCGCGCTCCATGCCCCAGGCAATCGAGCGCTCGGAAGTGGCGAACGGCATGAACAATTCTGGAATCGTTTTGTTGAAGGTTGGCGGCGCGATGCCAATCTCCACGATTTCATCGTTGTCGTTAAGACCCTGGCCGTACTTGCGCGCGACTTCATGCGCCATCCATTTGATTGGCTTGCGCGGAATCTGCCAATGCTTGCCCTGGAAGCTGAAGGTATCGTTCTGCCAGGCCTTCATGATGATTTCGAAGTGTTCTTCGAACAGCGAGCGCTTGAGTTCTTCGTAGTCCGCACCGTCGCCGGGTTCGGCCAAGCCCACTTGCTGGCCAAGAATGTTGACCCAGCGCGGCTGATAGCCGCGCGCAAAACCGGCGAACACGCGGCCCTGCAGCATCTGCGAGACCATCGCAATGTTTTCCGCCAGGTTGATGGGGTTCTGCGAGGGCAGTACGTTACCGAGTTGCCCGAATTTCATGTTCTTGGTCTGCATGCCAAAGAACAGATCGAGGATCACGGGATTGGTTGAGACTTCTTCCCCCTCGATATGGAAATGATGTTCGGTGAAGCCGGCGCCGTAATAGCCGTGGTCATCCATGTAGCCGATTTGTTCGCTGAGGTCGCGCAGCATGCGCTGGTAGAGGTCGGTCCGCTTACCGGCCATCCCTTGCTTGATTTCTTCTGTGTTACCGACGGACGGTAGGTAAAAGGCGCCTACTTCCATAACGTTCTCCCGTGCAATGTGAGTGATTCAGGGCGGGTCCGCGGAGGCTATAAAAAGGGCATCCCCGTGCGGATTCGGAGAGTACTACGGGCCTAGTGGGCAGTCCACCCGAGCCGGTGAAGACTCAGAACCTTCCTGGAAAATTGTCATAAATCGTCACCAATTGCGATGTGCGTGGGCGTGGCATACGGTGCCCTAAGCACCGGCACGTTACGTATACTCTGGGCCGCCCGGTCGGCCGCTTACAGCTCGGAGGTTCACTTGCCATGAAATTGATGTGGTTTCATTTGATGCCCTATACGGAATTGCCGGCAGATTTCCGTGAACGCTGTGACTCGGTGTGGATCGATATCGATCCCAAACTGTTCGACCCCGCGCGTGGCCACCTGATGTACAACGATTTCATGGATGAGCTCGAATACGCGGCGACCTGCGGTTTCGATGCGATCTGCGTGAATGAGCACCACGCGAACGGCTACGGCCAAATGCCGTCGCCGAATTTGATTGCTTCAAGCCTCGCGCGCAGCACGCGCGATTCGGCACTCTGCATCCTTGGCAATTCGGTCGCGCTGTACAACCCGCCGACCCGCGTCGCCGAAGAAATGGCGATGATCGACTGCATTTCCGGCGGCCGCGTGATCGCCGGTTTTCCGGTTGGCAGTCCGCAGGACACGTGTTTTGCCTACGGACAAAACCCGAGCATGCTCCGCCAGCGCTACTACGAAGGAATCGATTTCATCCAACAGGCGTGGACCCGTGACGAGGTGTTTACCTTCGATGGCCGGTTCACCAAGCAGCGCTATGTGAATGTGTGGCCGCGGCCGATCCAACGCCCGCATCCACCCATCTGGATCCCGGGTGGTGGCTCAGTGGAGACCTGGCAGTACTGCGCCGAACACGATTTCGTGTACTGCTTTTTGTCCTATTTCGGCTACAAGGTCGCCCGCGAACAGATGTACGGTTACTGGGCGGAGATCAAACGCCTCGGCAAGGAACCGAATCCCTACCGTGCAGGCTTCCTGCAATTTGTAGGCGTGGCGGAGACGCGTGCCGAGGCGATGGAGCTGTATCGCGAACCTGCCGAATATTTTTATGGCCGGTGTTTGCATGTCGATCCGCGCTGGGTGGTGCCGCCGGGGTATATGACGGAAGCGACGATCCGCGCGCGAGTCGAAAGCCAGATGCAGCTGGCGGCCAAAGTCTCGGCGGGTGGCGGTCCGTCGATTAACCAGAATGCGACCACCTTCGAGGGCATTGTCGATAACGGCTATGTGTTAGTCGGCTCGCCGGATGAGGTGGCAGACAAACTGCGTGAAATCGCGCTCGATCTCGGCGTTGGCCATCTCATGCTTCTGCTGCAGTTTGGCAATATGAGCAAGGAATTGACCAACTACAACACGCGAATTTTTGCGGAGAAAGTCATGCCGCAATTGAAAGATTTATTCGATGACCAATGGGAAGACCACTGGTGGATCAAGCCGCTCGCAGCAGTACAACGCGCCAGCGCGCTGGTGGCCGCATGAGTGAAGACCCCAGCATGACCACGGTCGAAGTTAACGGTCACGCGTGTCGGGTGTGGACGAAAGGCCACGGACCGTTGCTCGGCTATTTGCCCGGCATCGGCGGTCTGCCGCGATGGATACCTTTGCTCGATCTGCTGGCGCGCGAGCGCACCGTAATCGCGCCATCGTTACCAGGCTTCCCCGGCGCGGCCGGCCACGATCTGCTCGATACGCATCTCGATTGGTTGCTCGCGACTTACGATCTCTTGCAGAAATGCGGGCTGGCGGGCTCAGATCTCATTGCAAGTTCAGTGAGTGGCGCGTTGGCGGCGGATGTCGCCGGGGTGTGGCCTGGTTTCCTGCGACGATTGATTTTGATTGCACCCTTCGGGCTGTTCGATGCTGCGGAGCCGGCGACAGATATTTGGGCGCAGCGCCCCGGGCACCTGAACGGACTGCTCTGCGCCAACGCGCAGACCTACAAAGATTTCGTGGCACAACCCGCTGCGGCCGATCCTATTGAGTGGAAGGTCGAACAGATGCGGGCGCTGGAAGCGGCTGCGCGGTTTCTTTTTCCCACTGGCAATACTGGGCTTGCCGCGCGTCTCGGGCGAATTCGAAATGAAACCTTGCTGATATGGGGTGAGGGTGATCGGGTGATGCCGCTGTCCTATGCGGCGCGTTTCCAGGCGGGGCTGACGGGACCTACTGCGTTAACCTTAATCCCCGGCGCGGGTCATCTGGCCGAACTCGATGCACCGGCACTGGTCGCCAAGAGGATTCTCGACTTCGTGCGTTAAAGTCGTTCAAGCACTCTGGCACAAATAAGGTTTCCAACTTTCGCGCGCATTCGAGACCACAGTAGGAGCGGCTTCAGGCGCGATGGGGGGCTTGATACGATGCAACCCCTTCAGTGCCCCATCGCGGCTGAAGCCGCTCCTACTGGGGGAGCCCGCTTCTCTTTTGTAGGAGCGGCTTTAGCCGCGATGGGACTGGAAGCCGTGCACTGCAATCGCGGCCGAAGGCGCTCCTACTGGAAGCCATGTCGGCAACTTGACTTCGATTTGCGTCCTTAACCGACTGCGCTTAAAGCCTGGTGGGTCTGCGTAGATGTGTGCAGAGACAGCCATTCTGCGAAAGCCTCGCTCGGCATCGGCTTAGCCAGCAGGTAGCCCTGGACCTCGTCGCAACCACGCCGCCGCAGAAAATCGAGTTGGATTTTTTGTTCGACGCCTTCGGCGACGACCTTCAAGCGCAGGCTGTGGGCGAGTGCCACCACCGCCTCCACTATCGCCGCGTCATCACTTTCTTCGCGCAGTTCGCGCACGAACGATTGATCAATTTTGACAATATCCACCGGCAACCGCTTAAGGTAACTGAGCGACGAATAGCCGGTCCCAAAGTCGTCGATGGCGAGGCTAATCCCCAGCGCTTTGAGTTGATTCAACATGGCCATGCCCAGGATCTCGTCCTGCATGACCAGGCTCTCGGTCAATTCGAGTTGCAATTGGTGCGGCTTGGCACCGGTCTCGTGCAGGATTGCAGTGATCCGCTGGGGCAGGTTCTGATCGCGAAATTGGGCCGCGGAAATATTGACCGCACAGACCAGACCGGTGAACCCTTGGGTGTGCCAGGCGACCGTCTGGCGACAAGCCTCGCGCAGGATCCATTCGCCCAGGGGCAGGATTAGTCCCGTCTCTTCGGCGATCGGGATGAATTCTATCGGCGGGATCCGCCCGAGTTCCGGATGCTCCCAGCGCACCAACGCTTCCATGCCCGTCACTTCCAGGGTGTTGGTGCGTAGCTTTGGTTGATAGTGCAACGAGATCTGGGCGGTCCCAATGGCTTGGCGCAGTTTGGTTTCCAGGCTCAGGCGCTGCTCGGCACGAACTTCCATGTCGGGTGCATAGAGTTCGGTGTTGTCGCGGCCACGCCGCTTCGCATGATTCACCGCCAGATTCGCATGGCGCAGTAATTCCTCCGGTTGGCGAATCTCGGCTGAAGACACGGCCACACCGATACTGACCGTGACCGAGAGTTGTTCGCCGCCGATCGCAAACGGCAAGTGCAGACACTCATGCACTCTCTGGGCAAGGCTCAAGCCGCTGACCTCGGCATCGGTTCGGGTGCTCACCAGGCAGAATTCATCGCCCGCAATGCGCGCCACCAGATCGGGATTGCTGGCGATACTCCGGTTGTCGCCGGTGTCACGCCGCAGATTACCGGTCAGGCGACGGCCCAGCGCACGCAACAGTTCGTTGCCCAGCACATGTCCGAAATGTTCGTTGAAGCGCTGGAAGTGATCGAGGTTGATGATGAGGACCGTGACTTGCAAATCCTGCTCATCCACCGCAGCGAGCATTGCTTCCAGGCGCTGCTCAAGCAAGGTGCGATTCGGCAGTCCCGTCACGCCGTCGTAGAACGCGAGGTCGTGGATTTGTTGTTCGGCGCGCCGGCGTTCGGTGATGTCCTGTACGGTCCCGACCACGCATTCCACGCCGTCGAGTCGCGCCTGGCGCAGCATGTGCTGCTGGATGATGCGCACCCCACCGACCGAATCTTTCACTTGGTACTCGATCGCGGCATCGTGGGTGGTCTGCATGCAATCCCGAAATGCCGCGCGCAGCAGATCGCGATCACCGGGCATCACGAACTGCAGGAGCTGGTCCACGTCGGCAATTGTCACGTCGCTCGTGAGTCCAAGGATTTCGCAGGTTTGCGTAGTCCAGCGCGTGAAACCGACCCCTGGCTGATATTCCCAATGGCTGAGCCCCGCAATGCGCTGTGCAGTGGCCAAGGCGGCTTCGCTATTGCGTAATTCGTCGCCCATCACCTTGGCGCGCAACATGTAATCGAGTCGGAACTCGAGCAAGCCAAAATTCAGTGGTTTGGTGATGAAATCGGTCGCCCCAACTTGATAGGCACGCAGAATCGACTGAAAATCGTCCAACGCGGTCATCATCAGAATCGGGATGTGCTGCCCGTAGTGAGTGGCGCGCAGTCTGGAACACGCGGTGTAACCGTCAAGCCCCGACATTTGAACATCCATCAGAATCAAATCCGGCCGCAGCGCTGCGGCGAGCGCCAGTCCTTCGGCCCCATCGGTCGCTTCCGCGACGCGAAAATTCCTGGATTCCAAAGTCTCGCGGACGAGAAAGCGCATCATCGGATCGTCATCGACAATGAGCACTAACGGCGGACTGGGTTCACTCATCGTAGGAGTGCGACAGACGTGGCGACGGCTGGTGGTAAATGAGTCATTAGCGCTTGGGAGCTTCCTTGAGGACAATTTAGCGGCAAAATCTGCGGAACCTTGCGTCGCGCCAAACCCGAACTCCATGCTTGATCGACGTCAGTGAAAAGGCGACTATCCGGCTGACTTCTAGCCCCCGCCTGTTGGACTGGCTTCGCCCCAGCTTGCGCGGTGCGGGCGGGTCGCACCCCAGTGAAGAGGAAATTAGCGTGAACTCCAAGGTATACCCCGACGCCGCGACGGCGCTGAGAGGGATGGTCACGGATGGCATGACAGTCGCGTCCGGCGGCTTCGGACTGTGCGGCGTGCCGTTAGATCTGGTCGTCGCGCTGCGCGACACCCAGGCAAGGAATCTGACCATCGTCGGCAATAACGTCGGCTGCGATGGCCACGGTATGTGGCTGGTCTTGGCCAACGGCCAGATCCGTAAAGTAATTCTGTCCTTTGCTGGTGATAACAAAGATCTCGAAAGCCAGTTCATGGCGGGCAAAATCGAGCTCGAGTTCAACCCCCAGGGCACGCTTGCCGAGCGCCTGCGCGCCGGCGGTGCCGGCATCCCGGCCTTTTTCACCCGCACCGGCTACGGCACGGTGATTGCCGATGGCAAAGAAACGCGCCAGTTCGACGGTGACTGGTATGTGATGGAGACTGGCCTGGTGGCCGACGTCTCGCTGGTCAAAGCGTGGAAGGGCGACACCGAGGGCAATCTGGTCTACCGCAAAACAGCGCGTAACTTCAATCCGATGGTGGCCGCCGCCGGCAAGCTCACGGTCGCCGAAGTCGAACACCTGGTGCAGCCGGGCGAGATCGATCCTGATCACGTGCACACTCCCGGCATTTTTGTGGACCGCATTGTGGTGGCGACCAAGTACGAGAAATTTATCGAGCGCCCGACCACGCGTCCGCGTGAGGCCAAGGCGGGAGGGAACAGCTAATGGCTTGGACACGCGAAGAAATGGCGGCGCGCGCCGCCAAGGAACTAAAGGACGGCTACTACGTGAATTTGGGGATCGGAATTCCGACCCTGGTCGCCAACCTGGTACCTGAGGGGATGTCGGTGACCTTGCAGAGCGAGAACGGCCTGCTCGGCATTGGACCCTATCCTTATGAAGATGAGGTAGATCCCGATCTCATCAATGCCGGCAAGCAGACGGTCACCGATTTGCCGCATTCCAGCTATTTTTCATCGGCCGACAGCTTCGCGATGATTCGCGGCGGGCATATCCATCTCTCCATTCTCGGTGGTATGCAGGTCGCACAGAACGGCGACCTCGCGAATTGGATGGTCCCCGGCAAGATGGTCAAAGGCATGGGCGGGGCAATGGATTTGGTGGCGGGCGTGCGCCGCATCGTGGTGGTGATGGAACACACCGAGAAGGCTGGTGAACCTAAATTCAAAACCCACTGTACGTTGCCGCTCACCGGCAAAGCGGTGGTGGACGTGTTGATCACCGATCTCGGCGTGTTTGAGATCGATCGCAAAAAGGGTGGGGCGAAACTGATTGAACTCGCGAAGGGTGTCACCCTTGAGCAAATCAAAGCCAAGACTGAGGCGGAGTTCACCGTCGCGCTGTGAGCGACCATCCTGGCGGAGCACCTCGTGCAAACAGATAATCTTGATGTGAATAATCAATGGCGTGCCGAGACTCCGGGCAGCAAAGCGTGGCCACGCTCACCACGCCCGGGCGCGGCACATAAGTATTTCATCGTCTCGGCGGACTGCCATGTGCAGGAACCCGACGACTTCCTGCTGGCGCGTATGGACGCCAAGTACCGCGAACGTCTGCCCGGCATTGTGCTCGGCGGCGATGGTGCCAAGCTGCAGAAGAACGAAGGCTTTCGTCCGATTCGCTTAGCCAATGTCGCGCTCACCGGCGAAGATCTCGAGCGCAGCCGTTCTGGTAAAACGCCGCAGGAACGCCTCGCCGCGTTGGCCCGCGACGGCGTGGATTGCGAGGTTCTGTTTCCGAACAAGGGCCTGACGATTTGGGCCACCCGCGACGCCGAGTTCGCGCAGGCCATGTGCCGCGCTTACAACGACTGGGCCTGGGAAACCTTCGCGGCCTACAACGATCGCCTCGCGCCCATGGCCTGTATTGCGACTGGCGATCTCGACGGCGCCATCGCCGAAGTCAAGCGCGCTGCCCAGCGCGGGTTTAAGGGACTCGCGCTGCCCTGCAAGCCGCTGTGGGGTGCGCCCGATTTTGAGGATCCGAATTACAACCTGCCCGAGTTCGATCCGCTGTGGGCAGCCATTACCGAAGTGGATCTCCCCATCACCTTTCATGTTTCAACCGGACGCGATCCGCGCACTGCGCGCGGCAATGGCGGGGCCGTGATCAACTACGCGGTGCATTCGTTGGCGCCGACCATGGAGCCATTAATCAATCTCTGTGCCTCGGGGGTGATTGAGCGTTTCCCAAGTCTGCGCTTTGGCAGCATCGAGGCCGGTATCGGTTGGGTGCCGTGGGCGCTAACCGCGATGGACGAGGCCTACCACAAACATCACATGTGGGTGCGGCCCAAGCTCAAGCAACTGCCGAGCGATTATTTCCGCTCGAATGGCTTCGCCAGTTTCGGCGAGGATCGGCCAGGACTCGAGCTCATGCGGAGCTTTGATCTGACCGAAAATTTCCTGTGGGCGAACGACTTTCCGCATCATGAAGGGACCTGGCCGCATTCGGCCGCCGCGATCGAGCGCTCGATGGACGCACTCACAGATCACGAACGGGCGCACGTGCTTGGCCTGAACGCCGCGCGAATTTTCAAGTTCGACATTCCACCGCGTTATCGCGCGGCCTAAAGAGACTTCCCTCATGACTGCGAAATTGGGCTTGCTGCAATGGACCGAAGGCACCCGCGGCGCTGATCTGGTGACCAATGCCCAGCGCTTCGAGGCACTGGGTTATCACGAGTTATGGCTGCCCGAAATTTTTGGCCGCGAGCCCTTTGCGACCGCAGGGTTCCTGCTCGCACGTACGCGCAAGCTCAAGGTGTCCACCGGCATCGCCAATGTCTATGCGCGTGATGCCGACAGCGCGGCGCAGGGCGCCAATACGCTGGCCGAATTATCCGACGGGCGGTTCAGCCTGGGGCTCGGTGTGTCACATCCGATACTGATCGAGCCGCGCGGGCACCAGTGGGCGGCCCCAGTGACCAAGATGCGGAGCTACCTTGAGCGTCTGCGCGTGGCGCCGCTGGAAAGCCCTCGTGCAGACAAGCCAGCTACGGTGATCGTGGCCGGACACGGCAGTGGACTCATCAAGGTTGCGCGTGACTTGGCCGACGGTTCGTTTCTATTCCTGCAACCGGTTGCTGCCATCCGCATGGCGCGCGCCATTCTCGGCCCAGACAAGGAAATACACGCGGTGGTGCGTTGCGTCCTCGAAGCCGACGCCGAGCGCGCCCGCGAACTCGCCCGGCGCGCCTGTGCTTTTTATTTCAGCCTGCCGGCTTACCACGCGCGCTGGAGCGAACTCGGATTCACAGCTCCGGATTGGCAGGGCGGCGGGAGTGATCGCCTGATCGACGCCGTGTGCGCCTGGGGCGATGCACAGATGCTCGCGGCTAAGCTCGGCGCCTTTGCCGACGCTGGCGCAACGCATATCGCGCTCTACCCGTGCAATCCCGATGAGCACTACACGCCGGACAGCGCGGTCTCAAAGAACTGGCATTGGCCGCTGCTGGAGGCGTTGGCGCCGGGTTGAATTATCCTGGAATCGGCAGCTGAGCGAGTTGAGTTGGAGCGCTCGGCAGCGTTAGCTTTGAGGAAGCTGATCGGCTTGACTTGAGATGAGTTACGCATGGCCTGCTCCTGATTTAATAAAGGCCAAATAGGGTCTTATAACAAGATGCCCAGAGGGGGAGCGGCAGTGCCAGCAAGGAGATGCTGAAGGCAATAAGCTAACCAGTGGAAGCCGATGTGTTCCTGCTCCAGCCGCAGTCCAACGCGAATGCGGTTGTCACGTAGATCATCATAGAGCGCGCGCTCATCGGATGTCAGTCGAGGCAAGTCCGCGACCAAGGGTTTGTCTTCGTGTCCCCAGACGGCGGTGTGCGCATCGAGGGTTGCCCGGTCCATCAAAAACGACTTCACGTGGCCAAAGTAGGCGCGCAACTGATCCAGGATGCCAAAGCCATGGGTGTCGATATCGCCCCAGTAATGGATTGAGCAGTCCTTCAGCCAATGACTGCGGGCCAGTGCATCCCAACCGTAACCCGCACCAAAAATTACGATGGCATCACGCACCGGCGGAAACGCCAGGAAATTGGTCTCGTTTTCGGTGATGAAGACACGTTGCGCGGCGAGTTCCAGGCAACTGAAGCTGTCGGCATCCAGGGTCACGTCGGGGCACGCCGAGCCGGGCACGGCCCGTATTGCCGGATCAAGCACACGGAAGCGAATGCGCGTTGGCTTGTCCAGAAAGCCATAACGGGCGGGAAACTGGCTGACACCACTTCTACTGTGATCCACTGCATCCGCGGGCAATGCCAAATCGAACAACTCGGCCAGCACGCTGCGCTGGGCTTCAATGAATTTGCTGTGCACGCCCGGCAAATCCACCTGCCGCAAGTAAATGCCCGGATGCGGGTGCTCGACAAGCCAAGTAACCACAGCCAGCAATCGTGGCCATCTGGTGGACAGTTCCACCGCCTGCAGGGGGCGTTTTCCCAGCCAAAGCAGCAATGCGGGGTGTGTTTGCCGGGTAGCAGAAACCTGCGCTGAGAAGCGTTCCCACTCCCGGCGCTTGCCCAGCCAGGTCAGCGCATCTTCAAGCGTTTCGACCCACACGCAGGCCGGTAACTTTTGCGCGCCCTGGACGCGGTGTCGAACTTCTTGCCACTCCACACGAACTGAAGCCATCGCCGCCAATTCAGCGGCCCAAGCGCGAACCTCGTCAAAACGATCCGTGATGTCCGTCGAGCCTGGGGACTTGAGCGACAGGCGCAAAGGAAAACGCGCATTGCCGGTCACTGCATCTCGCAGCAGATCACCACGCTCCCATAGTCGCGCCAATTGCGCTTTCAACTCCTGCGGGCCGGTCCAGGTCACTGCGGCAACACCTGCGCGGATTGAACGGGCATCAAGGCCTTCTGCGCCCTGTACTCCTCAATGGAAAGATTGCGCAGCATGGACGCTCGCCCTCCTTCGTTATGCACGAAGCCGACGCTTGCGACGTAGGGTTCGATGATGTGGATTTTCTGCAGCGGCGTGACGATCAGCAGTTGTAGATTGAGTTGCCGGAACAGCTTCAAACCGTATTGCGCCGACTCATCCGAACCGCGTCCGAAGGCCTCATCGATGACCACGAAGCGGAAAGAACGGGAACGGACTGCGCCCCATTCCAAGCCAAATTGATAGGCCAGGCTGGCGGCCAAAATAGTGTAGGCCAGCTTCTCTTTCTGACCACCCGACTTGCCGCCGGAGTCTGAATAGTGCTCGTGCTCGCTGTTGTCTTCGCGCCAGCGCTCGCTGGCGGCGAACAGGAACCAGTTGCGCACATCGGTGACCTTGGCCGTCCAGCGGCGATCCTGCTCAGACAAGCCTTCGCGGCCCCGGAAGCGGTCGATGATGGCCTTGACCTGCAAGAACTTCGCTTCGGAATACTGGGCATCGTCCGAGCCGGTGACAGTCCCTTCGGTACAAGCGCGCATTTCCTGCTGGAAGTCGCGGATCTCGGCATCCGGGCTGGTCTGTGATTCCAGCACGATGTAACGCCCGGGGTTGTAGTCGATCTCACCCAGCGATTTGTTGATGTGCGCGATGCGCTCCTTGATGGTTTCGCGCTCGCGGGCCAGTTGGGCATTGAAGTTGGCGATTTCGTTGATCGTATTGACGTTGAGCAGTTCTTTGAACCGCGCCACAAAACGTGGCAGGTCGTCGCGGTGCAACTGCGTCAGCAGGTTTTCATACTCAAAGGCCGCCTCAAGGCTGGCATCGATCTCGGCCGTCTCAAGCTTGAAAGCCTCCTTAAAGGAAGCCATGGCCTTGATGATCTTTTCGGCCAGCCGCTTGAGTTTGCTGTCTTCTGCGTCAATTCGGGCCTGCAGCCAGGTACGCACGTCCTGCTCGCGGTTGTCGCAGGACTCCACGGTCAGTTGGTGTTCACCCAGTGCTTCGCCGCGCATGGATTCGAGCTTTACTGCTAGCGCAGCGTCTACGACAACGCCTTGAAGCAACGTCTCGGTTTGCTGGCGAAGCTCCTGCGCGTCCGAGCGTCGCTGTTCCACTTTGGCCCGCTTCTCGCGCGCAGCTTGCAGCGCTTCCCCTGTTTCTTTCTGCTTCTTCTGCAACGCGCGCAGGTTGTCGTTCAACTGCTTGAGCACGTCCGACGCTGACTCCAAGCGGGTGCGCTCATCTTGCAGTTGCGCAATCTCGGTGGCGACGCTGGCCCAATCCAGTTCATCGAAGGCCGTGAATTCTTCCAGACGGATCAGCGCATCGAGGCGGCGCGTGAGCCCATCACGTTCTTTCTGGATGACACCGATTTGGCTGCCAACCGCACCGAGTCGCGTTTCAAGCTGGCGGCGCGTGGCTTCCAGTGCCGCGATCTTGGCGTCGTTGCTCCAGCCCAGCACATAGCGACTGCGGTCATCGATGCGGTGGCGGTCGTCTTTTTCGTGCCGGCCGCTTGGGTCTTTGATCTGGCCTTGGCGGGTAATGGCACGCGCCTCGCGGCGGAACTGTTCTTGGGTGGCGCAGCAGGCCACGTCGAAGCGGTGGGCAAGCTCGCGCTCCAGCCAATCGTAATGCGGGGAGTCCGGCTTGATGGCCAGCTTGCGGACCAGGGAGTCACGGTGCAGATCGGGCAGCTCTGCTGTTTTGCGCGGCCGCACATGGAAGTACACGAGCCGGCCACGCAGATGGGCACCATCCACCCATTCGGCTACCGCCTTGTAGTCGACATCGCGCACCAGCAGTGCCAGTCCGAAGCCGCGTAACAAGCGTTCGGCGGCACCCTCCCAGTCACGCTCATCGTCACGCACCTGGATCAATTCACCGGCAAAAGGCATGTCATCTACGTTCAGGCCCAGTGCCGCACACAGTGCCGCGCGGATCTGGATCTGCTGGTCATCGATGTTGCTGCGCCGCCGTTTGAGGCTGTCGATTTCAGCGGTTTGCTGGTCGTGCTCCTGCTTGCCCTGCCGCAGGGTCACGCCGTGCTCAGTCAGCGCGTTCTGCAGATCGGCATCGCGGTTGCGCGCCTCCTCCCGCCAGCTTTGATACTTGCCACGTTGTGCGGCGAAGGTGGCTGCATCGGCTGCTACCGGCTCGCCCAATACGCTTGCCAACGCCCCATAACGACCGGCCTTGGTTTTGCGCGCATCGCGCAGCTCGCCTTTCCTGCGGATCTCTGCGGCAAGGCGCTCCAGACGGTCGCCGCCGTTGTCATTGATGGCCTGCTTCAGCTCATCAACTTGCTGGCCTTGCGCCTCATGAACCGCTTGGAGCTTTTGTACCTGAGCATCCACGCGCTCCCATTCTTCCGCCAACCAGCCCAGCCGCTTGTCGATCAGGCCAAGCTTCAGGCCAGCGAAATGGGGCCGCAGATTATCCCGACACTCGCGTAGGCCATCGACCTCAGCCATCGATGCGCGGTGGCGGCCACAGTCCGCAATCAAGGGCGTCAGTAATTCAACCTGTGCTTTAGTTTTCAGCACCGCCTGATGGGCGCGATTGAGATCGTCGAAGTGGCCGATCAGGGCTTGCAGGCGTGGGCCGACCTCGAAAGGTTCAAGCATATGGCTGCGCACGAAGTCAGTGAGGTTACCCACCGACTTCATCGACACCGTCTGGTGAAACAACTCCAGCGCCTGATCGTTTTCAATGCCAAAGCGTCGGCGGAACCAGGCCGCATAGGGCGGAAAAGTGTCTTGAATCTCGGCGCCTTGCGTGCGCAGCCGCCTTTTCAGCTGGTTGATGTCCGCGCCGAAGTTGGCAAAGTCGGTCGCAATCGAGAGCGCCCGCTCGGCCCCCAGGAAGAAGCGTGCCGGCTGCCCTTGCGCTTCCTTCATCCAGAACACCTGGGCCAGTGTCACCGTCTGGTCGTAGCCGGCGTTGTGGAACACCCCCAGGATCACCGCGTAGCAGTTCTGGTCGCGCAAACTCACCGGCTTGGCCGCTCCCGTGACTTCGTTGCGCTCGGATTTGTAATGCCCGAGCACATAGGAGCGCAGCGTTCTTTCCTTGCTATCGGCGCCGGCGGCCTTGTTGTAGGCGACGCGGTTGGCAGGGACTAGCAGGGTGGTAATCGCATCCACCAGGGTGGATTTGCCCGAGCCAATATCCCCCGTCAGCAGGCCGTTCCTGCCCGCCAGTTGCAACGTCCACACCCGGCTGTCGAAGGTGCCCCAATTGAATACCTCCAGACGGGTCAGGCGAAAGCCCGACAGCGTGTCATCGGCACAGAAGTCCAGGCCCAGGGATTGCGGATCATTCATGGCGCACCTCCCTGCGGGCAGCCTTCGGCTGTGCAAATCGTCTTTCCTGACGATTAGTCATGGTCGGCCCCTTCCTTGGCATCGGCCACGCCGGCCAGTTGGGTCTGGTAAGTGGCCACACGCGCGTCGAAATCGGCCAACCATTGCGCGTCGACGAAAGCCTTCAGAATGCGTCGCACCTCGTAAGTGGCCGGCCCGGCCGCAGCGCCGCTGGCAGGTTTGAGCTTGTGCAGAAAACCCAGTTCGGCCACTTTGTTGATGGTGGTTTCGATCTGGTCAATCAGCTTGGCTTCATTGGGGCCATCGGGCAGGAACACCCGCACCAGCTCCACGATGGAGTCGCGGGAGAGCACCAGCCGCGTATCGCCGCCGCCCGCATCGAACTCGGCCAGCTTCTTGCGCAATAGGGCAAGCAACAAACTTACGGCGAAGGACAAGGGACGACGCGCGACCAGGCGCGGCAGCCGCGGCGCGGGATCGTCGTCAGCAGGTTCGGGGCGGCTCTTCAAGAAGGCATACCCTTCCGCCTCATCGAGCACCAATTCAAGATTCAGCACCGCCACATAGTCCCGTACCCGCGCTTGCAAGTTCACCAATGCCGCCCAGTGGCGTTCGTCGCTATCACGGTGCAGCACGCCTTTAAGCAAGCTGATCAGTAACACAGATAAATTTGCGCTTGCTGCGACCACAGAGTGCGCAGCGGCTGGGGTGTTCAAGAATTCTTCTTCCATTCCTTGCCTCAGCGCTTGTTCGCGTTCACCGCGTGAAGATCACGCGCGGCAGTCGCGCGCTGCGAATGATTGTCTGACCGTCTGTGGCCACCGACTGCCAGCGGATCGACTCGGGCGTATGCTCGTCCACCACGCTGCGGAAGGTGTCCGTGCCGAGCTGCAAATAAGCCACCAATTCGGCCAGCCCCTGTTGCAAGGGCTGGCTGGTCACCAGTTCACTCAAGGTGATCTGTGTCCGATCCTGCAAGGCATGACGGATGTGGCGGGTGAGCAGCGCCTTGTCCACCACCACTTGCTCGAATAGCGCTTGCGCGTCGATGTCTTCATCGCCGTCCTGCAAGGCCAGGTCGGCGATTAGCGGCTTGTTGGCCGGGGTGAGTAAGGGACGCTCCATCGCCAACTCGATATCAGCGTAGGCCTCCGCCATTTCCATCACGGTGCCAGCCGGTGGAGCATCCCGCAGGGTCAGCGCCTTGCTCTCGATGCCGTGCAGAATGTCCATGATGCGGCGGTTTTCCAGCCAGGCCTGGTCATCCAGAAAGCGCCGCAGCTGCTGCGATAAAGCGGCGACCGTGCGCTGGGTGTGCTCACCGGCTTCCAGCCAGTCGTAATGCACACGACGCGTGCGGGTATCGGGGTTCAGAGCGGCTACAGCGGGCAGCGCCAGCACACGATCCAGCAGCTCGGTCAATTCTTCCTGCCGACGGCTGGAGAGCAAGAAATCCCAGAAGGCGCGAAAACTCTTGCCCTGATCGGAATCGGCGATTGCATCGCGCTCGCCCATGATGTCTTCCAGCAGCGCGCCCTTGCTGCCTTCCCACAATGCAATGCGCTCGCGCACGCGCCGGTCGAGCTGGCGGAAGTTGTGTTCCACCTCGCGGAAGTCGGTGAGCAATTCGTGCGCACCCTGCATAAACTGCTGAAAGCGATCCTTTAAGGCCGTGTCGTCCAGTAGCGGCAGGTCGCCCGCCAGCACCCGCGCAATCTCGGCGTCAAGCTCATCGCGCTTCCTGTGCAGCTCGGCGATGCGTCTGGCGGGGTCGGCCTCGCTGCCGTCGCTCATCTGCTTGAGCAGGTCAAACAGAGTCAACAGCCGCGACTCGGTGCCGATGAATTGCCGCGCACTGAGCTGCGCCAGCCAGGCAATGGCTTTCTCGGTGGCTGGTGTCAAATCGAACTGCGCCTCGTCGGTGCCCGGGCGGTAAAACTTGCGCAGCCAACCCTTGTCAGGCGCGGCCCAATCATTCAGGTATTCGAGCGCCGGCTTGGGAAAAGCGGATTCCCCTACGCGCAGGCGCAAGGCGTACAACTCATCCTCTAGCGCCTCGGCCAGATCCGCCGCCGCCATCACTCGCACATTGGGCGCCACGAACACCCGCTGCAGAAAACTCGCCACCAGCGGCGCATGGTCTGAACGCAACAGCCGCCACGCGGGGTGGTGCGTGCGCAGGGTGTCGAGGGTGGCGAAGTCGAGCGTCATGCAGCACCTGGCTCCAAGGAGGTGAACAGCGCCGACTCACAGGCGACCCGTGCTGATTTGCGCGAGGTCGCGGCTTCGCTGCGCTTCTGTGCTGAGCGCTCCCGAGCAGTTGTGATTTCCACTACCAATTGCTTTTGGGCTTCGACATCAGGCAACAGAAACTCCAGTTCCAGTAGTGAAGGCCTGAAAATGTTTTTCACCCTTATTCCGCTTGTCGCTGTTGCAGCAGCCGTCGACCGTTGCCGGTCAGGCGATAGCGCTGCGTGGGGCTACGGGGTGAAGTGGGATGGGTACGTTCGATCCAGCCGCCAGTCAATGCCGGGTTAAGATAGTTGTCCCGCAAGGTCGGTCGATGGGACAGCCCGAGGGCCTTGAGCAAATCAGCGCTACCAAGTTCGTGATTTCCAATAGCCTCGATTAGCAATGCTACTTGGTCGGTTACATGACCGGCTACTTGGTCGGTGGAAACCACTTCGCGGAGCGTGTCGCGAACGGCGCTCAACATGAACTCGATAAAAGGCGTCGCATCGGCGCGCGCATCAGCTTCAGCCAATACTCGGTAGTAAGCCTCCTGTCGTTCACGAATGACAGTTTCGACAGGCAGATAAGCCAGCAAGGGTTTCCAGTTGCGCAGGATCAAGGTTTGCCATAGTCGCCCCATCCGTCCATTGCCGTCGGCGAAGGGGTGAATAAACTCCAACTCGTAGTGAAACACGCAACTGGCCACCAGCGGATGCTCATTCGTTCGTTCTAGCCAGCTTAGCAAGTCACTCATCAGGTGCGGTATCCGGTTCGCAGGTGGCGCCATGTGCACCAGTTGTTCGCCGCGAAAAATGCCAACATCTGCGGCGCGGAGAATGCCTGCGCCATCGATCAGTGCAGACATCAGCAAACCATGGGCGGCCAGCAGATCCGCTTGTGAGGTCGGTTGCCAGCCATCCATCGCCTCGTAAGCCGCAAAGGCATTACGCACCTCCTGGATTTCACGTGGATGCCCCAGCACGCGCTTGCCGTCGATGACCGCCGTGACCTGTTCAAGGGTCAAGGTGTTGTTCTCGATAGCGAGCGAGGCCTGGATGGTGCGGAGCCGGTTTTCCCGGCGCAGGAGAGGCGTCAGGTTCTGTTCCGCCAGGACGGTATAGCGTCCGACCATCTCACCAATTTCTGCGACCAAGTTCAAAATGGCCGGGGTGATGGTATAGGGCGGTTGATAGGATTTTGAATTGGCCAATTCACGCCCTCTCTACGTTTGCGCGGAAGAAACCGGCGAACTCGACTGGCAAATATTGCCGATAGTAGGGGATCCGAGCCTGACAATCGGCGGGCTGGTGATAATCGATACTACAGAGGGACCTGGGTTCCTCGCGTCCACACAAAATTTCGGCGCAATTGACACCCGCGAACGTGATCCTGATGGAAGGAAACAGGATCTCGGGACACCCCACGATTCTGGATTGATTTGATCGTGGTCTATCCTCGGTTGTCCTACGCGTTGAAGAGTAAAGTGTCGTAGGGCGGGTCATCCCATGTACTTGAATGGACAGATTACGAGAAATATCTTCTGCCGACACTGCGGATGATCGCATGCGGCGGAAGGCGCTCCGCTTTTCCGCCCTACGAATTGATCACGAGTTACCGTTGCTCGCCGCGATGTCCGCGTAATAGCCAAGGGCTTGCCATCGACTAGATCCGCCTTGACGCCGAAGGCCATCCACCCCGCCACGCTGGGCGGGGTGGATCATGATTGGTGGAGGCGGCGGGACAGTTTGCCCCAGATCTTTCGATCTGGACTGGACTATGCCTTCATCCCGGCAGGCCGGGATGCGGAGCGTATTATTCGCCTACTAAACTTAAGCGAATCCTAGTCGCCGCTCATGCGCATCAACGCAACAGCGACGCTATGAGTCTCTACAGGGCAAGCCTGAAGTTAGCCTTCTACTTACCCCTCGACGTTGCCTTACCGTTCCAATCCAACGGGTTAGGTTTCATCGATGTGAGCTCCGTTTTCAACCGGTCTTTACAGACCGGTGCGACCCTTTGATCGAACCCGCGTCCGCAAGCCCTCCGCCGTCGGTTCTACATGTGTATCCCGTCTATTGTTTTAACTGGACGCCACCCGACAGGCAGGGAAAACGGCCAGCGAGCTCGTGAGTTTTAGCGATTTGGCGCCGAGCAAGCCGCGTCGCGATCCGGTGAGATATGACGCCCGAAACCTGAACGCACCAGCACGGCTTCAGTCGGACGGCACCCTACTGGGTTTTAAGCAGCGAGTGCGTAGTTGTCGTCGTTGGCAACTAATAGTTTGCAGATGGATTTACGAGGAAACTGCGCCTCGACATGCCCCTTCGGTTTCGCGACCCACGTCGAATCCATGTCGCCCCCAAGGTGATCTGCCAGCTTACGCGACGAGGCCAGCCCAACACAACGAGTAGATGGAGGCGGCACTCGCAAATTCAAGGGGAGCCGCCGGTTACTTGAGCAGATTCAGTCAGGCGTGCGGCGCTGGGTCTAACGACCTTTCATGATGCGTTGTTTGTCGCGTTGCCAATCGCGATCTTTTTCCGCATCACGCTTGTCGTGTTGCTTCTTGCCTTTGGCAAGCCCGAGTTCGCACTTCACACGCCCTTTTTTCCAGTACAGCGCGAGCGCTACCGCGGTGTAGCCCTTGCGTTCAATCGCGCCGACCAGGTGCGCGATTTCGAGTCGATGGAGCAGCAACTTGCGCGTGCGCTGGGGATCGGCAGTGATGTGGGTGGAGGCTGAATTAAGCGGGTTGATCAGCGATCCGAGCAGAAATGCCTCACCACCTTTGAGCAGCACATAGGCATCGCGCAATTGGACTTTTCCCGCGCGGAGACTTTTGACTTCCCAGCCTTCGAGGACGAGGCCAGCTTCGATCCGTTGCTCGACGAAGTAGTCGTGAAACGCTTTTTTATTCTGCGTGATCGAACTGTCGTTGGCGGGGTGTTTCTTCGCGGCATTCATGCGGGGACAGTATACCGATCTCCAATAGGGAGATCGGTATGCTGTCCCGCTCGCTTAACGACGTTGGTTGAAGGCGAGCGACGATTGCTTGATCAAGGTATTCAGCAACTTCAGTTCCTGCACGCTGAATTGAACCTGTTCGCCAACCTTGTCGGCATACACCAGCCCGATGCAGCTCTTATTCGCGAGCAATGGAAACAATAGAATTGAGTGGGGATTGGCCAAGGTGCGACACCAACCTGGAATGCGCCCCTGGTACTGCGCCGCGTTGACATCCAGCACGATGAACTCGCGTCCTTTGCGGACTGCTTCATTGAAGATATCTTGCGCGTCTTCTGCTTTGAAACTGAACTTCGGCACAATCTCCGCGGCATCCGGCCCAAGCCCAAGGCGGGCTTGCATGGCGTGGCGCTTCGGATCGCGCAACAGCAGCAGCACCCGGCTGAAATCGATGCCTCGAAAGAAGGCTTCGATCACCATATTGAAGATTTGATTGACGGGTGCCTGATCGAGCAGCGCGTTGGTGATTTCAGTCACCGCGTTGACCAACACACTCCGCCGATCTTCAGTCGCTTCTTGCCCCGACTGCTGATGGGCGTCCGCTGTGACCGCCTTGATTTGCTGGGTCTTCTCGGCCTGGGGATCGCCACTCAGGCGCCGTACCACGCGCTTAAAGAAACTGCTGGTTTTGACGTCTACCGTCAACAACGTGGCGTATTCGCGAGTCGCCTCGACAGCCTTCGCGACGGTTTCCTTGAGCTGCGGAATCTGGACCTTGAAGCTGGCTTCATAGCGATCGCCGATTTTCTTGAGCCTGGCGTCGAGATCCTGCTCATCGGTCGATTCTGCGATGCCTTCGGCAACTTCATTCGCAAAGGCCGCCATCTGCGCGCCTTTCTGCATCGAAGTGGTCGCGGCGGGAATTTTCCCCTCGCGCGCGGGGGTCATCGCGAGCTGCAGTTTCTCGGGAAAGTTCCATTGTTTGGCGACCGCCATGCCGAATTCGGCATAACCGGTCCCGAGCACTTCGCGCGCCACGCTCTGCTCCGATTTCCCACGCTGCGCAACCATCGTCTGAATTTCTTCAAACTCCTCAGGGAAGTAGTAAATCGCCAGATGCCGGCCTAAGCGATGAAACATGGCGCCGATGAACGCTTCTTCAGCATCCACACCAGGTGTGGCTTTGCCCATGTCTTTGGCCACCACCGCACTCAGAAATGAACCGCACGCGGCATCTTTCAGCGCGTCCGCCTGAGTGCCATTCTTGATGTGTTCGAAGATGGCGATACTGAGCGCAGCAGTGCGGATGGCATCGAAGCCGAGGATCAGCACGGCGCGACTGACGGTTGTGATGGTACCGCCGTATTGCCCATAGACTGCCGAGTTGACCAGCTTCAGCAGCTTCGTAGTCAGCGCATAATCCTTGAGGATGACATTCGCGAGCTCATTGACATCATCACTTTCGGGGCGCCCTGACTTGTTGCTGATATCGGCGATCAACGCCGACACGGCGGGAAAATCAGGCTTGCGCGCCATCCTGCGCATTAGAAAATCGAGCGCCCCGTTCTGCTTATTGGCGACAGGCGCCTGGTCCTCACTCGGCCGCAGGTACCCTTCCAGGGCCTCCTTCATCGCTTCAGCCGATCGGTAGCGCTGCGCAGGATCGCGCGCGATGGCCTGCTGCACGATTGCATCCAGCGGCTTGTCGATTGTTTGATTGAAGGCCGAGGGCGGCAGGACTTTCTCGTGCAGAATTTTGTAGATCACCGCCATTGTGGTGTCAGCCGCGAACAGACGGCGCCCGGTCAGCAGTTCATGCAGGATGACGCCGATTGAGTAAATGTCGGAGTGCGGACCAATACTGCCCTTGGCAATACACTCGGGCGGCATGTAATTCACGGTGCCGACCATGTCGTTGCCCTGCGTATCTTCAGTCACGACGGTGGAGACGCCGAAATCGAGGATCCGTGGCCGCTCTTTACTGTCCACCAGGATATTGGCGGGACTTAAGTCACGATGCAAAATGCCCTGACTGTGGGCATAGCCAATGGCGTCCAGCACGCCAATAATTAAGCGCACCGATTGATGGATCGCGCCGGGCTCGGCGGTCTCGATCAGCTTCGTGAGCGGCTGGCCTTCGGCGAATTGGTAAATGAGATACGGGGTATCGTTACCCAGCTCGATTTCGTACAGCGGAACGATTCCCGGATGATCGAGTTTGGCCACATTCCGCGCTTCGGCGATCAGGCGATCAGGGGTGCGTTTGCCGCGGGTGAGGGTTTTGACCGCCACTTCGCGATCGAGCTTGGGGTCATGCGCGAGGTAAACTACGCCCTGGCCACCCCGTCCGAGGATCCGCGTCGGCAGAAAACGTCCGATCGCGGTCGGTAAAGAGGGCGTGGAGGCCGCAGCTTGTGCCATAAAACTTCCGAGAAATGTTAGATACCGGCTAGCGGCGCCAGCCCGCTGAGCTTGAGAGAAGGCAGTGCTCCCCGCGCGAGAAAATACTTGTCCTGACGATGGCTGAGGTTCATCAATCTGCGATCGTGGCTTTCTCCGCCGCGCAAATGTTTGCGCTGGTCAACGATGTGTCGCGTTACCCGGAGTTTTTGCCGTGGTGCGAAAAAGCGGAGTGCCTTGCGCAGACCTTAGACACCATGCGTGCACGACTCACTGTCGCCAAAGGTCGTCTCCGTTATGTTTTCACGACTGATAATCGACAGACACCCTTCCTCCAACTCGAAATGCGGCTGGTCGATGGCCCGTTCAAGCGCTTGCATGGCGTGTGGCGGTTTGTCGATAACCCGTTGGGCAGCAGGGTAAGCCTCGATCTGGAGTTTGAATTCGCGAATCGAATCCTCGCCGCGGCCTTGTCACCGCTGTTCAAGACCATCACCGGCTCACTCGTGAATTCCTTCAAGCAGCGCGCGGACGACCTTTATGGCCGGTGATCTGCTGGAGGTGGCGCTCGTCTACGTCGGGACAGACGTCCAAACAAGCATGGAATTGCGGGTCCCTTACGGCACGACTTTGCGTGGCGTTATCGAACGCTCGCGGATCCTCGAACGTTGCCCGGAGATTGACCTCTCACACTGGCGGGTCGGGGTGTTTGGGGAGCTACGTCAGCTCGATGAGATAGTCGGCGCGGGCGCACGGGTCGAGATCTATCAACCGCTTCGCTGCTCCCCCAAGGAAGCCCGCCGCCGCCGCGCCAAGCGCTAATTGGCCTCCGGATCGGAGATGTCCCGGTAGCGGCGACGTTCACGGTTGTCGGGTTCCGGGTTCTCGTCTGCGGGTCGGTCCTTGCCGAAAAGGCGCGCGAAAAAACCGCGCTTTTTTCGCGCTGGCTGGGGGGGCACGTCAATCCCTTCAACATCATCCGGATCTGCCTTGGCGGCTTTGCGCGGCGTATCAGTGGTTGACTCGCGGCTGAGTTGATTCTCGAGCGGCATGGCAGTCGGCGCGCCCGGCGGCGGGATAATCACTGCCGTCTGCTCAGAGTCTGCGGTGTCTTCAGCGTCATCCTCCGCTACCGCCGGGCTGTTTGACTTATCACGCGTTATCGACTCCGTGTGCGCCTCCTCGCGCGTGGCGGGTGGCCGCTGCGTGGCAGGTGACGCTGCCGTGTCTTTGCTGAACGGCAGTGCACCTTTCAGTTTGGCTAACAGGCCAGGGGAGTCAGGCGCTTCCGCCGACTGTTCATCTGCGTTCACCGTGTCCTTGATTTTTTTCGGCGCGGCTTGCGATGCCGCGTTCGCGACAGCGTCAGCAGGCGGCTTTTTCTCGCTGTCCCCCCTAAAGGGCATGGCGTCCTTGATCTTGGCCAGTACGCCTGGCCCGCCTTGCTCTTCGAGTGCGGCGCGTTGGATTGGTGTTAGTGCGGGCGCGGTTTTCGCCGGCGCTTGGATGTCGGGGACTTCATCGTCGGCGAGCACCACGGCTTTTTTGGCGTCTGTCTTGGACTTCACGGGCGGCGCTTCTTGACCGACAAAGGGCATGGTGTCTTTGATTTTGGCGAGCAGTCCCTGGCGGGCAGTGTCCGGGACATCCACCGTCATGTCCTGTCGTGTATCGACGACCAGTTTGCCGGCGGCAGCTTTGATGTCGCCCTCAATCCGCGCGAGCTTGCTGTCGCTGAAGTAAAGCGTGATTCGTCGCCGCTTGGCCTTGCCACCGCCGTGCTGGAACACGTACAGGTAATCCCAGCGATCAGTGTGAAAAGTATCCAGAATCACCGGCGAACCCATGATGAAAGTGACTTTCTTTTTGTCCATTCCGAGTGTTAATTGGGCGATCATGTCCTGCGTGATCACATTCCCTTGCTGAATATCAATTTTATGGACGAATGGCAGATCACCAATTGAAGGCAGGTCAGGCGGTCGGGGCAGCGAGTTCTGTGCACAGCTCTGCAGGAGCATTCCGCACGTCAGAATTAAAAGAAAACCGAGAGACTTCATGTGGCTTGCCTTGGTATCGGAAGGTCTGCGGGGCCGGCTTGTCCCGTCGGGATTGGTGTTAAACTCGCCAGCGCTTGGACTTGTTTACCGGCCCTGGCCGCCGTTGCGGGGCCGGCAGTATATCCCAGGAAAAATCAGCGCGACTATGCTTCCCCATTGGCGCGAAGCGAGAGGCAAAATGCGGTGGATACATTTGCACTGAAGAAGGCTGGCCTCAAGGCCACCTTGCCGCGCCTGCGGATCCTGGAAATTCTGGAGCGCAGCGGTGATCGCCATCTGAGTGCCGAAGATGTGTATCGCGCATTGCTCGAGGCCGGCGACGACGTCGGGTTAGCCACAGTGTATCGCGTGTTGACCCAGTTCGAGTCCGCCGGCATTGCTGAACGGCATAACTTCGATGGTTCGCATGCAGTATTCGAAATGGCCCGAGGCTCCCACCATGATCACATGATGTGTCTAGACACTGGCCAAGTCGTAGAGTTCTTTGACGAAGAAATTGAAACGCGCCAGCGCGCGGTCGCCAGTGCCCACGGCTTCGAGCTACAGGATCACAGCCTGATTCTTTATGTGAAAAAGAAAATCCCCTAGCAGCCTGTCGGACTTAGGACGGTCCTGAGTCCGACAGGCTGCTAGCCCGCGAGTAACTCCCGCGCGTGGGCTCGCGCCCGAGCAGTCGTCTCGGCGCCACCCAACATGCGCGCGATCTCCTCCACCCTGGCGCGCGGCTCAAGATAGGAGGCCTGGGTAAGCGTGATCCCCTGCTCGGCGTGTTTGGTGATCGATAAATGATGTGTGCCGGCAGAGGCCACTTGCGCCAAGTGCGTGACGCACAGCACTTGGCGGCCGTGCGCGATGGTTTGGAGATGCTGCGCGACTGTGGTCGCGACGCGCCCGCCGATTCCAGTATCAATTTCGTCGTAAATTAACGTGGGCACCTGCGCGCTACTGGCGGTCGCGACCTGAATTGCGAGGCTCGCACGGGAAAGCTCCCCGCCTGACGCGACCTTGCGCAGCGGGCGCGGTGGCACATCGGGGTTGGTCGTGACCATGAACTCGATCTCGTCACTACCGTGTGCGCTAGGGGCGGGCAGGGCCTGCAGCTCAACAGCGAATACGGCGTGCGGCATCCCCAATTGACGCAAGATTTGCGTGATCTCAGTGGCCATTTTCTCACCGCAGTTGCGGCGGACTTGGCTTAAATCTGCGGCGAGGGCCGTGTAACGTTGGCGTGCTGCCAACATTTCTGCTTCTAAGGCCGTGCATCTTTCTTCGCGTCCGTCCAGGGTCGCCAACTCCTCTCGCAACCGCGTCATTACTTCCGGTAAGGTTGCTAAATCACAGCGATGCTTGCGGCATAAATCGTGGACCGTGCGCAGACGCTGCTCGAGCTGCTCAAGCTCACGCGGATTCTTAGTCAGTATGCGTTCGCGATAATGCGCCAGCTCACGCTCGACTTCAGTGAGATTAATCGCCGCCTGCTCCAGCAGCTCCTGGGCGCTGTGCAGGTTGGGATCGAGCGCCGCCAATTCTTTGATTTGCTGGGCTGCCGTCGAAATAATGCGCGCCGCCGCACGCTCGCCGTGAAACAACCGCGTGGCGGTTTCGGCGCAGCCGTCGTGTAAACGCTGCGCATGCGCGGCGCGCCGATGTTCAGTCTCCAGGTGCAGCAATTCGTGGGTGTCCAGCTGCGCGCCAGCCAGTTCCTCCAGTTGGAAACGCAAGTAATCCGCGCGATTACCCGTCTCATCCGCGCCACGCAGAGCCCGCAAGTCGCGCCCGACGACCTGCCATTCGGAGTAGGCCATTGCGACCTGCGCGGTTTGTGCGCCAAGTTTGCCGAATTCATCGATCAGGCTGCGTTGCACTGCGCGCTGTAACAATGAGTGATGTTCATGCTGGCCATGAATATCGACCAGCTGGGTGCCTATTTCGCGCAGTACCTGCAGCGTGATGGGCGTCTCGTTGCAGAACGCGCGGGAGCGCCCGTCGTGGCCGATCACCCGGCGCAACAGGCACTCCTGCGTGCCGTTGAGTTCGTGTGAGGCGAGTAGGGCGGCTACAGTCGGGCGCTCACTGATATCGAATAGCGCGCTCAGCACGGCCCGTTCGGCGTCAGTACGCACCAGCGTGGAATCGGCGCGATCCCCTAACAGCAGCCCGAGCGCATCGACCACAATGGATTTCCCGGCCCCCGTCTCACCCGTGATCACGGTGAGTCCGTCATGGAACTCAAGATCGAGGTGGCGCACCACCGCGAGATCCTGAATCGTAAGCGACTTCAACACGGACCCTGGCCCCATTGCAGCTTGGCGCGCAGGATTGCGAAGTGGTCGTGATCGGCGGGGTGGATCAGGCGCACGACCTGATCATGGCGACCGATCCGGATGCGATCCCCGGCGCTCACGCTCGGTAAGGCATTGCCGTCGCAGGTCACACGCGACTGGTCCTCAGCGGGATGATCGCTCGCAATTTCGATTTCGACCACCGACGTATTGGCGAGCACAATCGGACGATTCGTAAGCGTATGTGGGCATACCGGCACCAGCACGACTGCCGGTAGCGCGGGCGACAAAATCGGACCGCCGCCGGATAAAGCGTAGGCCGTGGAGCCGGTCGGGGTGGCGACGATCATCCCGTCGGCGCGCTGCGAATGGACGAAACAGCCATCCACATAGGTATGCAGGGTGATCAGGCGGGTGGTGTTCCAGCGCTGGATAACGACGTCATTCAAAGCGTGGCCGGTGGCGATGATTTGACCGGCGCGCAAAATTTCACAGCGCAGGACAAACCGCTCTTCAGTGGCATAAGCGCCCGTAAGAATGGCGGACAGGCCGGTCGCCACTTCCGGCAATGAGAGGTCGGCGAGAAAGCCGAGACGTCCGAGATTTACGCCTAGCAGCGGCACATTATGCGGAAAGGCCAGCTGGGCCGCGCGCAACAAGGTGCCGTCGCCACCCACCGCAATGACCAAATCGCGCCCCGCCACGATCGCCATGCCCTCGGCCCGCACAATCTCGCGTGCCGCACAGACTTCGGCACTCAAGCCCTCTACGAGATAGTCGCCTTGATGCTGACGAAGCACCTTCAACACGGCATCAACCGCCTCCAGAACGGCGAGATCTTCCCCCTTAGTCACAATGCCAATTTGTTTAAACAAGTGAATTCCCTAGTCAGGTCGGTGATTTGGCCGCCATCTATGGAGTCGCGCCATGCTGGCGCTATCTTCTCGAGTTAACCTCGGGTAGCGTTATCTACCCGCCACTAGAAACACAAGGCCCACTGCGATTTTCTGCCATTTCCCCCAACCAGTGCAGAGGCCGGTTTTGCAACCGCAAATCGGCAGTGCTAGATTCGTGGCCACTCCTCTACTCCTTGTCACAGCGCATGGCTGAACAACCCTCGCACGGTATTGAACTCAACGAACGCGCGCAATATCTGTTCAAAACACTGGTTGAGCGCTACATCGCAGATGGCCAGCCAGTGGGGTCGCGGACCCTGGCGCGCGATACCCGGCTGGAGCTGAGTCCAGCCACGATTCGCAATGTCATGGCGGATCTCGAAGATGCGGGGCTGATTCGGGCGCCGCATACTTCGGCAGGACGTATTCCGACCGTGCGCGGCTATCGGTTGTTTGTCGATTGCATGCTGACTTACCGGCCGTTGCCGGCTGCTGAGTTGCAGCGCTTGGTGGACGGTGTGCGGCATGAAACCGATGTCCGGCGACTGCTGGAGAAAACCTCCAGCCTGCTCTCGGACATTACCAAATTCGCCGGCCTGGTCATGCTGCCGAAAACGGAGAGCAAAGCACTGCGTCAGGTTGAATTCCTGCCGCTGAATGACAACCGAGTGCTGGTCATTACCGTCATCAACGACCGTGAGGTCCAGAACCGTATCATCAAGACGGCGCGCCGCTATTCGCCATCGGAATTGATCGAGGCGGCCAATTACCTCAACTCGGCGTTCGCCGGCAAGGACATTCGGCAGGTTAAACGGGATCTTCTGGCGGATATGAACGCGACCCGCGACGAGATGAATCGCCTGATGACGACCGTGATCGATGTCGCGCAGCAGGTCTTTGTGGACGACGAGCCCGGGCAGGACTACGTGCTCGCCGGGCAAACCAACCTGATGGATATCAATGAACTGTCGGGGCTCGACAAACTACGCAATCTATTCGATGCCTTTAACCACAAGCGCGATATATTGCACCTGCTCGACCAGGCGCTGAGCGCCAGCGGCGTGCAGATATTCATCGGCGAGGAAGCCGGCTACGAGGCCTTCGATGACTACAGCATCGTGACCTCGACGTATGGTGAAGATGGCGAGGTGCTGGGAGTGCTCGGGGTCATCGGCCCGACGCGCATGTCCTATGAGCGAGTGATCCCGATTGTCGACCTTACGGCCAAGATGCTGACCACGGCCTTGAATTCTCCCGCCTAAGACCCCACCTGACTTGAGTCTCCGCTTGCGCGGCACGTGGCGGTGCACGGCAGCGGACGGCTATCTCGTCGTGATTTTTGCATTCATATTTGGAAGGTGCCCTGTGAACGAAGAAGTCGCTCCGGCGAACGGAGAAAACCCTGATGACCCGCCCGCGGAAGTGAATGCGGCGACTCCCGAACAAGAGTTACAGCAGTTGCGCGAGGCCTTGGAG
>CAMATU010000007.1 GCA_945861225.1 Klebsiella pneumoniae
GGCATCTTTCTGCCAGCACTTCTTAATGATCTCGAAGTGATCGTAATAGAGGTCCTTTTTCAGTGCTTCATAGGATTCCTCGCTGAACGAACCGTCGAGTCCGCGGATCTGCTGGCCGAGCACGTTGACCCAGCGCGGCTGATAACCACGCGCGAAACCCGCGAAGGCGCGGCCCTTGGTCATCTGGTCGAGCATCGCGATGTCTTCGGCGATGCGCACCGGATTATGCGACGGCAACACCAGGCCGAGCTGACCAACGTTAATGCGCTTGGTCTGCATGCCGAAGTAAAGATCGAGCATGATCGGATTGGTCGATACTTCCTCGCCTTCGATATGAAAGTGATGCTCGGTAAAGCCGACGCCGTAGTAGCCGTGCTCGTCCATGTAGCAGATCTGCTCGGACAACTCACCGAGCATGTTCTGATAGAGATCGGTACGCCGCCCGGCCATACTTTTCTGAATATCGGCAAAGCTGCCAATGGACGGCAAATAAAATGCACCAACTTTCATGCTGTAACTCCCCTGGCTTGGCCCTGTAGCTCGGGGGATCCCAAGTACCGCAGGTGCGACCAATGGAGGAATCATCATGGAAGGCGGCGGCGAGAGAATTGATCCACATCAAGGTTTGCGACAGGGTGGTGTGCGGCGGTCCCAAATTGGCGCACGGGGGCGGGCCGCGACTGTGCACATCCGTAGGACGCCGGCACCGGGAAAGAGTGGCGCGTCCGCATCCACAGCCTGAACGCAGCGCGATATTGTCTGTCAACTTGATCTACTGTTCGCGCTGCTCAAGGACCAGAAGGTGCGTGCGGCGCACTTGAACTGCGTACCCGCGCCTGTTTGAGGCGGACTCCGTAACTTATGCTCGCGGTAGCACCTGGCAAAAGTTCAGCCACTCGCCCGTTGTCCAGGTATCGAAAGCTTCGGATTAGGCCGTGGCCGGCGCCGAATCCGCGAAAGACTTCCCACATGCGACGGACCGCCGAAACGCAATCGGCGGATTGAAATTAATGAAGAGACGATATCGAATACCGGCACCAACTGCCGCGACCGATTAACTACCTGGAGTACTGGCGTGAAATCCCGAATTAAATTGAGCGCGTTGATCGTCGGCCTTACTATCGGCCTCGGCGCAGTCGCGGATACGCAGCTCACCGAAATGTTGCAGCGTTTGCTGGCGATCGATATCAAGCCCGGCGCTGGCTTCAGCGCGAAGGTACGCGTACCGCCAGGGGAGTTGTACGACCCTTTGGTCATGCGTGAACACGCTGGCGCGGTGTGGCTGAATGACGATGGCAAGGTCAAAGTTGATAAGGGCAGCCGGATGGCTTCATCGTGGAGATCAAGCCGGAATAACGGCGCCGGTCACCCACAAGAGTACTAAGACAATAAATCCGATCAGTGTCATCGATTCCGACAGGACAACGTAGATGAGCATTTCCATCGTAGGCACTTGGCGCCTGGTGCGCGCAGAGACCGTGGCTGGTGACGGCAGGTATTTGCCGCCGCCCTACGGCGGCGAGAAGGCAATGGGTCACCTCGTCTTCAACGCCGACGGCCGAATGATGGCGGTGTTGTGCGACGGTCGATCCGCGCTACCGGACAGCCTGAGTCGCGAATACAACTCGTATTGTGGCAACTACACCTTCGATGGGAGCCAATTGACGACGCGGGTCGACGCCTCCGCGGCGGGGATTGCACTGGGCTCAGTGCAAGTTCGGGATGTCACGACCGAAGGAGATCTGATGGTCCTGCGGCCGCCACCGCGCGTTACTGGTGAAAGCGTCGAGCAACGGATCCTGTACTGGGAGAAGATCTCCGGGCGGTGACGTCAATCTCGGTCGAGACTTGAAACCGAGCGCTATTTGGCCAAAGCGGATGAGTGCCTGGAGAACGCGGCTCGTGAATGAAGAAGGATGTTCAGAGCTTGCCTTTTGCCTTTCGTTAGCGCATTGATTCGATACAGTGTCGGCTGTGATGCGAATAGCCCGATGAAAATATCGATACGAATTCATGGCGATTGCGGACGCGCTTTGGGTTTGGTTTTGACGCGGGCAAAAGGCAAGCTCTGACACCCATCCCCGCTTCAGACCCGCTTCCAGTCGGGATAAATCGAACCAGGAGATGCAGATGAACTATCGACCGTTGGGGAGAACCGGATTACGTGTCTCGGAGCTATGCTTCGGGACGATGACCTTCGGCGGCGAAGGGATGTACAAGGTGATTGGCGAGACTGCGCAGGCAGAGGCCGATCGCCTGGTCGGCAGGTGTCTCGATGAAGGGATCAATTTCTTCGATACTGCGGACACCTACTCGGGCGGACGTTCCGAACAGATCCTGGGCAGGGCGCTCGGTGCACGTCGGCAGGAAGTCGTGGTGGCGACGAAGGTACGCGGGCGGGTTGGACCGGGGCCGAATGATGTCGGTCTGTCACGCGGTCACATCATGGACTCAGTCGACCGCAGCTTGCAGCGCCTTGGCACCGATTACATCGATCTCTATCAGATCCACGGCTACGACGCTTTGTCTCCGTGGGACGAAACCTTGCGCGCACTCGACGATTTGGTGCGCACCGGCAAGGTTCGCTATATCGGCGCTTCGAATCTGGCAGCGTGGCATCTGATGAAGGCGCTGGGGATCAGCGCGCACGACCGCCTGGCGCGCTTCGAGACGATGCAGTCGTACTATTCGCTGGCCGGCCGCGATGTGGAACGCGAATTGTGCCCATTGCTGGAATCCGAGCAGGTGGGTTTACTCATCTGGAGTCCGCTGGCGGGCGGCTTCCTCAGTGGAAAATTCTCGCGTACCCAGCAGGGACCCGCGGGGGCGCGCCGGGCGAGTTTCAATTTTCCGCCAGTCGATGAGACGCGCGCCTATGTGGCCCTGGATGCATTGGCCGAGGTCGCGCACGAGCACCAGGTCTCGGTCGCGCGCGTCGCCCTCGCCTGGCTGCTGCACCAGCGCGTAACTACCAGCGTGATCATCGGCGCACGCGACGAAGCGCAGCTGCGCGACAACCTGGCCGCGCGCGCACTCCAGCTGAGCACCTCGCAGTTGGAACGTCTGGACACGGCCAGCGCGTTGCCGCTCGAGTACCCGGGCTGGATGATCGCAATGCAGGCGCGCGATCGACTGCAGGCGATGTCGCCGGAGGAGCGCTTTGCCAAAGTGACTTAGTCTTCGCTGTTACTGTCCCCCTGCGCTGCCCTATTTGCAGAAATTCCGCTCTGCTGACTGAATCGACCACGACACGCAGCAGAAATAAAGAGGAGACGCCGTGACTGACAAGATCATCATCGAGGTACGCATCAACGAGTACGCGATGCGTGACGAGAATTCGAACGTGCCCTATAGCCCTGAGGAGATTGCAGCCGATGCACTGGCCTGTGGGCGCGAGGGCGCGGCGATCATTCACTATCATGCCCGAGAAGCGGTGAGCGGCGCACCGGCCACGGCACTTGAGCTGTATGCCGACACCGCACGACGGATCAAGGTTGCGAGCGATCTCATCACTATGCCGACCTTGGGAGCGTGGACCTTGCCCTCGGTCGAGGCGCGTATCGCACACGTGGTGGCGATGGCAGCCGACGTGGCCACGCGGCCCGATCTCGCCCCCATCGACATGGCAAGTAGCAACGTTGATTTCTACGACCCCAAGCAGAAGCGCTTTCGCACCGAGGACACGGTGTACATCAACACCACCCGGACCTGGCGCTACTTCGCCGATACCTTGCGCGGCATCGGCGTGAAGCCTTACCAGGCATTATGGAACGTGTCCTCGATCCGGCACACCGCGGCATTGGTGGAAATGGGTGTGTTCAGCACGCCACTCTACTGCGGCATCGTCTTAAGCGAGCACTGGCTGCTCGCGGGCAATCCGGGCACGGTCAAGGGTATGCAGGCCATGCTCGACTTCCTGCCGGCGACCCAGGACTGGCAGTGGTCGGTCATGTGCGCGGGCGGCAACTTGTTCGCAGTGGCGGCCGCGGCGATGGAGCGTGGCGGTCACATCGCTATCGGGCTGGGCGACTATCCTTATGTCGAACTCGAACGGCCCACCAATGCGGCACTGGTTGCGCGCATCGTGCGCCTGGCGCGCGACATGGGCCGCGAAGTGGCGACACCGGACGAAGCACGCGCAATGCTGGGCTTGGCTTGCGCCTCGGCGCGCAACTGCGCGCCGCAGTCGTCATCGCTGTGACAACTGCCGCGACGCTCTTCAGCCGTTGCAACACCACATCGAACCGCCGCGCCAGCGGAAGAAGGGTGTCAGAGCTTGTCTTTTGCCTTTCATCGACGCATCGATGCGGATAGGCCGATGAAAATATCGCTACGACTTCATGGTGCTTGCGCACGCGCTTGGCGCTTTAGACGCGGGCAAAAGGCAAGCTCTGACACCCACTGACACCCATCCCCACAAGATCTCTGGCCCCTTGAACTCCTATCTGAATGCATACGCGAATTCTGACCGATCGGTCCTTGTCACGACGACGTCTTCTAACTACACTCGCGATCGGATCTGAACCTCGACCTGATCGGGTAGTAGGATTCACCCGGGGCCCGAAAGGGCCCTTTTTTTGTCTCATAGACGGACAATTCCGGCAGGATCTGATGACGAAGCTACTTTGCATAAGATTGGGTCCATGCGAGCGAAATAGCCATGGCCTGTTTTCTTCTTGATATACGCGGATGGCGCGACGTGCTGATAAAGGTTGAAAGCGCCCAGGTCTGCGACTTGGATGAAATATGAATGGGCTGAATCTTTGAAATACGGATCTTCCACAAGATTCTTGATTTGGAGATTGCGGTAACCCGCACCGTATCGTGCTTGGTTGGGGACGGGGTTGTAGCGCCGCATCTTTCTAAGTATCTGTGTAATCTTTTTTGTTTCGGACATGTCCGGCACTATCATTCCGAAATCTGCGGGATTAGCTGGGCCATTGAAGTTTCGGTGCGACAGGGTATTCGAGAATCGCTGGATCAGCGCGCCCCACGCATTCTCTAATACGTCGTATCCGAGAGCCTTAGTAGATTTATCGACAACTACGTTAATTACGGTCAAGTCCGTCATCCCGGCAATTTCGTTCGTGAAATGCCGAATGATTGAGAGGCGATCATTGCGCTTAATACGAACAAGAGGGCCAGGTCTATTCAGGAAGTGCGCTGCATGGATCTCCTCGCGTAGTAGTAGGCCAAAGGTGGTTCGCATACGTGTGCGAAAATCTACGACTTGTTCCAGATACTCATTCCAGCGGAGCTCATGGATGACCACTCCTGAGAGGGCGAAATACGGCGAGGCGCCGGGCCTAAGCCCGGAATCTCCGCTTTCGTCAACGTAAAGAAGTACATAATTCGGCAACCTAACGACAATTAATTTTCCGAAAGGACAGCTTGCAATTCATCATTTCGAATGGAATAACTGGCCGATCGAATTGCTTCAAATAGTTGCGAATACTCTAACCCGGCTTCGGGCACTAAAACAAAAAGCTCGTCTGAGCGGTAGGCTCTAGGCAAATTAAATGACCCGTTTGCGGACGCACCGCTTCGCTGCTGTGGTTGAGTCTGGACTGACATTCCTGTCGCTTCGGGCCTAGCAGCCTGTCGGACTTAGGAGGAATCTGCTACGACGCTTGAACAGCGGTCCATATTCGCGCGCATTTTTGTTAAAAAGGTCAGGACTATTCCCAAGCAACGCGACGCCGCAGAGGCCGATCAGGAGCAGCCGAATGTAAAGATAATTTTGACCAGGGTCCTTTGTCGAGACTTCTCGGCGTATAACGGTACAAGCGCTCAAGCTTCGCGCGTGCGCGCGCTTCGCTCTGCAGCCGCCGCTCACCAGCGTTATATTGCCTATCAACTTGATCTGCCTTTTGCACTGCGCGACGGCCAGATAGCGCGCGCGGCGTACTTAAACTGCGTGTCCGCGCCCGTTTTACGCTGGATGACTTATGCTCGCTGAACCCGTGTAGTGCGTTGAGGAGGGCGGCTAACGTGCGTGATCCTTACTTCGTTACGTATCCTGGCCTGGCGGCCTGACGCCATGTGCGGCTTTTGCGCTGTATTCAGCGGCGTTCCCCATTGGACTGAGACCGCCAGCGACGCTGGTGATCGGGCCCAGCAAAGCGGTGGCCCGGCCTGGCGGTTGGGCCGTCAGCAACGCTTGCGCGTGATCAATGCCGTGGTGGCCCAGTTCGGTTGCCGGGTCGAGGACTGGATGGGCGGGCAGTTTCTGGTCAGCAGCCAGCGTGGCCGCAGCGAGATGGTCGATCACTTGCCGCAGGTGTGGCGGGTGGTCGAGGACATCGCACAACGGTCACTCGATCCGCTTGATCCCGTGTTGCTGGCGGCGCTGCGCCGTGCACCGCCATGAGCGACTACGGCGAACGCTGTCCGGTGATCGTCGTCACCGGTTTTCTTGGCAGCGGGAAGACCACCCTGCTCAATCGCGCCCTGCAGGACGCCGCGCTCGCCGATTGCGCGGTGCTGGTCAACGAATTCGGTGAGGTCGGGCTCGATCACCATCTGCTTGAACAGATCGATGGCAACACGGTGCTGCTCGCCAACGGCTGTGTGTGTTGCACGATCCGCGAGGATCTGAGAAGCGCAGTGCTGGAATTACATGACAAGCGGGCGCGGGGCGAGATTCCGGCCTACTCTCGCTTGCTTATCGAGACCACTGGACTGGCCGATCCGACACCGATCATCGCGACCTTCCTGAGCGACGTTTCACTGCGCTATCACTATCGACCGTCCCTGGTCGTCACCACCGTCGATGCCGTGCATGGCTTGGCCACTCTCGATAAGCATGACGAATCGCGTAAGCAGGCAGCGCTGGCCGATCGGCTGGTGCTGACCAAGACTGATCTCTGTTCGCCCGCAACGCTGCCTGCACTACGCGCGCGCCTTAGGCTGCTCAATCGCGCGGCGGAAGTTGTGCACGCGGTGGCAGGCGAGCTGGATGTCAGCGCATTGTTGCGCGGCGATGTGTATGGGCCGGATCAGCGCGATGCCGAGGTCGCGCGCTGGTTTGCTGCCAACGACGAACACCTCCACGCCCGGCACCACAGTCGTCACGCTAGCGGCATCCATGGGTTCTGCCTGATAGTCGAGGAGCCACTGGATTGGACAGCGTTCGGTGTGTGGCTGACCCTCCTGCTGCATTGTCATGGTGACAAAGTGCTGCGCGTGAAAGGTTTGCTGAATGTCGCGGGTGTCGCCGCACCGGTGGTCATCAATGGCGTTCAGCATATGGTGCATCCGCCGGTGCATTTGTCGCGCTGGCCCGATGCCGATCGCCGCTCGCGCATCGTGTTCATCGTGCAGGATCTGGCGCAAGTGGCCATTGAGAATTCGCTGGCGGTGTTCAATACCCTAGCCGCCTGATCTGTGTCCTAAATAGTCCGCACTACAATGGAATCAAAGCGCGGAACGTGACGAAAATTTCCATATCCGTCATCCCGGGCGAAGCGGCGCCAGCCGAGTAGACCCGGGATCCATGGACGCTTGAAGTCCAAGATGGATCCCGGATAAGTCCCCAGCTTTCGCTGGGGCTTCGGCTGTGACCGCACTTTCCGGGATGACGGGGTTGGCGGGAGTGAGTTTCGACACACCGCGTGTCATGCGTTTGTCTCAGATACAGTGCGGGCAACTCAGGCTGGCGCCGGATGCTTGGCGCGATACTCACGGTTGATGTCGCCGAGTGTCATGAAGCGCACACCAGCGTGATGGCGCATGTGGTCGATCAGGCGTTCGACCATCATCAACATCTGCGGATGGCCCGAGGCATCGGGATGCAGGCAGGCGTTGAAGATGCCGTAGTCCATATTGCGATAGACCCAGTCGAACTGGTCGGTCCACATCTGACCGAGGTCGCGCGGCGGCACCCAGCCGTGGCTGTTCGGGAATTTTTTCACGAACATGACCGGCGGCGCATCGTCCAGATACCAGCTGCAGGGGATCTCCACGAGTCCGGTCAGCGGGCCCGGCAGCCACGGCTTCATCCAGCTGGCGGCCGGCTTTGAATAATCAATCTTGGTCCACTTGTCATCGCGTCGCAGGTAATAGGGCGCGTGATCGTTTTCCATCAAGCTGTGGTCGTACTCAATGCCCTTGGCCAGCAGCAGGTCAATGGTATTAGGGCTCAGCTCCCACCACGGCGCGCTATAGCCCTTGGGCGCCTTGCCACACAGATCCACCACTAAGTCATAGGTCTTGTTCAGGACCTCGGCTTCCTGCGCTTTAGACATCGCGAGCGGATTCTCGTGGGCGTAGCCGTGCAAGCCGAGTTCGTGGCCGGCCTCTGCGACGAGTTTCGATTCCTTCGGAAAGCTTTCGATCGAATGACCGGTGATGTTCCAGGTGGTGACGATGCCGTACTTGTCGAACAGATCCAGCAGGCGCGGTGTGCCAACCTTGCCCGCGTGCACGCCGCGCGAAATATCGCAGGGCGAATCTTCGCCACCGAAGGATCCGAGCCACAGGGACACCGAATCGAAATGCACGTTGAAACAGACTTGGATGTCTTTGTCCGCCATGTTGAGCCCTCCCTTGAAATCGTCGCTGATTTGGATGTCCGCTGCGCGCGGCACGCCGTTCCGCACTTACCATCTGCTGTTGCAGAGTCTAAGAAGGGTAACCGCCTTAGTCACCGAAATCGAGCAAGAGGCTGTCCATTGATGCAGAGGCGAAAGGTCGGCAAGAACCACGCTGCTTGCCGAGCGCATGCTGATAAGTACAGGATCGACTAATCCAGCGTTCCCTAAACTCTTTCGAGCCGACGGCTCAGTAAGGAATTCCCGATGAAAGCACTTCCCGCTTGGTTCATTCTCATCGTGTTGAGCGCGAGCGCCCAGGCTGCAGCCCCCGCGCCAACGCCATTCCCGTGCACGGCAGTCGACGGTATCGAGCCGATTTGCGGCTTCACGCGACCGCCGGAAGATCTCGAAGATCTCGCCGACGGGCGCGTGCTGGTCGGCGAGTATGGTGCGATGAGCGGTGCCAAGCCGGGTGTGCTCAGCCTGTTGGATCCGAAAAGCAAGGCGCGGCAGGTGCTGTTCGACGGCACCACCGCGGTGAGCACGAAACCCCCTGGGCGCGCACGCGATGCATGCCCTGGGGTGCCAGGGCCGCAGTTCTCGCCGCACGGGATTCACCTCGCGCAGGTCGCGGGCCGGCAACGTTTGCTGGTCGTCAATCACGGCGGCCGCGAAGCGGTCGAAATCTTCGAGGTGACGATCGATCCGGCAACCCGCGCAGTCACACTCGACTGGCGCGACTGCGTGCCAGCGCCCGCAGACGCCTGGATGAACGACGTGGTGAACCTGCCTGACGGCGGCTTTGCCGCCAGCCACATGATCAAGCGCGGCGCGCTCGAAGCAGATTTCGAGAAGGCCGAGGCCTCGCATGAAGTCACCGGGCATGTGTTGCAATGGCATGCGGAACGCGGCTGGGAAAAGGTGCCCGGCAGCGAAGGGGGCTTGCCGAACGGTGTCGAAGCTTCTGCAGATGGCAACACGCTCTATGTCAATCAATACCTCGGCGATCGCGTCAGCGCGATCGATCGCCTGAGCGGCACGCGCCTGTGGTCGGCCGACGTGCCGGCACCGGACAACATCACGATCGCGCCATCTGGCGAGTTGCTGGTGGCGTCGCATCGCGCGGGTTTCGAGGTGATTTTGGCGTGCGCCCAGCACAGCGAACAGGCCTGCGGATTGCCGTACGCGGTGGTCGGGATCGATCCGAAAACCGGCGCCACGCGTGAAGTGCTGAGTGGCGCAGGGGCGCCGATGGGGGCGGCAACCGTTGCCTTGCAGGTGGGTGATGCGCTCTACCTTGGATCGTTCGTCGGCGAGCGCATCGTCGTGCGGGCAGCGCCCAAACCTTAAGCCGAAACACTGAGCAGAACCCTGCTCAGTGGGCTTTCGGAAGCCCGCGCGCCCTTCCGCTGCCCGCAACACGCCCCAACAGTCCTGACAAACCCTACTGGAGAAAGACATGAACGCATGGGAAATCAATTCGGCCGGCGGCATCGATGCGCTGACCGCCGTGACCCGACCGACACCGCAACCCGGCGCCGGCGAAATTCTCGTGCGCGTGCACGCCGTGTCGCTGAACTATCGCGATCTGCTCCACGTACTCGGCTATGCCGACAGCGACCAATGGCCGCTGGTGCCGTGCTCGGATGGCGCGGGCGAAGTGGTTGCGGTGGGCGCGGGTGTGAGCCGCTTCAAGGTGGGCGACAAAGTGGCCGGCACATTCTTCCAGCGCTGGAATGCCGGCGGCATCACCCAGGATGTCATGGAATCCGCGCTCGGCGGGCGCCTGTCCGGCATGCTGACGCACCACGTGTGCCTGAGTCAGGATGGCGCAGTGCCGATGCCCGCAGGCTGGAGTTATGCGCAGGCGGCAACCCTGCCCTGCGCTGCGGTCACCGCCTGGCATGCGCTTATCGCCAAAGGGAAACTCGCGGCGGGTGAAACCGTGCTGGTGCTCGGTACCGGTGGGGTGTCGCTGTTCGCGCTGCAGATCGCGAAGATGCACGGCGCGCGCGTGATCGTGACTTCGAGTAGCGAGGAGAAGATCGCGCGGGCCCGCGCGCTGGGCGCGGACGAGGCGATCAACTATCGCCAACATCCAGATTGGGAAGCCCGCGTCCTCGAACTCACAGGCGGACGTGGCGTGGACCATGTGGTCGAGCTCGGCGGCTCGGGCACGCTGGAGAAATCCTGCGCGGCTGCGCGCACCGGCGGCAATGTGTGGCTGATCGGTGTGCTGACCGGCTTCGAGGCGAAAATCAATCCGTTGCCGATCCTGTTCAAGAGCCTGTGCGTGCAAGGGATCTATGTCGGCAGCCGCGCGATGTTCGAAGACATGAACGCGGCGTTCTCGGCCAATGGTCTGCAGCCCGTGATCGATCGTACCTTCGCGTTCAAGGATGCCCGCGCGGCCTTCCACTGCATGCAGGCGGCCGGACATTTCGGCAAGCTTGTGGTCACCGTCGAGTGAGTCAGTGTCCGGCGCGGACGCCGCCCGCGCCGCGATGAATACCGCACTCGTCGCGCGTGCCGAAGCGCTGCGGCCACTGCTAAGAAGTGAGGCGTCGCAGATCGAGCGTACGCGGCGGTTGAGCGCAGAGGTGCTCGCCGCGCTGCATGACATGCAGGCCTTCAACCTGCAACTCACCGCCGCCTATGGCGGGCCCGAAGCCGATCCGCTCACCCACCTGCGCGTGATTGAGGCGCTATCGCGGGGGGATGCCTCGAGCGGCTGGGTCGCGATGGTCGGCTCCGAATCGAGCGCGTGCATCAATGCGTTCCTCGCACCCGCCGTGATCCGCCGGATGCTGGTTGAACCGGCCGCGCCGGCCGCCGCGCTGACGGTAGTCGGCAGCGGCAAGGCGGCGCGGACTGCCGGCGGATACCGCGTCGACGGCCACTGGCGATTCGCAAGCGGCGCTCGGCACGCGGGCTTCATCGGCGCCTTCTGCGTGGTGCACGATGGAGCAACGCCGCTCACCCGCGACAACGGCGCCCCGCTGACCCGCATGGTGTTCGCGCCCGCGTGCGACGTCGAATTTCACGACACCTGGCATACCAGCGGACTGTGCGGCACGGCGAGCGACGACTTCGCGCTGAGTAACGTCTTCATCCCGGAAGAATGCACGGCCGACCTGTTCGGCCCCCCGCGCGATCCGTCACCCGTGTGGCGGCTGCCGATCAGCCTGCGCTTTGCGATGAGCAAGGCGGCGGCGACCTGCGGCATGGCGCGTGGCGCGATGGACGCATTGCTGCCGCTGCTCGAACGCACGCCGTTCGCCGGCGCGCGCGCCGCACGTGAAGAGCCGCGTGCGCACCTGGCGCTCGCCGCAGCGGAAGCCGCGATCGAAGGCGGCCGCGCGTTTCTCTATCAGAATGTCGAGCGCGCGTGGGCCGAGGTGTGCGCCGGCACCCTGCTCGATGTGAACGCGATCGCCGCAGTTCGGCTCGCCATCGTGTTCGCTGCCAGACGTGCCCACGAAGCGGTTCAACTCATCCAGGAACTCGGTGGCACCGCCGCCGCGTTCGATGCTGGGCTCGATCGTGCGGCGCGCGATCTCGCAGTCGCACGCCATCACCTGCAGCTGCAGCCGCAGGTGATGGAAGATGTGGGGCGCGTGCTGCTCGGCATGGCACCGCGCAATCCGCTGTTCTAAGCGGCGCAGGGGACAGTTTACTGGTTTACTCTGGCGTCGATTTTCGCTGAGAAGTCCCCGCACAGCATTCAAAAAAATAATCGGTAAACTGTCCCGAATTGCCCTTGTGAGCCGGAAGTCGAGCGGGTTGAAAGTTCATTTGGGATCGAGCAGCGTATCGCGCAATTCCTCTAGAATGCACAGATGAAATGTTCGGCATGCCAGCACTACAACGAAGCGGTAGCCGTATTCTGCGAGGAGTGCGGGAGCAAGCTGATCCTCGCGTGCGCGAATTGCGGAACTGAGCTGAAGCCAACCGCCAAGTTCTGCTTAAAGTGCGGCACACCAACGGCCACGACCAGTTCCGTGGCGCAGCCATCCCCGCGCCGCATCGCGGACTACACGCCGACCCATCTCGTTGAGCGGATCCGTTCGCAGCAAATAGCGATGGAAGCGCGCGGGGCGCCGGAGGGCGAGCGCAAGACGATTACCGCATTGTTCGCCGATCTGAAAGGTTCGACCGCGCTGCTGGAGGGACTCGATCCGGAAGAAGCCCGGGCGATCATTGATCCCGCGCTGCAGATCATGATGGATTCCGTACATCGCTATGAAGGTTATGTCGCCCAGGCCCTTGGTGACGGGATCCTGGCCCTGTTCGGCGCGCCGCTCGCGCACGAGGACCACGCGCAGCGGGCGGTGTTCGCGGCCTTGCGCATGCAGGACGAACTGCGGCGATACTCGGACGAGGTTCGGTTGAAGCAAGGCTCATCGCTTGCAATGCGTGTGGGGCTCAACACCGGCGAGGTCGTCGTCCGCTCAATCCGCAAGGACGATCTGCACACGGACTATGTGCCCATAGGCCACTCGATAAACCTTGCGGCCCGCATGGAGCAGATCGCCGCGCCAGGCTCGATTTTGATCACGGCCTACACGCAGAAACTGGTCGAGGGCTACTTCGCGTTGAAAGCGCTGGGTGAGGCGGCGATCAAAGGCGTCGAAAAGCCGTTAGCAGTTTATGAAGTCACCGGGGTGGGGCAATTACGCACCCGTCTTCAAATCGCGGCGCGACGCGGACTCACGCGTTTCGTCGGCCGTCAGCAGGAACTCTCACAGATGCAGCAGGCGCTCGAGCATGCGCGCGCCGGGCGCGGCCAGGTGATCGGCATCATGGGCGAGCCTGGCATGGGTAAATCGCGGCTGGTGCACGAGTTCAAATTGAACGCAGGCGGATTTGCGGTGTTTGAAGCCTATTCTGCATCGCATGGCAAAGCCTCGCCGTACCTGCCGATCACGGAACTGCTGAAAGGGTACTTTCAGATCCAGGTACAGGATGACGATCGCACCCGTCGCGAGAAGGTCATTGGCAAAATATTGGGCTTGGACCGGAATCTAGAGGACGTGCTGCCCTATTACTTCGCGTTGTTGAACATTGATGATCCCGCTTCCCCACTGCCACAGATGGACCCACAGACGCGGCGCCGGCGAACCTTCGAAGCCCTCAAACGCGCGACCTTGCGCGCGAGCCTGGAACAACCATTGGTCCTGATTTTTGAGGATTTGCACTGGATCGACAGTGAGACACAGGGCTTTCTGGATAACCTGGTCGAAAGTCTGGCGAGCGCGCGAATTCTGTTGTTAACGAATTATCGACCTGAGTACCGCCAGGAATGGGGCTCGAAGAGCTACTGCACCCAGTTGCGGCTCGCGCCATTCGGAAAGATTGAGGCAGAAGAGTTTCTCGGGATCCTGCTCGGAGAGCCCGCGGACGCGGGCTTGACCACCAAACTCAAGGATCTCCGGCAATGGATTCTGCAGAGAACCGAAGGCACGCCCTTCTTCATGGAAGAAATCGTGCAGGAACTCTTCGAGCAGAGGGTACTGCAACGCGAGAGTGCCGGGAAGGTGCTTTTCGTGGCGCCTACGGTCGAAGTTCTGCACGTGCCGACGACGGTCCAAGGCGTGCTGGCAGCTCGGATCGATCGCTTAGGGATAGACGAGAAGCAACTGCTGCAGCAGCTCGCGGTGATTGGCCGCGAGTTTCCACTCAGCCTGGCGCGCGCGGTGGTCGGCACGAACGACGACACGCTGCTGCCCCTACTCGCCGCGCTGCAGGGGCGGGAATTCCTCTACGAGCAGCCAGCATTTCCGGAAGTGGAATTCATCTTTAAACACGCGTTGACCCAGGAAGTCGCCTACAACTCTTTGTTACAGGAACGACGTAAGGCGATTCATGAGAAGGCAGCGCAGGCGATTGAGTCGGCTTATCAATCGGAAATTGAGGACCACTACGGTGACCTCGCGCACCACTACAGCCGCAGCGGGAATGCCGAGAAGGCGATTACCTATCTGCGCTTGGCAGGCGCCCAAGCGAGCCAGCGTGCGCAGAGCGGCGAAGCCGTCAACTACTTCTCTTCGGCTTTGCTGCTCTTACAATCCGGGTCGAATAGAGTCGAACGCGCGCGCGAAGAGCTCGCCTTGCAGATGGAGCTGGCGGGACAGCTGATGACCGTAAAGAGCATCACCGCGCCGGAGGTGGGCGCGGTGTTGCTCGAAGCGCATCAGTTGAGTGAACAAGTTGGAACCCCATTTGAGCAGTGCCTTGTCCTCATCGGCTTGCGCACGTTCCATGCTACGCGAGGTGAAAACCGACGGGCGATGGAACTCGCCACGCGATTACTCGATACGGCATTATCCATCGATGTTCCCGAACTGGTGTGTCATGGCCATGTCGCGCTGAGCTTATCGAAATTGTCCGCGGGCAGCCCAAGGCAAGGGCATGAACACGCTGCTGCAGGCCTCGCGCTTTATGACCCTCTGCGGGATCGCAATCAGACCTCACGCTTCGGGTTTGATACCGCGGTCGCCTGCTACAACTTTGATTCCATCGCGCTCTGGATGTCCGGTTACCCTGACCAGGCCCGGCGCCAAATCACCCAGTCGCTGGTGCTGGTGGAACAACTGGGCTATCCGTTTATGACGGGTTTCGCGCTGATATATCAGTCCCAGTTGTGTGTGCTGAGCCGAGATACTGTGCTCGGTGAGCAATGTACAGGTGCAGTTGTCGCGCTAGCCGACGAGTTTAATTTCCCCGACTGGTTCGCGTTCGGAACAATACTCAGAAGCGCGGTGCTCACCCAAAGCGGCGTCGCGGGCGTGAGTGCGGAAATCCGAATCGGTATCTCAAATACCAAGAATCTCGGTGTCGAGGCATGGGCCCCGATGATGCTGGCGTACCTGGCTGAAGCCCTTACGTTGGAAGCAGATTTCGCGGCCGCCGAGGCGACGCTCGGCGAAGCCATCGCGACTGCGGAACGTAATCACGAGCGCTACTACGACGCCGAACTCTATCGCCTGCGTGGTGAAGTGATTCTGAGGCAGCACCCCGATCCGGCTTCGGTCGAAACACAAAACGCGGAAGTTCATTTTGAACACGCGATTCAGATCGCGCAGCAACAAGCGGCGAAAGCGTGGGAATTGCGCGCGACCATGAGCTTGGCCAAGCTCTGGATGCGACAGGGACGGTCTCTCGAGGCGCATGCGCGATTGGCAGCGGTGTATGCGTGGTTCACCGAAGGCTTGGCGACCAAAGACTTGCAGGAAGCCAAGGCCTTGCTTGAGGCGCTCTCGACTGCCCGACCTGTGAAAACCTGACCCGACGTGCGCTCCAGTCGGGTCGGTGGGAAACCCCTACCGACCCGCAGCGCGCTTCGACATCCCGCTAATCGAGAACGAATGCCCGGCCGGCTATCGTCTCGCAGTTAATCCTGGGTTAAAGCTTGGCGTTCTTCGCAGCCGCGGCCTGTCGCCGCAGATAATGCTGAATCGCGATCAGGTCCTTGTCCGTGAGTTCCTTAAACGGTGGCATGCCCTGCGCCTGACGACTGCCATTGATCACGACATCGTGGAACGCTTCGAGGAACAGTGGGACCTGAGAGGCACGCAGATCCGGCGCATAGCCCCCGGACACCCCGGCACCGCCATGGCAGAACGCGCAGTTGCGAACGTAGGTGTTGTGCCCCTGTTCGGCGACCAGTGGATCGACTTTGAAGTCTTCCTTGACCACCGGCTGGGGCATCTGCGGCGGCGGCATTGGCGGTAGCTGAACCTTGCTGTCGAGCGCAAAGGTCAATAACCGGCGGGGATGCTGACCATAGCCCCAGCCATGCTGATAGGTGACCGTGCCGCCGAACGACGTGCCCGCACCGCCCCAACCGACCAGCAACGAGACGAACTGCTTGCCATCAACACTGTAAGTGATCGGCGCGCCGGAGATGCCGAGTCCGGTGTCGAAGGACCACAGCGACTTGCCGGTCTGCGCGTCATACGCGAAGAACTTGCCATCGGTGCGGCCCTGGAACACGAGGTTCCCGGCGGTGGTCAACGTGCCGGGATTCCAGATGCCGGGCAGATCGACCTTCCACACCTGCTGCTGCTTCACCGGATCCCACGCGATCAGCCACGACGCATCGCTCTTCACCGGCAGTTCGTCGCCTTTTTCGAAACGCATCGCCACGTCGAATTGAAAATCCGTGGCCTGCCAACCGATCGCATCCATGCCCTTGTCGTTGAACCAGCCGGACATCTCCATGGTCGGGATGTACACCAGCCCGGTGTCTTTGTTGTAGGACATGGCATGCCAGTTGTGCACGCCGAACGCACTCGGGTAGACGGTTTCCTCGCCGTCCTCGAAGCGCGCGCCCGGGATCTCGACTGGCCGCCCGGTCTTCAGATCGATGTGATCGGCCCAGGTGACCTTGCCGATCTTTTCGGCCGACAGCAGCTTGCCGGTGGCGCGATCGATCACATAGAAGAAGCCGTTCTTGGGCGCATGCATCAGCGCCTTCACCGGCTTGCCGTCGATGTTCAGATCGGCCAGCACGATATCCATGTTCGAGTTGTAGTCCCAGGTCTCGCCGGGTGTCGTCTGGTAATGCCAAATGTACTCGCCGGTATCGGCATCGAGCGCGACCACCGAGCACAGGAACAGGTTGTCACCACCACCGGGACTGCGGGCCTTCTGGTTCCACGGCGACCCGTTGCCGGTGCCGATGTACACCCGATTGAATTCGGGATCGTAGGTCAGTCCGTTCCAGGTCTGGCCGCCGCCGCCGTGCTTCCACCACTCACCTTTCCAGGTCTTCGCGGCCATCTCCATCGCCTTGTTCTCGAAGCCATCGGCAGGATTGCCGGGCACGATATAGAAGCGCCAGGCCTGCTTGCCCGTTGCGGTGTCGTAAGCCGTGACGTAGCCGCGCGCGGAGCCCTGCTCGGTACCGCCATTGCCGATCAGCACCTTGTCTTTGAACACGCGGGGCGCACCGTTGATATAGAGCGGCTTGGCCGGATCAGTGGTCTGTACGCTCCACACTTCCTGGCCGGTCTGCGCGTCGACCGCAATCATGCGCCCGTCCCCGGTGGCGACGAACAGGCGCCCCTTCCAGAATGCCGCCCCGCGATTCGTGTCCCAGAAGATCCGCGCGCGCGAACCGGCAATTTCGAGCACGTTCGGATCGTACGTCCAGAGGTGCTTGCGGGTGCGCAAGTCGACGGCCTCGATGGTGCTCCAGCTGCCGGTGAAATACATGACACCATCGACGACGAGCGGCGTCGACAACAGCGAACGGTGCTGCTTCGGAAATTCCATGAACCAGTCGAGACCGAGCTTGGCGACGGTCTTGTCGTTGATGTCGGTCAGCGGGCTGTAGCGTTGCTCGCTGTAGGTCCGGCCATAAGAAAGCCAGTTCGCCGCCTGCGCCTCGTCGCCAATCGCCTTGCCGTCGACCAGCGTCTCGGCCTGCACCGCGCCGCTGAGCGCCAGTGCGCATACCCATCCCCAGATTTTTTGCTTACTCACTCGCATATCCCCTCCCCGCCGGGTTGCCGGCCTTGCTCGTTTTCGTGACTTTAGTGAGACCTCGCCCAGGTCGGTAGCGGGCGGGGCTCGATGTTGCCGCTGAGTGTAGACCAGGCTTCAGGTTAACCCCTGCGCCGCCGCCGCAAACGCTTCCAGCTCGCGCGGGATATCCGGCCCCGCTGGCTGATAGGCGATCTCGGTCGCGCCGCCTGCGGCGAGTGTCTGCAGGCGATCGCGCCAGGCGGCGCGGTCCCTGATCAAGCCGTGGCTCGCGAGCAGTTCGCCGCTGATGTAGGGCCGGTCCCGTGCGTTCACGCCGACGAGGTGCCCGTCGTGCATCTCGAGATGGCGCGTCCGTTGCGGCACCTGCGCGTACGCCCGCTGCCATGCCTCGCCTTCGGGAATGTGCGCGAGCGTGCCGTGCTCCAATGCGTAGTGAAACATCACGGCGCCGCCGTGCCCCGCGGCGGCAAGCGCACGCGGCGATCCGACCGCCTCGCCGGCATCGAGTACCGTGCCCATGATGAGCACCACACTCCAGTCAAAACCTTGAATCGGTTCGAAGGCGCCGAACACGCCCTGCCCCAGTTCCTGCGCGACGGCGATCCCTTTGGGGCCTGCAGCCGCGATCACGAACGGCACCTCGATCGGTCGCTGTGCGCCATAACCCGGCCAGTGCAGCATGCGCGCCACGCCACCCTCCCATTCGATTTCCTCGCCGCGCAGAAGCCCGCGCAGCGCGCGCAGGTAATCGGCGACGTAGCTCCACTTGAGTGGCCGCCGCCCCATGCTCACGCAGCCGGTGAAGCCGGAGCCGACCCCTACCGTCACACGCGCCGCGCCAGCCGCCGAGACCAAGGTCGCAACCGCCGCGGCAGTCGTCATCGGGTGTCGCAGGTGCGGCACGAGGACGCCGGTGCCGAGTCCGATGCGCTGAGTCCGATCGGCGGCGCGGCACAGCTGAACCCACACATCCGGATACAGCGCCGGCGAATCGTAGAACCACGCGCGTGAATACCCGAGCGACTCGGCGATACGGGCGTGCTCGTGGCTGTCGAGTGAAGTCGCGAAAGCACAGGAAAGTGAAAGCGCCATGTCGGATCCTCCGTTTGCACTGCAGCGTGGGTGAGGCACGGATTCTAACGCGGGATGCGTGCGCAATGGCCAACTTCGGAAACGACGCCGGAACTGTCGCGTCCGGTGACGGCACGCACGCGCAGCGCTACTGCAGGATCACTGCGTTCGCGGATTGACATCTCCAGGCCGTTCGGCAACGCTGCGGGCACACCCCGCTCCAGTCCATCGCACCGCTCCACCCGGCTTCGCCGGTCGGCGGGTTCCCACAAGGAGTCGCTGATGTCTCTTGTGCTCAGGTTCGACGATGCACTCGCTACCGACATCCGCATCGTCGGCGGCAAGGCCTCCAGTTTGGGACGTCTGGTCGCCTTCGGCTTTGCAGTGCCGCCCGGTTTCAGCGTCAGCACAGAGGCCCACAGCCAGTTCCTGCGTAGTGGGGATCTCGCACACCACATTCACGAGCTGCTCAAAGACCTCGACGCCAGCGATGCCACTGAACTCGCGGCACGCACGGCGCGGATTCGGCAGCTGATCGAAACCACTGACATCCCGCCTGCTATCACGGCAGCAATCCGCGCTTCTTATGCGCAGCTCGGGAACGACATGAACGTCGCGGTGCGATCTTCGGGCACGGCGGAGGATCTCGCCCAGGCCTCGTTCGCCGGCATGTATGACACCTATCTCGACGTGCGCGGTGCGGACGACGTTGTCGCGGCGGTGCGCCGCTGCTGGGCGTCGATGTGGACGGCCCGTGTCACCGCCTACCGCCATCAGCTCGGCTTCGACGGCGAGGCGGAACGTCTTGCGGTGGTCGTGCAGGAGATGGTCGAACCGACCGCCGCGGGTGTGATGTTCACCGCGAATCCGCTGTCCGCGCGCACGAATGAGATCGTCCTCAATGCGAGTTGGGGACTCGGCGAGGGGGTGGTCTCCGGCATCCTGAATCCGGATACCTTCCTGCTCGATCGCGACACGCTCGGCATCAAGTCGCGCGAAATCGGCGGCAAGGAGAAGAAGATCATTCGTGATCCGCTCACCGGTCACGGCACGCTCGAGCAGATCACCACCGCGACGGAACGCGCCTCCGCCTCGCTCACCGATGCGCAGGCGCGAACGCTCGCCGGAATCGGCCGCGACATCATGCAGCGCTACCAGGGTCTGCCCCAGGACATCGAATGGGCGCGCCGCGACGATGCGTTCTACATCCTGCAGGCCCGCCCAGTCACCGGCGTGGAATTCACATGGGACGAAGATGTCGACGGCTGGCAGCCGGCCGCCGAAGAACCGGACACCACCTGGACCTACACCTGGTCCGAGATGTACTGGACGGGTGGCATCTCGCCGCTCTTCTATTCCTGCCGCGCCTACGAATGCTGCCTGAACTATTCGCGTTTCGCGGAACTCTTCGGCTTCCAGGACATCACGCGCGTGCGTTGGCACAAGTACCGCCGCGCCACCGCGTACTTCAATGCGAATGCCGAACGTTCGTGGCTGACGCAGCAATGGCCCGGGCAGTTGCGCGACCTGACGAACATCCCGCCAGTGTGGCACCAGGAGTTCATTGCCAAACCGATCTCGAAGTGGGGACTGCTGCGCATGTGGCTACGCGTGCATCTGCTGCAGCCGCAGTTCGGCGTGACGCGCTGGTTCGCGACCACCTACGACTACCTCGACCACCGCACGACTGATGCGGACGGGTACAGCGTGGACGCGCTGGGCCGCATGACGCTGGAAGAACTCGTCAAAGAGGCGGAAGTTCGCGTCGCCTTCGTCGACGAATGGTACAAAACGCTGTGGCCGCCGTTCTTCTTCTATGCGACCGGCGCGCTCGGCGGCCTCGCCAAGCTGCTGCAGTCCTGGTGTCCCGACGCCGGCGTCACCGCCTTCCAGGATCTGATCTGCGGAATCCCCGGCAACCAGGCCGCATTGGAAGGCGAAGCGCTGTTCGAACTCGCTGAGCGCCTGCGCGACGATACGCCCCTGCGGCAACTGTTCGAGGCGCATCCGAAGGCGGAGTTTTTCGCCGCGGTTCGGCGCAGCGACAACGCGGCAGCGCTTGCCTTCAGCGCGGCCTACGACGAATTCATCCTCACGCACGGTCATCGCGGTCATCAGGATCGGGACTTCTACTACGACCGCCGGGTCGAGAACCCGGCGCTGGACTACGACGCCCTGCGCCAGCTGCTGAACACCGACAACCCTGTTCATCCCGCAGTACTGATGGACAAACTCGTGCGGCGCCGGGAGGCCGTGACGGCAGAAATCTGCGCGAAACTCCGCGCACAGTCGTTCGGTGGGATGCGCGAGAAAATTTTCCGGTTCGTGGCCAACTACTGCCTGCGCTTCCTGAAGTATCGCGACGACGAACGTCATTACCTCGATCGACTCACCTACGGCAAGAAGAAAGTCTTCCTCGAAATCGGGCGCCGCATGCTCGCGCAAGGCCTGCTCGAAGAACCAGACGACTTCTGGTTCCTCGCGCGACACGAGTTGTACGACTACCTTCAAGGCCGCGCACCGGGTGCGCTGTGCAAGGCCAAGATGGCCACGCGCAAGAAAGTATTCCATCGGCGCAACGCGCGGCTGGAGCCGACGCCAACCTGGATCCGCAACGACCTGCCCGTGGATCTCTCCAGCACCTCGCCGAGCACCGAGGAGCTCCCCCAAGGCACCCTGGTCGGCATCGCGACGAGCTATGGCGTCGCGACCGGCATCTCGCGCATCGTGCCGCAGCTCGATCAAATCGGACGCGTGCAGAACGGCGATATCCTGGTTTGCAACAGCACCGATCCCGGATGGATGTCGGTGTTCCCGAAAATTCGCGGCCTTGTGCTCGAGACCGGCGGCATGCTCGCGCACGGCGCGTGCCTGTCGCGCGAGTACGGCATTCCCGCAGTTCAGGTCCGCGACGCGATGCGGCAGGTGCCGGACGCGGTGTCGATCACGGTCGATGGCAACGCGGCGCGCGTGTATCCCGCGCTAGCGAGCTAAGCCGATGTACACGAGTACTCGGCCAGTACGTCTCAACCGTCTGTTCGGCGCCGATGGCCGCTGCGCGATCCTGTCGTTCGATCACGGACTGTTCGGCGAACCCTCCTGGCTCGGTGGGCTGTGGGATCTGCCCACGATCATCCGCGCGCACGCGGCAGCCGGACCGGACGGCATGACGTTACCCACTGGCGGCGCGCGGCACCTGCAGGCCATCTCTGATCGCCACAAGCCCGCGCTGCTGATGCGCGCCGACACCACCAATGCCTATCTAGGGAGTCATCCCGAGGTGCTCTACGATCTCCCGCTCGCGCAAATCGTGCGGCGCGCGGTCAGCCTCGACGCGGTGTGCGTGGTGTCTTCGCTGCTGACCTTCCCGGGCCATGCAGCACTCACGCGCGACTGTTGCGTGAACCTCGACGCGCTGCGCAGCGAATGTGATGCCCTCGGCATGCCGCTGATGATCGAAATCCTGGCGATGACCGACAACGCCGGGGTGCCGCTGGTAGAGACGAGCGTGGATGCAATCGCGCCGCTGGTGCGGCTTGCGATGGAACTGGGCGCGGATGTGATCAAGGCGGATCCGACAGAGCCGGTGGAAGATTTCCGTCAGCTGGTTGACGTCGCAGGGGGAATTCCCGTGCTCGCCAGCGGCGGCATCAAGGCCCCCGACCCGGTGATCCTCGCGCGCACTGCGGCACTGATGAAAGCCGGCGCGGGCGGAATCGCCTACGGTCGCAATGTGATGTGGGCCGAGCGGCCGACGGCGATGACGCGCGCGCTGGTGCAGATCGTGCACGCTGACGCGCCGCTCGATCTCGCGACAATCTACTGACTGAGCAGGCTAACCCACCAGCCGCCGACTCTCACGCCGCGCGGCGCTACCAGCGCTCAGGCTTCGAGCGCGGCCGCGTAGTCGCTCCAACCGGTGGCCTGCGTGCGTCCCAGCATTGCGCGCTTCCGCGAGATCGCGCGCCTGACCCGCGCGATCACTGCGTGACGCAACGAGGCCGGCGCATTCGAGCAGCAGCAGCGACCTGAGGCCCTTGCCGTTGACCCGTACCGAGTCCGCGGGGACAGTTTATTAGTCGTCCCTTGAACCTGGAAACGGCGCTCCAATCCTACCTCGGCAGGGCTCTACGCCGCCGGAAAGGGTGAATAATTTCCCTTTCCGAGTTCCCGACTCGTGACCGCTGCACTCGGATCATCAGCCCGATCAGCGTAGATGCGAAGAGCCACAGCGCGGGTGGCAGCGGCACGACGGCGGCAACCACTTCCAGCCGAAGCACATCGGTATTGCCGAAGGCATTGACCAGGTGATGTAACTCCCAACCGAGCCCGCCACCGAGCAAAGCGAACGCAAAGATATCGAACTCTCCAGAAATTGCGTCCGCCACGACAATATCGAAGCTGTTGCCGAGCGTCGGCACGAAGCTTTCCTGGCCAGAATCGTAGAGCTCGACGGTAAGGGCGCCGGCCAGTTCCACCAAGCCGGTGACATGGAGTGCATCGTAGCCCCCGGCACCCGGCTCAAGTCCACCGATCTCGATCAGCAGGGTGCTGTTCACATCCTGTGAGTAGTTGCCGATGATGTCCGTTATCCCGGGCGAATTGCCCGGCGAGAGCGTCGCACCGTGGTTGATGAGGTCGCCGGTGAATTTATCGACGGCAAAGGTACCGCCGGTCAGCGTCACGCCACTGGTGCCCGCGTCGATTGTCGCCGCCTGCAACACGCCCCCCTGTAAGAACAAGCTCCCACCTTGCCAGAACTTGACCGCGTTCGTGACGTTGACCGTTGCCCCCTCACCGATGGTCAGCGACGCCGTGCCGCCGGCTGCCAGGTCATCGCCCCCAAGATACAGGGAGTCGCCGATATTCCAGGTGGCGCCGGCACCGGCCAGAACGACGCGGCCGACACTCGTGTCGGCGCGGCCAACAAAGGCATTGTCCCCGGTATCGACGCGGCCGCCGGCACCAATCTCGAGTTCCCCGGATTGACCGACCGTACCACCGAGAATGAGATTTTTCGTGGTCGTGACCGCGCCGCCGTTCGCGACCTCCACGCTGCCGTCTCCCAAATACCCGATGTTCAGGAAGCGGGTTTGCCACAGACTGTCTGCACCACTCACTTGTGCGCTCGCGACGACACTGACCGAATTCACCGAGGCGACGTTGCTCCCCACCCAGCCGCCGCGCGAGGTGACGTGGCCGCCGTTCATGATGGCCAGCGAACCGGCGGAAATTACGCCGCCGTCGGGGCTGGCGACACTGCCGGCGACGAGGTCGCTGCCGGGGCTCGAGACGGTCAACAGGTCCGCCGTCAGGGTCTGCGTATTGCCGAGCGTGAAGTTGCCGCCGGCGTTCGCCACGCTGCCGACATTGAACGTCTCGACATCGATCAAGATGCCGGTCACGTTCAACTTGCCACCCACGAGATTGAAGGTGCTGGCGCCCGGCAGTCTCACGATATTGGCAACGCTCAAGGTGCCACCACCCAGCGTATACCGGCCGTCACTGCCGCCCACATAGAGGGTGGAAGCGATCCGATGGTCCCCGCCGTGCTGGTAGAAGTTTCCAAAGCCGTGAGCGCCGATGACGACCTCTCGAGCGGAAAGGCCGCCAGTGCCGCTTAAGTCATAACTGCCGTTGCTGCCGCCGATGTAGAGCGTATCGCTGACCGCGTTGCCGCCCGCAGTCTGGATAAAAGTGCCAATGCCGTTGCCGCCGATGATTTCGTTACTGGCACGCACCACGCCGGAACCACTCAAGGTATACGCGCCATGACTACCGGTATTGGCGCCGAGCACCAGGGTCGACGCCACCCTGTTCACCCCACCTGAGTGACTGAACGTGCCGGTGCCATGGTCGCCGATAAATTCATCGCCGGCATTCAGCTCCGTCGCCGGTCCACCGCTTAAGGCGTAACTGCCTGTGCTGCCTGCCTGGGCGCCGACCACCAGCGCGCCACTCACCATGTTGACGCCGCCGTCGCTTTGCGCGAATGCACCGGTGCCCCTGTCGCCGATAGATTCGTGGCTGGCGAACACTTGGCCTGTCCCGCTCAACGCATAGACGCCGTTGCTGCCGGTGTTCGCGCCCAGCACCAGGTTCGAGATCAGGCTATTCACGCCACCCCGATGCGTGAACGCGCCGGTGCCTCTGTCGCCGATGTACGCATTACCGGCCAGCAGGTTCCCGCCGTTGAAGAGATAGGCGCCGTTGCTGCCGCTGTTCGCGCCGACGATAAGAAAGGAACTCACACTGTTACTGCCGTTGTCGTGGGTGAACGTACCCATCCCATGATCGCCGATATATTCGTTACTCATAGACAGCATGGCGCGGTCACCGCCCAGCGTGTAGACCCCGGCACTGCTGCTGTCTGTGCCGAGGATCAAGTTGGCAGCGTCGCCAATGACCGTACCGTCGGCATGTGCGAATGCACCGTCGACCGAGAGCAACGACTGGAGATTCACAGCCCCAGCCTGCAGGGAAAGTTGACCGGCACGGTTGATGTCGATGACTTGGGTGCGAAGAATACCGCCGTCAATCTCGAGCACTGTCGCGCCCTGGTCGGCGCCGCCGAGCGTCACCGCGCCATTGACAACGATTGCAGCGCCGTCGTTCAGCCCGACGAAGACGTTGTTATCGAGACCGCTGGTGCCAGCCGCCAGGTTCTCCATCGTGACCTGAGACAGTAGCAGGCGTCCGGGCGCAACGAGAATGCCACTCCCCACGCGCAATGAGGCCCCTGGCCCGGCCAGCTCGATGCTGCCGAAATTCGCCGTGACCCCGTCCAGCAACGTGACCTGCGCTGTGTTCGCGCCATTGCCCCAGTGGCTCACGAGGCCCGGGTCGGTATCGATGAAGGTCAACATACCCGCCGCCACCAGCGAACCGCCACCGCCCGCGGCTGAATTGATATCGATCGACAGCGCATTCAGCCGTGCATTGCCGATCAGTTCGAGCGTGCTCCCGCCGGACAACTCCAGGGCAGTGATGAAATTGAGTGTTGCCTTGTCCGATGCCGTCAGATCGTGGCCATTCAGATCGAGTGCCAGCGCACTGCCATTGATCTGGCCGCCGACAACGTCGACGTCGCTGTTGGCGCTGAAGGTACCACCGAGCAGATTCAGAACACCGAGATACCCGATATCGATGCCGCCGCTACCCGTCAGCACCTCGCCGCCGTTGGCGATGGTCATTGTCACCCCACCGAACACATCGCCGCGGCGATTGGTGCCGCGGCCCAGGTCGAGGCTCGCGTCCAGCGTCTGTTGCAGACGACTGCCTGCGCCGGTGACCACGATGGTGAACTCATCTGAAATGGCCGTCGCCGCGAGGCTGCCGATATTCAGCACGCCGCCGTTGCTCAACTCAACTTCGCCGTGGAAATCACCCTGCGGCGAGACCGGTACAAACCATTCGGATAATTCGCCATTGGGGGCCGCGGTAAGCGTGCTGCCGGGCCCGATCACCCGGAGTAGCGCACCGCGGTTGTTGGCAAAATCCAGGCTGCCGTTGATGAACACGCTGGCCCCCGACTCAACGCGTAGCGAGCCGTCGGCCGGCAATTCGTAGCCACCGCCCTCATGGCGGATAGCGGCGCCATTCATGGCGACAAGCGCGATACCGTTGGCCGACGGGGCGATGCGGCTGTTCTGCAGCAGCTGCAGAGAACCGCCGTTGACGCTGATGTTGCCGAACGCCGCGATCACCGAGTTGTTCGTCGCATTCAATTGCCCGGTCCGTTCGATGGCGATGCCTTGGCCATTGGTGTTCAGGACGGCGTCGTCGATATTCAGAATGCCCGCGCCGCGGAAGGCGTTGCCGATCTGCAATTGCGCCGCAAGTTCGAGCTGGGCGTTGGCTGCGTTGACCGTTTGCGGGACGTTCGGAACGACCCCGATCTGCGACTGGAAGCCCTGCACGATCGAGGTGATATTGAGCGGCGTCAGCAGCGGGTCCTGCAAGCGGAAAGCCAGGGCCGTGTCGCTATACACCGGCACCCAATAAAAGGAATCGACCTCGGGCAATCGATAGGCGCCGAAACGGCTCAGGCTGGCACCGAACGACAGCGCCTCAAACTGCTCGCCGTGCTGGATCGTAAAATCGTAGCCGCTGACCAGGCCGTCGACCCCGGATTGAAACGCCGTCAGATCGAGAATGCCGCCGAGGGTGGCGGTGCCGGTGATATGAAACCCGCTGAACAGTTGGTGCGCGCCGATGACCAGTTCACCCGCCATCTGCGTGTAATCGCCGAGCAGCGCGGCCTGCAGCGGATTTTGTGGATTCGCGGTATCGATAGTCAGGATACCGCCATTGTTGATAATCCGACCTTCAAGACGCGCGCCGAAGAAATCGACCCGGCCACCGTTGATGATCAAACTAGCATCCGGCTGCAGGACGAGTCTGCCGGTCTCGTGCACCACTGTGGAGCCTGCGAACTGCACGAAATCGTGGTTGGCCGCCCCATTGCTGCTTCCGGCGAGATTCCCCAGCCGCAGCTCCGCGTTTTCGCCGAGCGCCGATCCGATCGATATATCGCCCGCATTGAGCAGGCCGCCGGAGATCCGCGTCTGGCCGGCGTTGACCGCCAAGGTCGCGCCCTCGGCGTTGGTCAACGCGGGCAACACATTGGTGGCATTGGTCTGATGGCGCGTGATGGCGTTGGCCCCGGTGAATTCGAACGAACCGTAGTTTTCGATCGAACCGACCGGGCCATAAACAGTGCCATAGCCCGTGCCCAAGTTCGGTCCCACTTCGAGGACGATGCTGGTCTGTGGCAGCGCGGAGATCCGCGCGCCACTGGCATTGAGTAAGCTACCCTGCCGGATGAGCACGGACGCCGCGTCAAGCTGCAGGTGCGGCGTCTCGCTCACGCCGGGCTGACCCAATTCGTTGAACGCAGCATGGTCGGTGGTCAGCGCGGGCAGGAGGCCGCCGCGGTCGAGTATGACTCTGCCGTTAATCCGTGAGTCGCCAAGGACGGCGATCCGCGCCTGTGAGCCTTCCAGGCGCACGCCGCTGTCGAGGGCGCCGTTGTCGTAAAGCTTGAGCAGCGCACCCGGCAGCAAGCCGACGAATCCGCCGCTCAGATTTGAGCGCAACTCGAGCGTCGACTTGACGGACAAGAAACCGATATCCGCGGGATTACCCTGTGTTTGGAGCAAACCGCTTTCGATGCTGACGGGGCCGGAGGCAATATTGATGACGTTGAGATTGCGCACCGACGCACCATTGGTGCCGGCCAATTGGAAAACGCGTTCGCCAGTGAAGCGGGTTGGTGTAGCGAGCGAGGGATCGATGAACACCAGGCCGTGATCCCCAACGTCGAGCGCGGACTGGAAAGTCCCGATGTTCGACAGTCGCAGCGTATTGGCACCGGTGCCGAGGCCCGCTGGCCCGCGTACCTCGATCAGGCCCTGCCCCACGCCGTCAAAATCCGGCAATACGTTCGCGGAGTCGATGAGCAGGCTGCCGCCGCGCTCCACCACCAGATTGCCGAAGCCGTCAAAGCCGTTGGTGATGGCGTTTACTCGGATTATGCCGCCCAGATGGATGTCCATCTTGGCGTTGCCACCGGGCACGTTCGCGCCGTCACGCGCGATCTGCCCCTGCGTGACGGCAAGTTCACCGCTGCCGCCGATGCGGATTTCGTCGGTGCCGAGCTGGCTTCCGGCCCGCAGCTCAAGCCTGTGATCGACCTTGAGCACTGGGGCCGCGCCGTCGCCGACGATTGAGTTGATCAGATTGACGGCGCCGACCGTTCTGACCTCGGAGACGGTCTGGTCCGGTCGCACAATGGTGTTCGTGTAGATGCCCGCGAGGTCGAGAACACCATTGTTCGCGGTGAGATTCGTGACCGAACGGCTGCGGTCGATGATCGAGCCGAGCGACAGATTCGGCCCGAGGAGGCTGCCTTCGAACTGCACCAGGAACTGATTCTCTGCCACGTTGATTGCTGCGCCGGGCAGCTCCCAGGTTTGCGTGATCAGTGGAGTCTTCAGCAGACCAAGCTGCACGCGCGGACCCGTCAGCGTGAACAGCGGGGTCAGGGTCAGATCCGTTTCGGCCTATACGAGCGTGGGCAGAAAGCGGGCATCCACATCGAAGGTCAGATTCGTGAGGTCGATGGATTCGGTCAGCAATGCCGGGAGCGTCAGATGACCTTCGCTGCCGGCGAGAAACGAAAACGTCTGTCCCGTTTGCCGGAGCGTCAGGTCGAGCATGACATCCGGCACGTCGAGTTCGAAATTCTGTTCGAACCCGAGCGCGAGCCCGAGTTCAGCGCGCAGTAGGTTGACTTTCACCTGGTTCAGGGTGTCTTTCACGACGCCGGGCAGCGCTTCGTAGCGCGCTGCTCCGCCTACCTGACTGGCTATCAGTGCTTTGACGTCGCCTTCGAGTGGCGGAATCGTGCCGCCCGACACTGCCGTCGCAATCTGCCCGAGGTTCGCATTGATTCGCAGCACATCCGCGCGGGCAGACCCGCCTACACTCGCCGCGCCGTCCGTATAGCTGCCTTGCGCCAACGCCACCGGAAACAGGGTGGTCTGGTCCCGGTTCCCGTAGCTCAGCGACAGCGCGGCGCCGGTCGGGCCTTTGATGAGGGGAATGGGGGTGTTGACCGCTTTATTGCGCACGAGATCGGTGATCGAAGCCTCCAGCGCGTTGCCACGCAGCAGAATGATTTCCTGATCGAAGCTGTCGATAGCTGAGGGAGCGGTTACGTCGTAATTGAACGAAAGCAACTCTTGTCGCACAGCGAAAGACGCGAGTTGGAGATCGAAGTTATCGCAATTGACGAGACACGCCCGCCCCGAAATTCGCGTGTCGGTTTCGAGCGCGATACCGGCCCGGAAGCCAAAATCCGACGACGTCGATTGAAACGAAAGCGTTTGCCGGGGAGCGAACGGGTCCGTCGACGGCAATGTGAAATCCAGATCGGAGAGAATGCTGAAGGTCTCACCCGGCCGGATGACATCGGGCAATGTCAGCCGCAGGGACAGGGGGGTCTGCGCGGTGAATAAGCCGCTCGTCGAGTGATAGCCAAGGTCAAGCTGGACCTTGCCGCTGCTTACCGTGTTGACCTGCAGGCCGTAGGTATCGCCGAACACCCCGGTGACGGTGCCGCCGAAGCTGCCCGAGGTATTCCAAGTCGGGCCGATGGTGATCTGCTTCTCGATGACCAGGTTCCCGGCGCCGCCATTCACCGTATTGACGCCTTCCCCGAGCGAGTATTGCCCTGTGAATGTCGAAGTTCTCGCGAAGGCCGCGGGCATTTGGGACAGGGTGGCGACGGCGAGAACAGCGGCGTGCAAGGCCACGTTGGGTCGGCATTGTCCGCGCCGGTCTGCCGCGGGACATGCAGTCGGAGCGCTGGTGACTAGCGGTCGGTGACCGCCGACCGGCGCCGCGGAGGCTGCGTCACCGGCAGGCTTGGCGCGACTGCTGCGCCGCTCATTGGCTGCCCGCTGCGCGGTAGCGAGGTCGTCCGACACGTTGACCAGAAAGGGCTTTTTCATGTTTTTTCCCCCGATTTGCATCGAGCGTGCGCCTTGTGTCACCAATTACCCATGCCGTCATCGGGTCTCGACACAACTGTTTACGATTGCGATGGGGAAACCGGTGCGTGGCAGGCGTCTCTCCGCTACCGACGCCGCCGCGCGAATCGACCGCTCGAGCCCGTTACCATCGCTTTGTGGCTGGTGACGCTGCATCGGAAGCAGATGGAACGACTGCATCCATTCGAGTTCACGCGTCACAGCACGACGCAAGAGGTCGCGACTGGTCGGCAAGATCGCCGGGAATCGAGGACGCCGGGAATCGAGGACGGAATCGAAGAAACGAGAAAGGAGAAAGCGGGAATCGAGGACACCCCTTGAGAGAGGAAGCGGGAATCGAGAGGAGGGAATCGAGGACACCCCTCGAATCACCGGGAATCGAGGACACCCCTCGAATTGACGCCCACCGTATCCTTCGGCTAAGTTTCATTCACCGGCAAGGATGCCGGGTTAATCGAAACCCAAGGAGGTCAAGGATGACTCGCCCCCGCTCTACCCTGGTGTCCGAAACGGACACCCCTTACTACCATTGCATCGGCCGTTGTGTCCGCCGCGCTTTCTTATGTGGCGAGGATGCCTTGACTGGTCGCTCGTTCACGCATCGTCGGCAGTGGCTGCTCGAGCGTTTGAAGTTGCTGACTGAGGTCTTCGCGATAGATCTCTGCGCCTACGCTCTGATGAGCAATCATTACCATCTGGTGGTACGCCTCGACAGTGCTCGCACGAAACAGTGGTCATCGCGCGACATCATTGAACGCTGGACCCGCCTGTATTCGGGACCAGCTTGCGCTCACGCCTATCTCCGCGGTGAACACTTGAGTACGACGGAGCAAAGCATTCTCGATGCTTGTCTGCTCAGCTGGTCGGCGAGACTCACCGATTTGAGCTGGTTCATGCGGTGTTTGAACGAATGGCTGGCGCGCGTGGCGAATCAAGAAGATGGCTGCACGGGGCGGTTCTGGGAAGGCCGCTTCAAGTCCCAAGCCTTACTCGATGAGATCGCGCTACTGTCTGCGATGGCGTACGTCGACTTGAATCCGATCCGTGCTGGGATCACGACGACGTTAATCGATTCTGACTTCACCTCGGTGCAGCAACGGTTATTCGACATCGCGAAATCGCGACCCGAGCCGGAGACGAGGTCGACACCGGCATTACTGCCCTTGGCGACCACGTCAAATCGACTCGATGACGTCGGCATTCCGTTCAACGTGCAGGACTATCTGGACTTGATCGATACTTCGGGCCGGATTGTGCGCGGGGATAAGCACGGCGCCATTCCGAGACACGAGCCGACACTGCTGACGGCATTAGGCATCGCCCCCGGTGAATGGTTTAAGACGGTGACTGAGCTACAGGCTCGCTTTGAGTTATTCGTCGGCTCGCCCTTACGGCTGCGACAGCTGGCGCGACAACGTGGTTGGCGTTGGGTAAGGGGCCTATCCGCTGGTCGACGGCTGTATGCCCGTGCCAACGAATAGACTTCTCTTCAACCCAAAAATACGTCCCTAAGTACCGGTCGAACGAGCGCCGGCGGGCGCGCTCGTGCATGCTCACCGAAGTTGACTATTACGCCCCGCGAAATTCCAACCTATTCAGTTCAACGCTCTGAGTTCACTCATTTCTGACGGACTCTGCATAGCTGGTCTGCAAATTCGCGAGCGTCGGGGTGTGAACTCTTGGGATGTCCAGAATCGTTTTTGGTTTCCCTTTTGCGGGGTGTGAATTCTTTGGGTGTCCTGGATCGTTCCCCCTTTTTGGTTTCCCTTTTGCGGGGCGTGAATTCTTTGGGTGTCCTGGATCGTTGTGCTTTTGCGGGGTGTGAATTCTTTGGGTGTCCTGGATCGCTGGATCGTTCTCTTTCTCTGGATCGTTCTCTGGATCGTTCTCTGGATCGTTCTCTGGATCGTTCTGCACCCGCGCAAATCGTTCGTGCAGATCGCGCAACGAATCATTGGGTCATTGGAGACCGTGTCTCGCGGTTGAGAAAATCGTATTCAACGGAAGTTGGGGTTCGCTACTACACCACGTTCAACTGCCGCCTTTAGGATCACCGTCGGTGTGACCGCGCTTGACTTGCGCAGGGGTGAACGACATCTTTAGAGACACCCTTGGCTTTGGAGAGTAGAACCGCCATGAGTCGCCAAAATCTTGAAAACGCGTTGGCTCGCCTGCGTCTTGAACTCGCGGCGTTGGGTGACGAAGCGAGCAGCGCGCGGAGCGCGTTGCGTGTGTTGCTCGACGAAGTGGAGCACGAGCTCGAGCATTTGGAAACCGCTGAGCGCGCCGCGTCCTTGCGCCTGCGCGTTCGCCATCAGATCGAATGCTTTGAAGTTGAACATCCGCGTATCACCGGCATCCTCAACGAAATCATGGTTAGCTTGAGCAACATCGGCATCTAAGGACCCTGGTCGACAGCGTCGGCCAGGCGACATCAACGCGCTGCTGAGTTGTCGGCTTTCAACGCAAACGCCATGAGGTAGTCGCCGGGGGGCGAAGTACCCGACCAGTGACCGCCGACGGCCAGCACGACGAACTGCCGCCCTTGCTCGTTGATACGGTAGCTCATGGGCACTGACGCCGCCTGGGTCGGCAGCCGGAACTTGCTCAATTCCTGGCCATTCGTGAGATCAAAAACGCGCAGGTAATAATCGCTGGTCGCGGCGATAAAGATGAGGCCGGACTTTGTCACCAGGGGTCCACCGAAACCAGGCGAGCCTTTGAACCATTTGCCGACCAGCGGCACCGCGTCCTCCATTGTGCCGAGTGGCACCCGCCAGAGCTGTTCACCCGTATTGAGATCGGTGGCTGATAAAGTCCCCCAGGGTGGCGCGGAACACGGCGCTCCGAGCGGTGAGGTCAGCAGGTCCATGCGAATGCAGTAGGGCGTACCAGTCTGCGGCAATTCGCGGCCATTCTGGCCACAATCCTCGCGCGGTAGCAGCTTGGCGGCGATGGGGATATGGAGGGTATTGGCGACCATGATGCCGCGCGTCGGCTCGATGGCGGGTGAACCCCAGTTATTGCCTCCAGTCGGCGCCGGATACAGCAGCGTGCCGTGCAGCCCGATCGGCGTGTAGATGGGACCGTGCGCCAATTTAGCGATCGCCTCACGGCACACGCCGCGATCCCAGGGCGTCAAACCCCAGGCATCAGCAGGACTGATTTCAAGTTGATGCAATGGCGCCGGTTTAAGCGGAAAGGGTTGCGTCGGCGCCAGGTACTCTCCGGGGACTGCGCCGTCCTGCGGAACGGCTCGTTCTTCAATGCCAAACAAGGCTTTGCCGTCGCGCCGATCAAGGACGAAGGTCAAACCCATCTTGGTTACCTGGACCAGTGCAGGGATGATCTGACCGTTGACAGGGAGATCAACCAAGGTGGGTGGCGCGGGCACGTCGAAATCCCAGATGTCGTGATGCACTGTCTGCACATGCCACACGACTTTGCCGCTAGTCGCGTCGAGCGCTACTACCGAGCTCGAAAAATGATCGAGATGGCCTTGGCGCTCGCCACCGTAATAGTCGGGAGAGCTGTTACCAGTCGGCACGTACACGCGGTTGAGCTTTTCGTCGACCGTGATCACAGACCACACATTGGTCGTGCCCTGCACATAGTTGCCGCGCTCATCAAGCGGCGCCTGCCCGGGTGCGACCGGATTCCATGCCCAGCGCAGCGCGCCGGTGCGTACGTCAAACGCGCGCACCACGCCGGCCGGCACGCGGGTATCCCAGGCATCAATCACGAAGGCACCGGTGACCAGGGTGTCGCCGATAATCGCCGGCGGACTGGTCACCGCATAATCCCGCGCGCCATAGGTCCCCATCTTCTTGGCGAGTTCAATTTGACCGTGATTGGCAAAGTCGGCACAGGGCTCACCGGTGGCGCCGTCGAGGGCGATGATGCGTGAATCGAGGGTGGGCGCAAAAATGCGGTGACGGCACACTGCCCCGGGCGCCAGTGTGGTATCGATCCAGCTCGATACGCCGCGACAATTCGTGATCGGTTTGTCACGCATATCGACCTTCGGATCGAAATGCCAACGCTCAAGGCCCGTTTCCGGATCAAGCGCAAACACGCGGTTGAAAGGTGTGCAGTAATAGAGCGTGTTCTGGACCACGATGGGGGTTGCCTGGAATGCGCTGTCGGGCAACACCGTCCCCATGTCGATCCCGTCATCCTGCAGATCCGGGCCATCGCGAACATCGCCCGAACGATGTCGCCAGGCGACTTCGAGCCCAGCCACATTGTGTGCCGTGATCTGATTAAGCGGCGAGTAATGCCCGCCGCCCGGTGTGCCACCCCAGGTTGGCCAGTCGGCGGTTGGACCAGCGCTGAGCTGCACCGGCGCGGGCGTGTTGTCGCAGCCATTCAGTAAGGTGCAACTTGCGATCAGCGCGTACAGCGTTTGGTTGCCTCTCATGCCGCTTCCTTATTTTTGTCCCGGCATTGAGTATATGACCTGAGAATAGACTTTACCGTTTGCGCACGCGCCCACAGGAGAGGCACATGAAATTCGGCGTTTTCTACGAGCATCAATTGCCGCGCCCCTGGCAAGCGGATTCCGAATACGAACTCATGCAGAACTCGCTGGACCAAATCGAGCTGGCAGATCAGCTTGGTTACGATTATGCGTGGCAGGTCGAACACCACTTCCTCGAGGAATACTCCCACGCCTCCGCGCCGGAAGTGTTTCTGGCGGCGGCCAGTCAACGCACGCGCAATATTCGTCTCGGTCACGGCATCATCCAGCTCACCACCAACCAGCCGCATAGAGTCGCGGAGAGAGTCGCCACGCTCGATCTGATCTCCGGCGGAAGAGTGGAGCTCGGCCTGGGTGAAGGCGCCGGGCCGGCCGAGCTGCATCCCTTCAATGTGCGGGTGCGCGACAAACGCGAACGTTGGGAAGAGGCGGTACGCGCGATAATTCCGATGTTCACGCGCACAGATTGGGAATTTCACGGTCAGTACTATGATTTTCCAGCGCGCAATGTCATCCCCAAGCCAAGACAGAAGCCGCATCCGCCGTTATGGGTGGCCTGCTCCAACATCCAGACCATTGCCGAAGCCGGGGCTTGGGGCATGGGCGCACTCGGGTTTTCTTTTCTCTCACCAGATGCGGCCACCGCCTGGGTGCATCGCTACTACCACATGCTGCTCGATCAGCCCAACCGCCTGACCGACTATCCCATCAATCCGAATGTCGCGATCGTGAACGGTTTCATGTGCGCACCGACCGACGAAGAAGCCTTGGAGCGCGCGGCTGGATGGACCTTCTTCATCTTCGCGCTCTCCCACTACGGTCGGCACGGCATCGCGGCACCCGGCACCGGCAACTTGTGGGAGGAATTTCAAATCTGGCGAGAGACCGACAAAGCCCGGGCCGCGCTACGCAATGGCTTGATCGGCTCGCCAGAGACTATCCGCAAACGCCTGCGGCAATTTCAGGCGGCGCACGTCGATCAGGTGATCCTGCTGAACCAGGCTGGCAAGACCAGCCATGCGGATATCTGCGACAGTCTGCAATTATTCGCGGAACAGGTGATGCCGGAGTTTCACGCGGATGAACCCGCGCATGCGGCCTGGAAGCAGGCTGTATTGAGACGCGACATAGTCCTGGCAGAACTCGATACCACGCCGTTCAATCTCTACAGTCACCAGAACGAGGACATCGTGCGCGAAAGCCCGGCGCAGCTCAAAGCCCGCATGGCGGCCAAGGATGCGGCACGCCTGTCCGCGACTGGAGAGCGCTGATGCGATGCCAAAAATGATTGCTGCCTGCGATCCGGTACTCACCAAAACAAGGGGGCGAAGTTTGCGTGCGCGTTTAGTTTAAAGTCGGTAGACCTCTGCCGCAGTATCGTGAAAGATCAAATCACGCTCGGCAGCGTTGTACGGCTCAGCGATACGCTTGTAGGCATTCCATAACGTGCGGTAACTGCAGGAGCGGCGATCAGGCGGGAAGTTCGATTCGAACATGACGCGCTGGGGGCCGAAGGTATCGATGCACCAACGGATGTAATCGCCCCAGGCGGCCGCGATCACCTCCGAACTCGGGGGCGACGCCTGGCGATGCCAGCCGTTACCATAGGTGGTCATGCCAATGCCACCTAACTTCAAGCGCGCATTGGGCTCGGCAGCCAAGACACTCAGTTGTTCACGGCAATACTTCAGCACTTCGTCACGATGACCGGCGTAAGGGCCAACCCCTAACGGACCACCGAGATGATCGACCACGATTGTGGTTTCCGGTGCCTTGCGCGCGAGCTCGATGATTTCAGGCAGTTGGCGATGGAACAGCCATACGTCGTAGGTCAGTCCGAAATTCCCGAGCGTGCGCACGCCGGCAGTGAATTGCGGTTCCAGCAGCAAGCCCTCCGGCGGCTTCAGATGGTGGTTGACGACGTCGGCGCTGGCATCCCACGCCACCGCGTGACGGACGCCTGAGAAACGTCCGCCGCCCGCCGCCACATGCGCCGCCAGCACCGGTTCAACGTCGCGCCCCAGCCGGAGATCGGCAAAGCCGACGATCCCCGTGATTACCGCTCGACCAGTAAGCGCCGCGAGCTCAGCTTCCTGCGCCACGACGAACTCGGTTTCACCGATTGGCGCGAATTCGGGCGCCCCGCTTGGGCGGTAATGCGATTCGCACTCGACAAATACCGTCTCGACCACGTGGTGGCCAGCGTTGAGATCGGCGGCGAGATCGGCGGCCAGGTAACGGTCGTCCACCGTATCCCATAAGTGATGGTGCGCATCGCAGATACGTTGGCCGGGCCACAGGACTTCCTCCACCACTGACTCGCGCCATGCCGCACGCGCCTCGCCAAGTGATCGCTTCGGATCAGACATCGCAATCCTCGCTCATGATTTAGGACCCGGGCCGTGCGCTTGCGCGCCGCCAGCGCCGTTCGCGGATTTAATCATCGCCCCGTGGAAGTTCCAAGGCGCACGGTCCCTCATTTCAGCAAATTGCGCGACTACGTTAACCTCGCCTGGGGCCGCGTGCGTCCCTGGCACCTTGTTGCGCAGTGGGACAGGCAAGCCCCGTGTGCAAGAACGCGGTAGACTTTCCCGTGCATCGACATTCCCGCGGCAACTGACAGCGAATTTTTTCTACGCAACTATCAACGGAGGATCAGATGGCCATCAAAATTCTGGAATTGCATCACCATGCGGTACGCACCGGCGGCACACAGGAAGAAGCCGATCGGACCATGGCGTTTTATCGCGAAGTGTTAGGTTTGGGTGCGGATACAGGTCGGCCACAGATCCCGGGGATTCCGGGCTACTGGGTGGATGTGGGCGGTCGCGCGCAGGTCCACCTGATGGGCGTGAACGGCGCCTCCCGCTACGCCAAGGGACCTGGCCAGGATCCAGCGTCGCCGCATGTGGCTTTCGGGGTGGAAGACATCGTGGCGACCCGCGCCGAACTCGATCGGATGGGGACGCCGTATTGGGTCGCCGAAGGTATTGTGGGCGCGCAATCGCAGCAGGTTTTTATGCACGACCCCGCCGGAAATATGGTCGAACTGCACCAGGCGGATACCTGCCGCTGCCAGGCAGTGACGCGTCTGAACCCTTGAATCTGGCAGCTTTTCTCACTTAAGAGAGATCTGCTGCTCACAAGCGGTCGAGAAAGCCAAATGTGCCGCCGGTCTTGATCTCTTCGGCTGCGGCCTGCATGCCGGCCATCGCCGCCCGATACAGCGAAGTGGCGAGGCTGATGCGGCGCACACCGGCTGCTTCGAGTTCGGCCACGCTGAACGATTTGCCCTTGATGCCCACCATGAAATTGAATGGCTTCGCGAGCGCTTGGCATACCAGGCGCACCGCTTCGATATTCGGCAACGCCGGCGCGAACAATACATCCGCCCCGGCTTTTTCATATGCCTGCAAGCGGCGGATGGTGTCTTCAATATCCGGGTTGCCGCGCAAGAAATTCTCGCAGCGCGCAGTCAGGGTGAATGGAAATGCCTGCGCGCGCGCCGCTTCCACCGCCGCTGCGATGCGTTCCACCGCATGGTTGAAGGCGTAGATTTGGCGCGTCTGCACGCCGCTCGAATCTTCGATAGAGCCACCGACGAGCCCGATCTCGGCAGCACGGCGAATCGTAAGTAGCGCATCGGCAGGCGCATCGCCGAAACCGTTTTCCAGATCAGCCGCGACCGGCAGCGCGCTCGCCAGCACGATGGCGCGGGCGTGCGCCAGCGCTTCCTCACGCGTGATTTCGCCATCCTTGCGGCCCAGCACACCGGCCGCGGCGCCGCTCGAGGTGGCGAGCGCGCGATAACCCATGCCTTCGAGCATGCGTGCCGATCCTGCGTCCCAGGGATTGGGCATGATGAACACGCCAGACTGATGCAAGGCCTGAAATTGCGCGGCTTTTTGCGCCTGCGTGGGCGCTTGTGTGGTGGTCATGCTTACGCTCCCGGTTCATGAATTGCTGGCATTGCCGTGCCTGTCACGGTGTCAGCGCAGTTACCCCAACCCTGCCACTGCACCTTACGTCTTTTCGAGCTCTCTAGACCATTCAGGCGCCGCTCTTTCACTTTGTGTATTTGAATATTCCTGAGCGGGAATTGCCATGCCGACGTACGCTGCGCGCCCCGCAACAAAGGGCGCCGTGAGCGCTATACTGACTTGGAGTTTAATCACCGAGCGAGGGTTCCATGCAGAAGATCAAGCGCCGCAAGGTACAGAAATATGCCTTCGACCATCGCGATAAACCTTGTCTGAAGGTCAAGCCGGGCGAAGTCTTTCAAATCGAGACCGACGACGCGCTGTCGGGCATGATCTCGGACGACAGCGATCGACCCACCGTGCAGGGCTTCGCGAGCGCGCATTTTGCGCGTCTGGCGCGCCCAACGCCTGGGCTATTCAATCCGGTAGTCGGTCCGATCTATGTCCAAGGTTGCAAGGCCGGCGACGTGCTGGCGGTCAAGATCGATTGGATTGACCCCTGGCGTTATGGCTTTTCCGGGGTACTCCCGCACATGGGTCCGCTCGGGGATTCACTGCGCTACAAAGAATGCGCAGAGGGCTATGTGCACGTCATCGAGCATCTCCCGGGACCAAGCGGTTACACCCGCGATGGCACCGCGAAATATTCCGAAACACTCAGCTGGCCACTCGAACCCTTTATCGGCACCCTCGCCACTGCCCCCGAGCGTGAAGTGGTGACCTCGGTGCTGGGGCAGGGACCGTTCGGAGGCAACATCGATTGCCGCGATATTGCGCCTGGCCACACCATCTATCTCAATGCTTATCACGAAGGCGGTCTGCTCTATGTTGGCGATGTGCACGGCGCACAGGGTGACACCGAATTCACTGGCATCGCCGACGAAACGCGGGCCACCGTGCAGCTGTCGTGCACAGTGGTCAAACACACGCGCCTGCCTTGTGTGCGAATCGATAAAGGCGACAGCATCGTTGCCATCGGGATCAATCTGCCGATGGAGCACGCCGTCTACGACGCGACGCGCAATCTGATGCAGTGGCTGGAGGAGGATTACGGCGTCACTCCGCGCGATCTCTATGTCCGCATGTCCTGCGATCCGGCGTTTCGCGTGCGCACCTATCAGATGGTGCGACTCGGTACGCTGCAGCACGTGGTAGGCGCCGAATATCCGAAGTCGCGTTTGTTCGATGCCTTGAAGCCGGCACGCGGGAGTGTCGCCAAACCGGCGAAGAAAACCACTACGCGCCGCCGCTGAGCGCGCCAATCACCGCGCCGGTATGCTGGGTCTTTCGCGCCTACCTGTTGGCGATAAAGCCGGAGCACTTGCAGTAAATGGGAGCTGCTCAGCATGCAGAAATTTGAGTCCATTCACGCCCGGGCGAAAGAACGTAAAGGAGGTGCCAAGGCGCTCGCTGAACTGCTCCCCAAAGTCTTGAGCAAACGACAGCTCGCCAACATTGGCGATGATCGCTTTCTCGCGATGCTGTGCAAGGTGGTGAATCAGGCGGGCTTTAACTGGAGCGTGATCGAAAACAAGTGGCCACAGTTCGAAGCAGCGTTCTTCAAATTCAATCCACTTAAGCTCTCATCCCTGAGCCCGGACGCGTGGGACGCCTATACCAAAGACCCCCGCGTGGTGCGCAATTGGCAAAAAATCAGCGCGCTGCGCGACAACGTGGAATTCGTGCGCCAGGAAGCGGCTCAGCATGGTTCCTTTGCGAAGTTCATCGCGACCTGGCCGGACGACGATCAAATCGGACTAATGGCTTACCTCAAGAAACACGGCGCGCGCCTGGGCGGTTTCTCCGCGCAATATTTCTTGCGCAACATGGGCCGGGATACCTACATCCTGACTCGCGATGTGGTGCGGGTATTACAAAACGCGGACGTGGAGGTGAGCGCGAATCCCACGGGCAAGGCTGAACTTAAACGCGTACAGGCGGCATTCAACGCGTGGCATTTCGACACAGGC
>CAMATU010000008.1 GCA_945861225.1 Klebsiella pneumoniae
TTGGTCGAGAACATGTTTGCCAGGATCAAACATTTCCGCGCCATCGCAACAAGATACGACAAGCTTGCACGGAACTTCGCAAGCATGCTTGCGCTGGCATTCGTGATTGTTTGGTTGCCAATGTAATGCGAAAGATCAACAGGCCCTAAGTAAACACCACGCGCGGAAAATAAAACGAGACCACCCAGTTCGGCATATCCACGATTTCGCTGATCCGCAGATCACCGCACACCGAGCACAGCAGGTACGCATCGACTGGGTTCATGTGATGACGCGCCGCGAGTAGATCGACCATCCCGGAAACTGCCGCGCGGGCCGCTGCCATGAGATCGGGTCCAATCCCGGTGGTGACTTCGTAACCGGCTGAATCGAGATGGCGAGTGACCGGACCCGGCGTGGTGAACCGCGGATACGCGAGGTTTGCGCCTTTCACGAGCTCGAAGCGCGCAGCGACTGCGCAGGCGCTTTCGATGGCCGTGCCACATACTTCGCCATCGCCCTGCGCGGCGTGCGTGTCGCCCACACTGAATAAGCCTCCCTTAACCTCTACTGGGAGATAAAGCTCAGTACCAGCCGCGAGATCACGAATGTCCATATTGCCGCCGACGCGCCGTGGCGGCACGATGGAATGCAGCCCGTGCTCAGCTGGCGCTAATCCAATGGTGCCGCAGAGTGGCTTCAGCGGTACCCGACCACCAGGGCCAAACAGCGCGGGCACCAACGACAGGGGATCATATTTCCAATGTTGCAGATGCGGCGCCGTGAACTGATCCGCCAACAAACCAAAGCCCGGAATATTCGCCGTCCAACCCCATCCTGAGGGTGTGAACGCGAGCAAGGTCACCTTGATCGCATCCCCCGCTTCGGCGCCCTCGATATAGACCGGGCCGACCACCGGATTCACCTTGCCGAAATCGAGCGTGACCACCTCCGCGACCGTGGACGACGGCGTAATCTGGCCACCCGAGGCATCCAGCGGATGAAATTCGACAGTCTCACCGGGCGCGACGCGAAGCACCGGCGGGTTGGTGTTATCCCAGCCGCAATGGCCCTGGGCATGATGGATGGTGTGTTGGCATTTCATAGGGTGACGATGAACTTGCGGTGCTGCCCTGTCAACGCTTGCCGATGCTCAAGCCCGCTCAAGCAGGTTCGCGACAATCCCGATCGCACCACCGAATACCCCGCCCCACACCACCAACCAACCGAGATGTTTGCGGATCATGTCTTCGACGATCTGCTTGACCTTGTTTGGCGTGAGTTCGGCAAGGCGACTGTCAATGATGTGCTCGACCTGCACGACCAGCGTGTCGGTGAAATTGCCGCCGCTATCGGCGCCGCCCGGATTACTCGCCAATTCCGCAATCACATCCTTGAGCCTGGTGATGATCGGCGCCTTCAAGGGTTCCAGCGCCTTGCGCCCGCCCATCATGTTCAGCATGTTGCCCATTGGAGATTCCGTGATCGCCTCGGTGAGATGTTCGAACACGCGGTCGAAATCAATGTTCGCGCTGAGCGTTTCAACCGAGGCCGCGCCATTCTTCTGGAAAAAGCGCTCAATGTGCTCGCGGGTAAAGAATTCCTGCACGATAAGGTGCTTGATGCCCGCCTTGAATTCCTCAAAGCGGCTCGGAATCACGCCGGAGCCATACAGATACGGCACCTTGTCAAACAGCATGTAAATCGCCAGCCAATTAGTCACTGCCCCGGAGAGCGCGAAAATGCCGGTATCGAAAACGATCCCGCCATCGCCGCGCAGGAAATACCCAATGATAGTGATCAGGAGGGAGATGAGGTTGGTCGCAAAGCTCATGTTCATGGTGTTGGATTGGGCAACTGGTTGAGTGGAGGATTTTTCATCAGCGTTCGGAGGCCTTGACGACACCGCGCGGTCGGTAAGCTTCGCGTAACTGCTCCTGCCTCGCAAGCCCTGAAGCGCCGGCTTACGAGTCGCTCGCCACCTCACAAGCGAAATCCCGAATTCGCTTAGACTACAGCCGAGTCGTAAAACGGCTGGCGGGTCGAATGTCATTTAACTTAACGGGAAAATAGATTGATTTGAGAGTGTTGGCAGGACGACACTCCAGATCAGGTAGGCATTTCTTGACAGTCCACTGTAGGAGCGGCTTTAGCCGCGAGTGGGCGATTCAGCGCTGTTCGCGGCTAAAGCCGCTCCTACGGTAATGAAATCGAAGCGCACGTCGTTTAGCGTTGATACGTGCACTTAAGTAAGTGCCATTCGTGGCTGGATCCGACTACGGGAGTGCTGCGGCACGGCCCAAAAGATCGATTATTGGTGCCCGAAACTTAATCTTCCGGAGGAACTTACGATGGCAAACAAGGCTGGCGCAAAAGCGAAAATCGACATCGGCTTGTCGGAAAATGATCGGAAGCAGATTGCCAAAGGACTGTCAGGACTGCTGGCCGACAGCTACACGCTTTACCTGATGACCCATAACTATCACTGGAACGTGACAGGGCCGATGTTTAACACCTTGCACCTGATGTTCATGGGCCAGTACACGGAACAATGGAACGCGCTGGACTTGATCGCCGAACGGATCCGCGCCCTGGGCTATCCCGCGCCGGGCACTTACAAGGAGTTCACTAAACTTGCTTCGATCAAGGAACAGGATGGCGTCCCCAAGGCCCTCGCCATGGTGCGTAATCTGGTCGCCGCGCAGGAAGCGACTGCCCGCACCGCGCGCGGTCTGTTCCCCGTGGTGACTGCCGCCAACGATCAACCGACGGCGGATTTGTTGACGCAACGGCTGGAGGTGCATGAGAAAACCGCCTGGATGTTGCGCAGCCTGCTCGAGGAGTAAGCGCCGTACAACGCGCCCTATGCGAAGGTCCGCGCTGAAGCGGCCCTGGTTGCTGCCGACTATGCGATTCATCTTCAGCAGCCTGTGTCTGCTGATGGTGGCCTTGAACGCCTTTGCGGCGCCCGCGGTAGCGGTGGCTGAAACCGTGGTGGTGACCGGTGCGGCGCGTCGCGCGGAAATCTTTGATGCACCCTACACCGTCAATGTCGTGTCGCGCGCCCAGCTGGCGCGCAAACTTGTACGCACCTTGCCGGAAGCCCTGACTGAGACGCCTGGCGTACTGGTGCAGAAAACTGCGCACGGACAGGGCTCACCCTTCCTGCGCGGATTCACCGGCTATCGCACGCTGACCTTGATCGACGGTGTGCGTTACAACAATTCCGTGTATCGCGATGGGCCAAACGAATATTTCTCGTTGATAGATTTCAACGCGATCGAACGCCTCGAGCTGTTGAGCGGACCCGCCGCCGTGCTGTACGGCAGCGACGCGGTTGGTGGCACGCTCAATTTGCAAACTCGCGCCGCGCGCTACGCGGAGGAGGAGGCGCAGCAGCACTTTCTGCATGCCGCCCAGGATTATCGCTATTCAACTGCGGATAGCAGTCACTTGGCGCACACCGCTCTCGAGTTTGGCGCGGGCCAGCGCTGGGGCATGCATGTCGGCATTTCATTGAAGGATTTTGGCGATGTGCGCGCCGCCGAGCTCGGTGTCCAACCGCACACGGGCTATGGCGAGCACGCGGTCGATCTGCGCTTCGATCAGCATCTAAACGCGCGCTGGGATATGACGGTTGTGCACCAGACACTCGCCCAGGACGATGTCTCGCGCACGCACGCAACTATCTTCGGCAGAAGTTTCCGCGGTACCACGCTCGGCACGGATCTGGTCAGAAGCAAAGATCAGCAACGGCAGCTCAGTTATTTGCGACTGACGGGAATCGACCTTGCCCCCTATGTGCACAATTTCCGCGTCACTGTCTCGCATCAGGCGTGGGATGAGGACGGCGTTCGCATCCACTTCTGACGCTGCAAATTAAGTCACCGGGCACCTTGCCCGAGTGCGGTATTATCCAGGGCGTCTTTGAAAGCTCCCCGTGATCGAACACTCCGCCTCCCTCAACACACTCTTGCGTCTTGCCTGGCCGGTCATCGTGTCCCGTTCGACCCAAGTCGTGGTGGGCTTGGCCGACGCGTTGATGGTCGCGCATCTCGGTGCCGATGCGCTTGCCGCCACCACCACCGGCGGTTTGAATGCTTATGCAGGCTTCATCTTTCCGATGGGCATTGCGTTTGTGATCGCGAGCTTCAGTTCGCAGCTCACGGGCAAAGGGGATCAGGCCGGCGCGCGACGCTTCGGGTGGTACGGCCTGGCCTTGGCGCTGGGCGCGCAACTCGTGATGCTGGCCTTCCTGCCTACACTGCCCTGGCTACTCGCCAGCTTTAATTATTCGCCCGAAGTCGAAACGCTCATGCAAAGCTATTTGTCGATTCGCCTGCTCTCGACTGGTGCTGCGGTCGGTATCGAAGCCCTTGGCAATTACTACGGGGGCATCGGCAATACTGCCCTGCCGATGCAGATCAACCTGTCGGCCATGGTGTTGAATGTGATCTTCAACTGGTTACTCATCGATGGGCACGCAGGGTTGCCAGCGCTCGGCGTGGCAGGCGCCGCCTGGGCCAGTGTGTTTGCGACCACGCTCGCCTTCGCAGGCTTTTTAACAGTGTTCTGGTGGCGGGGGCGGCAGTTTGGGCGGCTCAATCTCAATTGGCCTGAGTTTTTTCGCCTGTTGCGCTTCGGTATTCCGGCAGGACTCAATTGGTCGTTCGAGTTCTTCGCTTTCATTGCCTTCATCAACATTGTGGTAGCCGGCCTCGGCACGGTGAGCCTGGCGGCGATGATGGCAGTCATGCAGCTGAATTCTTTTTCCTTCATGCCGGCCTTCGGGCTCGGCTCGGCCGGCGCGATTCTCATCGGGCAGGCGATCGGCGCAGAGGCCAAAGATGCCGTGCCCGGCATTCTCAAGCTGACCTTCCTGGTGACAGCGACGTGGATGGGTTTGGTGGGCGTGGCCTATGTGACGATCCCTCAGCTCCTACTTCAGCCTTTCACGCCCGCCGGTGAATTCGGCGAGCTTTTCCTGAAGGTGGGCACTCAAATGCTGGTGTTCTCGGCGCTGTGGCAGCTCTTCGATGCTGCCGGTATCACGATCAGCGAAGCCTTGCGCGCGGCGGGCGATACGACTTTTACGATGTGGACTCGCGGTGTCCTTGCCTGGGGGCTATTCCTGCCCGGCAGTTGGATCACGGTGCACTATTTCAAAGGCGAGGAACGCAGCGCGGTCGCCTGGTTACTGATCTATCTTGGCTTGCTCGCGCTCGTGTTCTATTGGCGCTTTCGCAGTGGCGCGTGGCGCAAGATTGAACTGATCGCGGAAGCACCGCTGGTGTGAGCCGCGTTAGGCGAGTGCGTGCAGCACGGGCGCTTGCTGAGCGGCCAGCGCCTCGAGCGTATCCGGCACTAGCGCGGGCAGCGTCGCGCGCTCGCCAATAGGCGCGGGCTCTTGGTTGGCGACTGTCGTCACCATCGAATGAAAAATTTTCAGTTTCAGCGAAAAATCCATCGACGGCGCTGCAGCCCCGTTTGCAGCGGGCGCCGGCGCCGCGAGCTTCTCCATCAATTGACTTAAGAACCCGCGCACAATTTCCAACGCGCCAGTCATGCGCGGCGGCGGCTCACTGCTCTCGGCACTGGCTGCGGGTGGCGCCGAATCTGCAATCGCAGGCACGGGCGCGGATTCTTCCACCACCGGCAGGGCGGGCGATATAGGTGCTGTTTCACTGGTTGCACTTGCTGCAGGTAGGGTTGGCGTGGCCGCAGTGCTGGGTAGCGCAGCCGCCGCGACTGCCCGCGAGGATCCAAACTGCGAATAGGTCAGTTGCTCGCGAAAACTCATTCGCAGTCCGACCGTCGCGAGCTGCGCGGCATCCACGTTGAGGGTCTGGGCGGCCGCAAAGGCACTCGGCAGATCACCATCAAAGAAATCCTGCGCGAGCGCGCCTGCTTGCTCAATCACGCTTTGAATCGCAGTCAGTTCATCAGCACTCAAATTGCCGTTGACCACGCAAGAAATCTTGGTCGAACTTTCTGTCTTGAGGGTGAGCTCAGAAAGCAGCTGATCACCCGCCTCGAATTCCGCCGTTTCCAGCGCGCCGCTCTCGCGGGATCTAATCTTGAGCTGAACCGTATCGCCTTCCTGCGTGGTGATGAACAAAGTCGTGCGTTCCGAGCGACCATAACTCAGGGCTGCCGCACTTTGCGGCTCCGCAGTGAGTGCTGCGCGGGCTGATTCGTGTTCGTTGGCGTGTGGACGCGCGGCACAATCCTGTTCTGCACGACGACCGTGACGCCCACCTTCAGCGCGCTCAAGCCCGGCCTCGCTATTCGCGTTCGCGGCGTTCGAATCGACTGCGTCGGCGCGAACCCGTAGGAAAGCCTGCGCGCTGAACCCCCCAAAGGCTAGACTGCTGAGTGATTCCATGCTGCTCTCCATCCGTCGGTGACCGAACCTTGTTGGCGGCCAGCGTCGGCGAGAATTTAGTGCGGCGCGTTTACGTGATCGACCGTTGCCAGAATAAAGGCAGACGGTTGTTCGAGTTGCTCGAACTCATAATGAATAAACTGTCCCCGCAATACTTACGAGTCGGTTATTGTCGATCAGCACCCGGCGACCTACCCATTCATCCTCCTGCATGCTCGCCAATAGCGCAGGCTCTTCCGTCGTCGCGAATGCGCGGCGGCCGTGCGCGATGGCAAGCAATACGACGCCACGCGGCGCTTGCTGGCGTCCGTGCAGCACCGTGTAACCCACCACCTGCCCCTCACCTGAGAAATCTTCGACGACCTCCAGCGCGCCGACTTCACGCGCCACTGCCGAGGTGAGATCGGCGTTCACGAAGCCGTGGGGCGCCGGATTAGCCGACCACAACCCGAAGCCCTGCTTGGTGAGTAGACCGGACACACTCGAAATCAGCGCTGTGCGCGCGGTGCCCGCACGCAGCAATTCGGCGGCGCGGCAGGTGGCTTGCAGGACATAGTTATTGAAGGGACCGCCCGCGAATGGCATGCCACCCGTAATCGTATGTGCCACGTCCGGCGCCAGGCCAAGGGCTGCCGCGTAGGTTTCGACGGCAATCGGAAAGCAACTGTAAAGTTCGATGAGATCGATCGCTTCAATCGTAAGTTCGCCGGCCGCGAGCGCCGCCTGCCCGGTAATGCGGGCACCGGGACAGCGCGCGAGATCCTGCCGGGCCGAGACGGCGATCATGTGATTTGATTCGGTGCTGGCGACCGGAAAGATCCACTGTGCACGCGGGATACGCAATTCTTCGGCGCGCGCCACCGAACAGAACAACAACGCGGCGGCCTGGTCCACATTCCAGGTTGAGCAATGCAGGCGGGTATAGGGAAAGGCCTGCATGGGATTGCGTGCCGAGGCCTCGCGGATTTCTGCAGCCTCGAGAGGGTGGCGATGCCAGGCCTGTGGATTGCGCGCCGCAATCGCGCTGAAGCGCGCATAGAGTTCGGCAAGCTGAGTGCGATGAGCAGCAACCGACCAGCCGTGCTGGGCGCGGAACGCACTCTCCATGACTGCATACAGTCCCACCGGCAACTGCAAGCCGGCACGAATTTCCGCGGGATGAAAGAGTTCTTCCTTGGGCGTGAGCGCGAGATCTGGCGCGTCTTCTTGCGTTATCTCACCCAATTCTGCGCCGGCGATTTGCGCGCGAAGCAGCCGATAACCGGCATCGGCACCCACCACCATGGTCGTGTGCGCGTCGCCACGCGCGATCCGCGCACAGGCCTCACCCAGTAAGGTCTGCTGCAGCACGCCTACACTGGCCAACACAGTGCTTGCGTGATCAGCACCAATCCGCCGCGCAATCGCACCTGCCGGATTGCGATACTGCCAGCGGCCACGCGGGACCGCGATGTGCTGCGTGCCCACCAAGGCATTCGCAGCACCAGTGTCGCGTCCCGCTGCGGCCACCGCGTCGAACATCAACTCAAGCGGTTCCCGGGCGCGCTGGAAATCCTCTTCACGTTGCGTGACGACGCCAATCCCGACCAGCACGGGCGTATTCGCCGATGGTTTAACCTGCTGCTGCATGCGTCACCTGCGCGCGCGTAGTGGCGACATCCCACACCAACGGTAACCCATCGACAACGCCGCCCCGAAAGCGGATTTCGGCCGCCGGCGCGAGGCTGGTATTCAGCCACAGGCGGTACGGGCGATGCGCCGGTGGATCCAGCACCACGGGCAGCATCTGGTGCTGTTCGCCAACCGACTTGGGCACCAACATTACCCGGCAGGAAAAGCGTTCGTAATCGGCGAAGATTTCCGCAATCATCGCGCCACGGGTCGCCAGCCAATGCCCGCCGTTATGTGGCGTCCACACCAAATCCGGCACACCAGCCGCATGCAATTTTTGCCAGGCGTCATGGAATCCCGCTGCCACGTCAGGCGGGTTGTACAAATCGAAATCGACCACGCGCGCGGCTGGCACGTTGGTCGGACGTTCGCTTGACAGACTCGTCGTCATTGCAGGCTTCAACCTCTCAAACGATCCGGCTTTGCCTGTTTTCCCAATACCGATCACGCAGTAGGCGTTTATACAATTTCCCGGTCGGCAGTCGCGGCAGTTCGCGTTCGAAGTCTATCGAACGCGGACACTTCATATGCGCGAGGTGCTGGCGGCAGAATTCGATCAACTCGCTCGCTGTTGCCGCGTTTGCCGCAATGTTCGGCTCGAGCTGAACGACCGCTTTGACCTCTTCTCCGAGATCTGAATTCGGCACGCCGAACACCGCTGCGTCCGTGACCTTGGGGTGGGTGATCAGCAGGTTTTCGCATTCCTGTGGATAGATATTTACGCCGCCGGAAATGATCATGTAAGTTTTCCGGTCGGTCAGATAGAGGTAGCCTTCTGCATCGGCGTAGCCCACGTCGAAGACCGTACTCATGCTGCTGTCGGCGGAGCGCGCCTCATTGGTTTTTCCCGGATCGTTGAAGTACTCAAAAGGCGTCGCCGTCTTGAACCAAATGGTACCCGGGGTGCCGTTGGGGCAAGGCTGCATTTCGTCATCGAGAATGTGCAGTTCACCGAGCCTGACTCGCCCCACCGTGCCGGGATGTGCGAGCCACTCAATGGTGTCACACGCAGTGAAACCGATCCCCTCGGTGGCGCCATAATATTCGTGAACAATCGGTCCCCACCAAGCGATCATCGCGTATTTCACTTGCTCCGGGCAGGGCGCGGCAGCATGCACGATGGCTTCCAGCGACGTCAGCTCAAAGCCGCTGCGCAACTCAGGCGGGAGCTTCAGCAATCGACTGAACATCGTCGGCACCAGCTGACTGTGGGTGACGCCATAACGCTCGATGAGTTGGAGATATTCCTGCGCGTCGAAGCGTTCCATGATAATGCTGACGCGCCCCTTGCGAAGCGCCAGGTTAATCGCGGTTTGCGGCGCGGAGTGATAAAGCGGTGCGGGTGACAGATACACCATGCCCTCGCGGTACTGCCAGATGTCGCTCAAAAATTGCATGTAGGGCGACATCTCTGCGGGAGGGAGATCTGCGAGCGGCTTCAGAATGCCCTTCGGACGCCCGGTCGTGCCGGAGGAGTACAGCATGGGCCTGCCCAGACATTCGTCCGCGATGGGGGTGATCGGATAAGCCGCCACGGCGCGCTCGAAATCGATAAACGGACCATCATCACCGGTGCCGTCCACCATCAGGTGCACGCGCACATTAGGACACTGCTGCATGGCCTGAAGCGCGATGTCGCGCTTATTGCGCGAAGTCACGACAATCTCCGACTGGCTGTCGTTCACGATGAACGCCAATTCATCAGCTGTCAGATAAGAATTGATGCACGTGTAGTAAAGACCAGCACGCTCGCCAGCGGCACACGCGATCAGATAATGCGCATTGTTCTCCATGAAAATCGCGTAATGCGCGCGGGCGCGCAGACCATGCGCACGGAAAAACTGCGCCAGTTGATTGGCCCGCGCTTCAAACTCTCCATAAGTCACCGTCTCACCGGTCTTTGCCATGACGAAGCAAGGATCCTGTGGGCGTTCGAGGGCCTGTTGCCGTGCGTACACTATGGAAGCTCCTCAGGCATTCGTGGAACGGCTGTCGCGAGTGTTGGCATATCGCAATGCTGCGTGTCGCCCTGCTTGCCTGCCGAAGAACGAACCGGTGGCGAGACTTAATCCGCTTGCGTAACTCATGCCGCTACGCGGCAGATGCGCCGCCGATCCCCCCACTGCATAAAGGCCACCGAGCGGCAGACCTGAGCTTCCGAGCACCTCACCATACTGGTTTGTGTGCAAGCCACCGAGCGTGAGATAGAGATAGGTCGAGCGGCTGCAGGAGACATCGAAGGCGGCGTACGGCGGGCGGTCGAGTGGTTTCAGCCAGTCGGTGTGCTTGTGGAATTTCCCATCGCCACCAGCCTTGACGTCCGCGTTGTACTCCGCAAGCGTGTGCTGCAAGACTCCCGTTGGAATATTCAATCCCGCTTCCATCTCACCGACCGTGTCCCAACCATCGACCAGCGTGTGATGCGGGAATTCGAGCTCGGGATAAGCGAAAATCTCCGAGTCGACGATGAGATAGGCGACCTGATCGGGCTGCAACATGATGTGCGACGCGGTGCGACCATGATAGCTGTCCTCCGCGACGAAGCGCTCGCCACGCGCATTCACCAGTACGCCTTTGATGAGATCTGCCGGGGGATAAAACGATGCCGTGCAGACCACCCCGTTCATATCTTCGACTGCGCCGCCTACGGACTGTCCGAGCAGAATCCCCGCGCCGTCGTTATAAGGAATCCCAAAGGGTTCGGCAGTTTCGGATAGCGCTGGCAGGTGGGCTTTAACCATTTCGCGATTGAAGCTGAAGCCGCCCGCCGCAATGATGACCGCACCGTTGGCGCGAATGTCGAGCGTGGTACCCGCCTGCCGCAGGCGCACGCCAGCGACATTTCCCGCCTCGTCGGTAATGAGGTCAGTCACGCGGCCGTCATATAGCGCACGCACGCCGGCGTGTTCACACTGCGCGAAGAGTGCGGTCATCGCGGCGCCCCCTGCGCTATCGCCAGCGGCCGCTACCGCATGGCCCCGCATGACGGGTGTCGCGATATCGCGAAACGGCCAGACTGCTTCGTTGCCGGTGCTCATCAAGCATTCGGTGCTCATCAGAAACATCGCCTTGCCGTGGTAAGCGGTCCGTTCGAAAGGGATGCCCTGCGCCTCCAGCCAATTGAAATGTTCAACACTGCCGTCACAAAAGGCGCGCAAGGAATCCCGATTGGACGGTTGGATATTAGCCTCGAGATAGCGGTACAGGTTGTCCGGCGTATCCACAAAGCCACACGCGGCTTGCACCGGCGTGCCGCCGCCGAGATAAAAAATTCCGCACGAAACGGCGCTCGCGCCGCCCCCTCCGCTGGCACGTTCAATGACTAATACCTGCGCCCCAGCACGGCGTGCCTCCAGCGCCGCGCAGGCGCCAGCAATGCCGTAACCGATGATTAGAACATCGGCCTCGTCATGCCACTGCGTGACGTCACGCGTGAGAATTGGGTGGACTTTCGCCGTAATCATCTGGCTGTCGTCAACTGGCCGGCCCGATAATCGCGCGGCCGTTATCCATGACGACCTTGTCGCGCTCAACAGCGCGCGTGCGCACCGACACAGTCTCGCCCTCCACCCACAGCTCGGTACGCAGCGTATCGCCCGGCATGACGGGCGCTGTAAATCGCACGTCGAAAGATTTCAGGCGCGTGGGATCGGCATCACACACGCTCTCGAGGATCGCACGGCCGCCGATGCCGAAGGTCGCAAGACCATGCAGAATCGGCTGCTCGAAGCCCCCTTTCTTCGCCACTGCCGGATCCACATGCAGGGGATTGAGATCGCCCGACAGGCGATAGATGAGCGCTATTTGCGGCAAGGTCTCGACGATTGAGACGTGATCCGGCGCGCGCGCAGGAATCTGATGTGGGACAGATGGCGTCGCCGCCTGCCCCCCAAAGCCACCGTTGCCGCGGCACATCAACGTCTGGCGAATGGTGGCAATGAGCTCGCCGCTGACGGCATCGAGCACATCGCGCTCGTAATACAGCTGCGCGCCCTTACCTTCGCCGCGATCGCTCACCTCAGTAATGCGCGAGCGGCCAATAACCTCGCCCTGCACCGGAATTGGTCGAAATAAACTCAAGCCGTGTTCGCCATGCAGCATCTTGGTCCAGTCGATACCTAACTCGGGGTTGCTCGCCCAAAACCCTGGATGCGCGAGCACCACGGCCATCATCGGCAGCGTCTTGAGCTCCCTCTCATAGGTGTATTGCAGATGCGCCGGATCGGTGGGACGTGAACCGAGACCAAGCCCCAGCGCGTAGAGGATCACGTCACGCGGGCTGTAAGTCTGGCGCGATTCTTTAAATTTGTAGGAGAGCAAAAAATCTCGATTGAATGGCATGGCTCCCGCCTTCACATAGGTTAGAGATTAACGCGACAGATGCCGCGAATTAGGGCCGATTCAGCGGCGGCTTTTGAAGCGCCGGCAAAGTGACACCAGCGGTAGCTTCAAGCACCTTCACCGTCGCGAAGAAATCATTCTTCCCCAAGCCCGCAGCTAGCGCGCGCTGATACACGCCAGAAGCCGCTGCTGTCATCGGCATCTCAGCGCCGACTGCTTCTGCTGAAGCCAGCGCTACTTCAATGTCTTTGGCGGCAATCGCAAGCGCAAACACGTCTTGCTCAAATTTTCGCGAAAGCACAAGTGAGGCGCGCGCCAACAAGGATCCCGCTGAACTCACCTTGAGCACTTCCAGCACTGCGCTCGGGTCCATGCCGGCTTTCACCCCCAGCACAAAGCCCTCTTGAATCAGCACACTCGCGGACAGAAAAATCTGATTGTTAATGAGCTTGGTGAGCGTACCGGCACCAGCCGGTCCCAGGTAGAAAATATTCTCGCCGAAACATTCCAGCAGGTGTCGGATGGCCTCGAACGCGGCTTGTTCACCGCCCACCATGATCGCGAGTTTGCCGGCGCTAGCGCCCACTCTGCCGCCGGACACGGGCGCATCCAGATACTGAATCCCCTTACCCTGTGCCGACGTCGCAATCGCCCGGTTGAGCGCGATAGCGTTCGTCGATAAATCGATAATCGTCGTAGCGGGCAACGCGTGCGCAAGTAGCCCGTGCTCACCGAGGACCACTTCTTCGATTTGCCTGGGACCTGGTAGCGACAGGAAAATAGTCGCGCAGGTTTCGGCAATTTCCTGAATTGAAGCCGCGCGCTGTGCGCCCTTAGCCTCGTGGGGGCGGGTTGCCTCGCGATTGAGATCGTAAACCCGCAGAAGATGCCCACCATCGATCAAACGTTCAGCCATCGGGCTGCCGATGGTCCCCGTGCCAATAAAACCGATTGCCTTCATTTAGCGTCCTTTTGCGGTGCTGATCGTTCGAGAACAAAACCGGCGTAGCCTTGCGCGGCCACCTCCTCACACTTTTCGCGATAGCGCGGTAAGCCGCCACCATAAGCCAAAAACGTGCGCTTCTTACCCGGAATGTTCGCCCCCATGAACCAGGAATTCGCGGTGGAAAACAACGTGTGGGAGACCACTTCTTCGCAGTGCTGTCGCCACTGCTCTTCCGCCTCCTCGGTGGCACGAATCCGCTTGATGTCGTTCTCGCGCAGATACCGAATGCATTCCGTCACCCATTCCACGTTCTGTTCGATGCAGCGCGGCACATTGCAAAAATTCGCGGCGTTATGCGCGCCCACAACGGTGAACAGATTCGGGAATCCTGCGATCTGCAGGCCGAGATACGTACGCGGACCGTCACGCCATTTGTCTTTCAGACTCTGACCCTGCTCGCCACGAATATCCATGCGGGTCAGCGCGCCGGTCACCGCATCAAAGCCTGTCGCAAAAATAATCACGTCAAATTCGAACTCAGCCGCTGACGTTTTAATACCCTTCGCGGTGAGACATTCGATGGGCGTCTTATGAAGATCGATCAACTGCACATTGGGTCGATTGTAGGCTTCATAGTAGCCGCTCTCGAGCGGCACGCGCTTGGTCCCAAAGCAGTGATCGCGGGGGGTGAGCCGTTCGGCAATTTCCGGATCGTTAACCCGCTCGCGGATTTTCTTGCGCACGAACTCGGCGATTGTGGCGTTGGCTTTTTCGTCCGTCATGATGTCGTGAAAATTGCCGAGCCAGAAGCCGAATCCTGGTGCCTGCCAGAGGCGCTCGTAGATCGCCTCACGCTCCTCGGGCGTGACATCGAAAACCGAGCGGGGATCGAAATCGTGGATGAACGCGCCGAAAGTCTCGCGGCAGCGCTCAAACATTGCGCCGTAGCGCGCCTTAAGTTCGTCCTGTTCCGCTGGCTTGATCGGTTGATTGTTAAGCGGCACGCAGTAGTTTGCGGTGCGTTGAAAGACGGTGAGGTGGCCAACATTCTTGGCGAGTTCGGTAATCAACTGAACTGCCGTGGCGCCCGACCCGATTACGCCCACGCGTTTGTGACTGAGATCGATTGGATGATGCGGCCATTTCGCGGTGTGCCAGCATTCACCGTTGAAGTCGCCGATCCCGGGAATATCGGGCGTATACGGCGCGGAAAGCACGCCCACCGCGGTGATCAGATATTTTGCGCGAGCGTGATCGCCAGCCTCGGTAGTGACCTCCCAGAAATTATCAGTGGCATTATAGATTGCCGACGCGATGCGTGATTTGAAACGGATATCCCGCCGCAGATCGAATTTATCTGCCACGAAATCCAGATAGCGCAAGGTCTCTGGCTGGGCGGCGAAATGTTCGCTCCACTCCCAGTCTTCCAGCAATGTCTGGGAGAACGAGTAGCCATAGGTGTAACTCTCGGAATCAAAACGCGCGCCGGGATAGCGATTCCAGTACCACGTGCCACCCACACCGGTGCCCGCCTCGAACACGCGAACAGAAAGTCCAAGTTCACGCAACCGATAGAGTTGATACAGTCCCGAGATCCCTGCACCAATGATGATGGCGTCGAACGTTGCGCACGCGGCGGGAGAAGTGCCCGGGTGCATTGTGGCGGTGCTGGACATGGTCAGTTTCTCCGGTCGATGCGCGTGTGAAGAGAGTCTCGACGAGACTGTGCGAGTATATACAGCTTGAAATGGCACTTAACCGAAGGCACGTGACAAAGAAGTCACGCGCACTTCGTTCCTGGTACCGTAGGAGCGGCTTTAGCCGCGAGTGGGCGATCCAGCACTGTTCGCGGCTAAAGCCGCTCCTACAGAGGATTGTGAAGAAACGGCTGCTTGCTCTCAAGTGCCGTCCTACCAACGCGCTTAACTCAACGCTTTGCCCCGTTAAGTTAAGTGCGATTCCATACCGCTTCCCATTTGCTGGAATCCACTTCTGCGTGGTGCTCTAATGTTGCCCACTCAACGCTGTGCTCACCATCTGGCACAGCGCCTTGCCCTCACGCTTCTCTGTCTAAAGGACGCGCATCATGAAAGCTCCGCTGCTCGATCTCTCTGATAGCCGGAGCTTCGCGCACGGTTTCCCTCATGAGTTTTTCACTTGGCTGCGCGCCCACGAACCCCTGTATTGGCATCCTCCCACGAACGTCACCCCGGATGGCGAAGGCTTCTGGGTGTTCAGCCGTTACGCGGATGTGAATGAAGTGATCATGGATCCAGTGTCGTACTCCTCCGACAAGGGTGGCGCTCGTACGGCGGGCGGGACCACAATAAAAGACGAGCTGTCTGCCGGCAAAGTGATGAATCAAACGGACGACCCTTTACACCGTCGCCTGCGGGCGATTGTGAACGAGGGCTTCACGGTCAAAACAATCGCCGCGCTGGAAGAAGAATTGCGCGCCCGCACGCGCAAATTGCTGCAAGGCATCCAGGCCGGCGAGCATTTCGATTTCGCGCAAAAGGTGGCGCGAGAGATCCCGACACAGGCCATTTGTATCGTGCTGGGCGTGCCGGAGGAAGATCGCCTGATGCTCGCAGACTGGGTGGACCACGGCATCGAGGCGCCGTCGGAGGCGGTTATCGCAGAGGAATACGTGCGCAAAATCCGTCGCTATGCGCAAGGATTGATCGAACGGAAGCGCGCCGTGCCACAGGACGATATTTTCTCAACCATCGTACATGCGCGGTTCGCCGCGGACGGCTCAACGTTATCCGATCATGAGCTGCGCTCTTTTTTTGGTCTGCTGTTTCCGGCGGGGGCGGAAACCACGACGCGCGCGATCAGCGGCGGCATGCTGGCGCTGATCGAACGCCCTGCCGCGTGGCAGCAATTACGCGCGGATCCCGCCCTGCTTAAAACTGCGGTCGAAGAAATCCTTCGCTGGACCACCCCCTCCTGTTACAAGCGACGGACCGCCACGCGCGATATCCCGCACGCCGGGAAGCTTATCCGCGAGGGCGACAAGGTGACTTTTTGGGAGATGTCAGCCAATCACGACGAACTGGTCTTTGATCGTCCGTTTGAATTCGACGTCACGCGCACACCGAACCGCCATATTGCGTTCGGCGCTGGCGTGCATTTCTGTTTGGGCTCAGCACTCGCGCGGCTGGAACTTAAGGTTGTGTTCGAAGAGTTGTTACGCAGCGGCCTGAATTTTGTGCTCGACGGCACGCCGCAATGGATGCCGAATAATCGGCTAGTGGGTTTGAAGAGCCTGCCGCTGCGCGCACGCTGATTGCTGCGGGTACGCCTGGCACGGAGATACACGCGCGCTCGGTCAGCACCCCGTATGCTTGAACCTAGAAACGGCCACTAATACCGCTGCCATCGATCGCACCGTCGTCGGCATCCACAGAATCGGTGAGCGCTGAGGCTAACGTGAAGATAGCGGGCGTCGTCGTCGACACACCCAGGGTATTCAATGCACCATCTTCAAAATCTTCGACGAATACCGGAGTGCCCAAAGTCTTGAAGGGGCTATCGGCGAAGCTCAGATAGACACTGGGGCCGATGAAGCTCGCGCCGAGCGTAACCGCAAATGCCGCCGGTACAAACAGCAGACCTGCAGCGGTGCCGAGCAACGCGCGTTTGGAATTAAATAGTCGTCTCTGAGAGCGAAAGCCGGGGCGCGCAGACCCGGAACCCAAGGGCGACAGAAGGACAAGAGGGATCCCGCTCGGGATATTTCCCCAGCTTTCGCTAGGGCTTCGGCTTTGACTGCAAATTTCGGGGTGACGGGGATAGCAGCTGTCGGTATCCCCAATGTCGCGCCGAAGCATGCGTTTGTCTCACATACTGTGCGGGCGATTTAGAGATTAGCGCCCATCTCACACCGGTGTCGCAAGTAAGGTTTTCACGCGTGAGGTGTCGTACACCACCAAACGCTGCTTAAACTGCAACCCATCATCGGTGAACACGAGTTCGTCGTAATAGCTTCCCACCTGAAAGATCTCCGTGTCGCCCTCGCTCAGCGTTTGTACCACGATGTACGAAGACGCCACCTGGCAGCCCAGCGCGCTTTGTCCGGTCAACCGCACCCCCGAAAGTGCATGCCGATAGCGGTGGGGCTGAAAAATATTCGCTTTGCGCAATGAGAAAACACGATCACGCATCATTGCCTGGCTATCAAAGTAAACCAGTGGAATGGAATAGCCTTGCGCAAAATTCTCGCGCGATATCATTTTGTACTCGCCCGACTCGATGAACAGTAAGGGCCACTCCTCTAACCGATCTTCATCCAGACACGCACAGTACTCAGCGAACAACCGCTCAATGCGAAAATACAACTCACGCGCGTCCATCACGCCCACCCCATCACGTGGCGGTAGCCGCTCCAAAAGCTGCGAATCATGTGCTCCGTGATCAAGCTGGTTTGTTGATCGAGCGCTGGATCGCCCATGCCGAGATACGACGCTGCCTCGTGCGGCGCCGAGGTGACTCCGCGTTGTACCAGTTCTGTGGCCTCGGTATCTTCCATGGAAATATAGCCCGCCGGACCCGCCAGATTCGCTTGCTTGTGACGTAACGCCCGCAGTTCAGGATCGTCGTCCGCATAGCCAAAGAAATGAAAGACCAATTCAAATTCATCCACCTTCTTCGGCAGCACCTGGCGCACAGCGAGCGTGTTGTGGATTTGTTGAATGACGGTGCTCGGAAACAGGGTTTGAATATGATTGCTGGTCTGCTCTGCGAATTCCTGACGTACTTCGAGCATGCTCGGATCATTGAGCTTAACCTGCTCTTGGTAGGTCGCGATGCCAGCCTGTTTGTACGCGTCGGCAGTGGCGTCGTCGGTGCGCGGGGTGCTGGTGATAATCGAATGCAGGCCATGGCGAGCATCAATGATCGAGCGGCCTTGCATGTTAGAGCGATAAATATTGAAGGTGGTGTGAAATAAATGGAGCAGGCTCGCGTGATAGGGATCTTTCACATTTTCGTAATAGAGCTTCCAGTTCGATTTCGCGTATTGGCGTGTGCAGCCGAGGTATTCAACGGGCTTATGGAAAATACGTGCGAGCCACGGCAGCATTTCCGGCCCCAGATAATCGCTGAACGATTCTGCAGTCGCATCCAGAGTTCCAAACACCAAACCATGACATAGCTCAACGCGCACTGGCGGCAAAGCGTGTGCCGCCAAATCAAAATCGGCCGGCATGCCGGTTTGGGCATTCAAGCCGCCGCGAAAGGGCACGCCGCGTAACTGACCTTCCTGGGTGTAAGCCCATTGATGATAGACACAGGTGTGGCTGCGGGCGTTGCCGCGCAATTGACGACACACCAGGGCGCCCCGATGCGCGCAGCGGTTAATCCACGCGGCGAGTTTACCGGCAGCCGTTTGTGTGACGACGACTGGCGTGGTGCCGATATAGGTCGCTTTGAAATCTCCCGGCTTCTTAATTTCATCCGCGAGGGCCAGGAAGTGCCAGGTAGGTCCGCGGTAAATGCGTGCCTGCTCGCGTTCGAATACCGCCGGATCAGTGAACACCCAATAGGGGACAGTGTCGGTCTCGGTCCATTGTCGCGCGTGCTCCGAAGCGTTCATGCGATTTGTCCCCCTCGGTTTTTTCCGCTTTTAAGGCATGTCCCTATATATCACGTGCGTGTGCATAGCGTCTTTCTGTTCGCAGCGATGAGGCCTACCCGCAAACTCACTGCTTGTCAGGCGTAGTTAACGCAGTCTCATTGGAGTCCACGACAAAGGTCGTCAGTAAACTCGCCGGGTTCGAGGTGCTCGCGTTTTCGCTGACTCGATGTTTTTCGCCAGGCTCTTCGAAGAAGCTCTCGCCGGCCCGGTACACCTTAGGCGGCGCATCGCCCACCTGGCTGCGAATCTCACCGGTAAGCACATAGACGTAGATGAACGCCGACGCCGCATGGCTATGCGAAACAGAGCTGGCACCGGGGGCATAGTTCACCACGACACTGAGCAAGCTTTTGCCGGGGATATTCGAAATCTCGTGCCGGAATACCGGGGTTATCGTTTCCCGTTGCGGAGTGGCGGAATCGGCTAGCACTGCGAATGACATGAGCGGCGCGCAGAGCGCCGCCAGTACGTATTTCCTGAACATGAGATTCATCCTTTGTATGTGGATTCGACGTTCTTGCGCTCAAATCGCCGGTGGCCACGGCGCATCGATATCGGCCGCCGCCAAGATCGCGTCGCGCGTCCCCGTTGGTGGGTAGATCCATTGGGTGTTAATCATCTGTTTGAGCTTTTTGCCCTCCGCGCCGGACATTTCGGGCACGCGATCCCAGCCTTGCGTGAGCAACGCGCCGGCTTCACCGAGGTCCAGGCACGTGACATAGACCGGTTGCCCGTAGGCACGCAGCGGCGTCCCGATCAGATCATGCGCTACGTTGTAACCCGCGAACTTGCCCATGGGGACCGCGTGCTGACAGGACATCAACGCGACATGGCTGTCATCGGTTTTAGCGTGCGCGATATCGCCCGCCGCGAACACGCCAGGCGCTCCCTTGACTCGTAAATTCTCGTCAACGACGAGGCGGCCTTGCCGGTCCAGCTCTGAATTCAGGGCTGATCCGAGGGGATTTGCGCGCAGACCGGCGGCGACGATCACCGTCGCAGTTTCAATTCGCGCGCCGCTCAAGAGCGTAATCGCGTCCTGCTCAATCTTCGCAATGCCGGCCCCAAGATACGTTTCAACTCGTGTCTCGCTGAGCGCGGCCTCCACGTGCGGGCGTGGATTGGCGCCGAGATCGGGGCCGACCACGCTGTCGCGTTCAATCAACAGCACGCGAGCCTTCTGCGCAGTCTCTGCATCACTGTGCACGCGAATGCGATTGCGCATTTCGGTCGCCAATTCGATGCCGGTGAATCCAGCGCCCACGATCACGAATGTTAGGGCGCCGGGCCGGGCGGGCGCGCGGAGAACTTCGCGCAGGTGTTGGTCGAAGGCCTGAGCGGCCACGAAGGTATCGATACTGTGCGTGAACTCCGCGCCCGGAATTTCCAGGGGGCGCTGCTCGCTGCCTGCGGCAAGCACCAAGCGATCATATTTAAGTGGTTCCCGCTCACCCCCGCTGCCCGTCACGTGGACCGTGCGGTCCTGGTGGTCGATTGCGCTTACGTTGCCGATCTTCAACCGAACTCCAAGCGGTGAGAGTACCGGTGCAAATGGCGCGCGAAACTTCTCTGTGAACACTTCGTAGAGTCGCGGTCGCACCGTGAGATGGTCGTCGCGCGATATCAAGGTGATCCCGACTTGCTCAGTGCTTCTAGCAATTTCCCGCGCTGCCACCAGCGCGGCCCACATGCCGGCAAACCCGCCGCCGACGATCACTATTTGCTTCATACTCTGCTCCTGTGTGGTTAATTTGCGCGTCGACGCGACTTCGATGCTTGACGATTTTCGAACCAAGCGTTCATTTCAATAGAAAAAGTTTTGGGCATTTTATGGGCGACGCCCTGCGCCAGTTCAGCTAAGCTGTGCCCGGCAAGGCTGCGCTTCATTGCTGTCTCTGCTTCCAGCATCACTTGGTGAATGCCACACAAACCTTTGGTCGCCCAGGTCGGAGGAGATCCGCGAAATAGCGCGCAGTTGCGCCGGATTTCTCTGCACTGGAATAGCGGCTTGGCGCCCTCCAGCGCCTCAATCACACTCAACACCGTGATGTCTTCTGCACGGCGCGCGAGACGATAGCCACCCTGCGCACCCTCGAGCGCGGTCACCAGGCCTGCGTTCTTCAGTTGAGTGAATAGCTTTGCAACATAAGACGGCGAGATACCCTGAATCTCGGCGAGATCAAGGCTGCTGACTTTCGCGGTGCTGGACGCATCCGCGAGATAGAGGAGGCAGTGCAGACCGTATTCCACACTTGCGCTATAGAGTGCCATTTGTTTAACTCAGATAAAATCACTCCTAGTTAAACTAGCAAAGCGAAAACGCTGGCGCAAGCTGCAGCGCGGGATCGTGGATTGTTTGGGTGCCCGTCTGCCTGCTGTCGCGAGGCTGCGCGCTAGCGTTAAGCGCGGCGCGGGGTGGCTGCGCAGGCGGCGCCGGGTTTGCCATCCAACGCTTCTCTTTTCACCTCACCACTCTCCATTAACCAAGCGGTTCACCACGTCAAATTGATGGCGACAGGTGATCTCGGGATCGGAGAAATTGATTTCCTTGAGCGCACCGGAACGCATCCCCGCTTGCGAACTCTCGCTGGTGGCAATGTCTTCGCGGAATGCGTCACGCAACAAACTCAAAGACTGAGTTTGCCCAATTAGTGCACCAGCGTTGGCCGGCGCGGGGAAATGCATAGTCGCTTCCCAGCGGGTGGTGTTCGCATCGAGGGGCCAAAATTCGTGAATAAAAAAGAAGCCGAGCGAGGTATCGAGCAGGAAGTTCGGGAAAATTCCATTGATGTCGAACGAGAAATGATCGTCATTTTCCGGATTGGTACCGGGGAAATTCTTGCTGAGTCCCGCCTCGCCCTGGCTCAAAGACTCACCCATCTTGATGGCGAATTCTTCCGAGCGATGAATTTGGAACTCGGGATTGAAGGGGATCGTCAACGCTCGGTTGCGTTTGTAGAGGCGCACCGAGGAAGGTCGGCAATATGGATTCGCCTTGCCGGTGTAATAGGTGTTGATCGTGGCCGAGTGCACCGTGGCAACATGATAACCCTCTTGAAAGGCGTCGATGAACAGCTTCCAGTTGGCTTTCAGGGTTGCGCCCCAATGACCCGCCACGAGCATCTCTTCGAACGGAAACGCGGCCAGCTGGATGCCGGTTTCGGCGAGCTGCTCGGCGAGTGTCTCGCGCGGCTGCTCATCGAAGTTTACGAACACGAAGCCCTTCCAAACCTCGCAATGCACTTTCTGCAGATTGATCTTCGATTTATCGAGATCAAAGAACTGCGATTCATCGGCGACGTGCCGATTCTTGCCCTCGGTATCGTAAACCCAGCCATGAAATTTGCAGGTGAAATATTTGCAATGACCCGCGCCCGCCGCAAGCGCGGTGCCACGGTGCCGGCACACGTTATGGAACGCCCGCACGCGGTTATCCGTGCCGCGCACTATGATGAGATTGGCGTTGAGAACTTCGAACACTCGCACATAAAAGTCGCCGGGACGCCCCAATTTCTCTGTGCGTCCAGCCAGCAGCCACATGCGGCGGAAGATCGTGTCGCGTTCGCGCGCGAAATACGCGTCCGAGAGGTAGGGCTCGACGGAGACCGGGCCAGTCGACATCTCGGGATAACGCGCGCGGTAATTGCGCGTGCTCGACGCCAGATCCAATTTTTCTTCACGGCCCATGGCTATCCTCCTCAATGATGTTGGATTGAATTTCGCGCTGGTTACGCGCGTGGGTCAATCACGCGATAACGTGGTGTGACAGGGAAGATTTGATACTTCTCATAAGCGACCGCGTCGGGTACGTCGGGACGCTGGTAGTACTCGATGGCGGGCGCCACCTCCATCGTCATCAACGCCAGCTCCAGCAAATTCGCCGCGGCACGGGGCAACGCATCTAACGGCAGTTCATTCAAATACAAGGTGATCCCCTCCAATTGCGGCATAAGCGCATCGTAGAATTCCTGCAAGCGCGCGAGCGGCTGTTGAGTCCGAAAAGCGTTGCGCGCATGCTCGGTTGCATGCGTCCAGGTGGGGACGAAGCGCGACAGTTCGGAGAAGCCAGGGGGTAATTCAAACATAGCGAAATCTGCCGTGAGACGGTCCACGTCAGAGTATTAGCAACCGGCGTTCACGGCAAGTGCAAATCCCTGAGGCCGCGCAGGCGGTGGGTGGTCGGACGCGTCCTATGTTGACAACCTTGCTCAGGAGAAACTACCGTCGGCTCTCTTAACCTTCGTAGTCACTGTAGGTGCACGCCGCCATGTCTATGTTGCCCCCCGAATTTGTCGATCTGGAACGCTTTGCGGCCGACTGGGCGCTGCCCTCGGAACGCGCGCGAAATCAATTCCGTGTGCAGCGTTCGCTGCCCGAACTGGAAGACTATTACCAAACGATTTTCCCGCGCATGGATGCCCTGTGCGATTACATCGATCAATTCTCGCTGGATGCGATGCCGCGCCCGGCAGCGCGCTTGCTCCAGCTCGGGCTCATGTTGATGGAGGTGGTGCCGGCAGTGGAAATCTATCGGGCACCGGACGTCCCAAACGCGATTGTGCATGACCGGTTACGGATCCTCTCGCCGAACGATCCCGTCAAAATCCTCGATAACTAACTTGAATCCCAGGAGCCCGACATGAGTGCGAACCCGATCGAAACCAGAGAATCGCGCGCCAAACGACTGCCGGACTGGGCCAACCGTCGGCCGATCTCCGAACGTTATCCGCAGGTAGACATGGGACCACTACCCATTGAACCGTATATTTCTGAGGAATTTTTCGAGGCCGAACGCGCGAAAATCTTCAAACGCATGTGGCTCTATGTAGGACGCGCCGAGCGGATCCCGAAGCCGGGAGATTATTTCACGCAGACCATCGAAGCGGTGCGCACCAAGAAAGAGGGGACCTACCCCTCATTCATCATCTGTCGGGATCAACACGGCGAGATCCGCGCGCACTACAACACCTGCCAGCACCGTGGCACCACCGTGGCCTGGGACGACCCTCAAACCTGGGACACGTCGCATCGTCGCTACTTCGCGTGTCGTTTCCACGGTTGGGTGTACAACCCCGACGGGACGCTCAAATCGGTGCCGGATGAAAATCAATTTTGCAATCTGAACAAAGCCGAGCGCGGCTTGAAGCCTGTGCATTGCGCGGTGTGGAAGGACTTCATATTCATCAACGTGGATCCTGCGCCGCGCCAGACTTTGTTGGAACAGATCAAACCGCATGCTGAGTTGTTAAAAGACTTTCCGTTCGAACGGATCCGCAAACGCGGAATTTGGACCGCCACCGTGGACGTCAACTGGAAAGTCGCCGTTGACGCCTTCCAGGAGGGCTACCATGTCAACACCGTGCATGCCTCGACTTTGCCTGAAGCGTTCAACGGCCCGTTGAACCCGAACTGTCGCCCGACTTCAATCCGTATCTTCCCCGATGGGAATCGCTCAGTGACTTTCATGGTCTCGCCAGATTTCACACCTCCGGAAGTCGAAAAATGGGTGCGCCAGCGCGGCTCGAGCTGGTATGCCTCTGGCGGCGGTGACTCGACGAAGGCTTATCCTGGCGTGAATCCAGATCAGGACCCGTTCTACGCTTTCGACTGCCACGGGTTTTTCCCGAACATGCTGGTAGATCCGTTTGTCGGTGGCTACTACGGTCACGAGTTCTGGCCGATCTCAGTCAACAAAACGCGCTGGATTGGCAGCATCAACTTTGTGGATGCACAAAAGCCCAGCGATTTGATTGCCAACGAACACGGCAAGACCTTGCTGCGCGATGCCTTCCGCGAGGACACTGTGACGTTGGACGCAACCCAGGTCGGTCTGGAGTCTGGTGCGATCACTTCAACGATTCTGTGCGACGGCGAAATGGCCCCGCGCCATCTCTATAACTCGGTGGTGGAGATGGTGAATCGCGATTAACGCCTACCTGAAATTCGAGGTCTCTCGCATGCGTTCGTGGTTGTTCTCTTCCCACCTTGCGCTTGCGTTGTTGCTGGCGCCGTCCGCGCACGGCGCGCCGCTGACAGTTGCGGGGACCGTGGTCGATGCGCAGGGCACACCTCTGCCCTATGTCCGGCTGACGCTCTCCGGCGCCGCCGTCGCCCCGCTGACCACCAGCGTGTTTTCCGTTAAGGACGGCAGATTCAGCGCGACTTTGAAAGACGCGGATCCCGCGCAGATTAAAGTCACGAGCTTCCGCATCGGTTGGCAGGAAAGCGCGCGCGAAGTCACCCAACTCGCGGGGATCACGCAACTCAAACTGACGATGACGACACTCACCAATGTTGCCGACCAAGTGCCCGCCTCGGCGTGGATCCCCGGGACGCCAGGTGACCGCGACTTTCATATTTTGATCAACGAATGCGCGGGCTGCCACCAACTAGGCGCGGCACGCGTTAAGCGCTTTGCGCAGAGCTTGGCCGGACAGCCGTTGGCCACGCGCACCGCTGCGTGGGAGGCGATCGTGCAGTTCATGCGTGCACAGGCCCTGCGGATTGGACCTTCTGGGGATATGCATTTGCGCTGGGGACTCACTGAAGAAAGCCCGGATTACAAAATGGCGACGGCACCGGAGACCAGTTTCTTCCTGCCGCGGGACATGGAACGCGTGGTGCCTTTCCTCGCCAAGAACTACCCGACCAGTTTCGATAACTATACGGATTACCACGATATCGAGCGCTTGGGCGAATACGGAGTGACCGCCCAGACCGTGGTCGAGGAATATGCGTTACCCACTTTCGGCTGGACCCGGGAAGTCAGCATCGCACCAGGTTCCAGAAAAGTTTGGTTCGTGGAACTCGATGCAGATCGGTTGGGCGCCTTGGATCCTATGAGTGGCACAGTCGAATGGTTCGATGTGCCCGGCGACGGGCCGCAGGGTCCGCATACCTTGAACGCCGACGCCGACGGCAATTTGTGGGTCCCGCTGGAGGAAAGTTACTCGGTCGGGCGCTTCAACACCCAAAGCCATGAGTGGAAGGTGTATCCACCACCGGCGGGTGTGAAATTTGCGATTACGCATGACACGGCCATCAACGGCAAACGACAGGTACAGTTTGATGCGCATGGCCGGCTGTGGCTGACACTCGTCGGAATCAATGAATTATGGAGTGTGGACGTCAAATCCAGCCAGGTGAAACGTTTCCCGATGCCGTTGCCAGAGGGTGAGGAACAGTTTCATGTGTTTATTTATGGAGCGGCCATGGATCCCTCACTCAAGCGTGTGTGGTGGACCCAACTGCATGGTTCCCTTGGCTCGTTCAATGTGGAAACTGAGAAAGTCGAAAAGATCGTGCCGTTTCCACGTGGCGCCGCGCCGCGCCGCATGGCCATTGAGGACGACGGCACGCTGTGGGTTCCGCTTTATGGCGAAGGTCAGCTGCTGAAGTTCGATACTAAGCAGGGCGTAGAAGTGGCGCGCTACGATATGCCGGATCGCGCTGGCGCTTCCTACTCGATCACGCTCGACAGCAAGCGCCGTGCCGTGTGGGTGGGCACCACAAACTCCGATCGCATTTACCGCTTCGATATTGATACCACACGCTGGCGCCACTATCCCCTGCCACGCAAAGAAGCCTTTCTACGCATGATCGAGATTGATCATGAAACCGGTGATCTGTGGACCACCTACGCCAACCTGCCGATCGGCAAGCGCGATCCAGCGATCTACGGCAACGAGCACGCCAACAATATGATCGTGCGACTGCATCCAGGCGATTGAGCCTAAGTAACCGAGTACAAATGCCTCCCACGTGGAAAGCCACAGAAAGCGGAGACTGGTCGGAGCAGCCTCCCGCGCCAGCGAGCCATGGGTGGCAAACAGCGCAGCGGGGGCGGCAACTGCGCGATTCATGGATGAATTAGCGTAGAGCAGTCTTCTCTTCGGGTAGCGTTCGGCACGGTGGCCGGTATTTGGGCTCCGTTATTTCGAAACACCAACTAGACCGCGGAACGACGGGCGAAAGCGTATGAGCGAATTAAAGTTTGCGCTGCGATGGGATGAAACACGTTACGACGTGTGCACCGCGTCGCTTAAGCTCATCGAAATCGCTCTGCGCCAGAGCATTTTCACGCTTGCATTGTTGGGTGTATTGGTGCCGAGTTTCGCGCAGGAAATTTCTGCGCTCGAAGATGAGGCTGAGGTCTTTACGCAAGGAGATCTTCAAGTTACGGATCCCTGGGCGGCAAGCGCAATCGGCAACGCGCACGCAGCACAAGTCTTCTTCGAGTTTCGCAATCGTGGCACCGCCGCCGATCAATTGCTGGACGCCCGTACCCCTCTCGCCAGCGGGCACGCCTTACGCCTGGTGACCCAGGTCAATGGACAACCCAAGCTCCGTACACTCCAGGTGATTGAGATTCCTGCAGGCGGTGACTCCTTCGAGTTGAGCCGACATGGTTACTATATTGAGCTCACGGGATTAACGGTCCCACTCACCATGGGCAAACGATTTTCGCTGTTGCTAACATTCAAGCGCGCTGGTCGGATGACGGTCGAGGTGACCAGTCGATTTCACTCACCGAAGTTGACTCGCCGCATTCGTGATGCCGCGCGCCGCGGAGATGTTGTGGAACTAAATCGTCTGCGCGAGTCGCCTTGAAGTGTTGCCCGCAAACGCCTGTCAAGACATCTCAATATAAAGATTACCGTTTTCGTCGAGCACGACCGGATAGGCCTTGATCGCCACCTGGCACGGCGCGGCAGTCGGCATACCAGAGCGAATATCGAATTTTCCAAGATGGAAAGGGCACACGATCTCGCCATCTTCGATATCTCCCTCTGCGAGACTGGCTTCGCCATGCGAGCAGAGATCGTCCGTCGCGAAGAAGCCGTCCACGAGATGATAAAGCGCGATCGGCGGCCGTCCTTCCAGCACAATTTGCCGCACCGAGTTGGGCGGGACATCGGCGGCCCGGCCGAGCGGAACATACGGCATCGCTAGACCGTCATCTCCAGCAAAAAGACGCCTTTTTGCGTGGAAAATACCAGACGTAGTGAACGTTCAGTCATGCAATAAGGATGAGCAGGAGGAGCGCCCGCTCAGCCAGACATCGCCGCCAGTGCCGCATTAAATGTAGCGCTCGGCCGCATCACCGCCTGGCACTTGTCATGCTCGGCGAGGTAATAGCCGCCAATATCCACTGGCTGGCCCTGCACGGCAGAGAATTCCTGCACGATGGTCTGCTCGCTTTCAGTCAGTCGCGTGGCCAATGGCGCGAAATGCGCCTGGAGCGCGGCATCTTCGGTTTGTGCTGCCAGCTCCTGCGCCCAGTACATGGCGAGATAGAACTGGCTGCCGCGGTTATCCAGCTTGCCGGTGATCGGTGAAGGGTTTTTATTGTTCTCCAGCAGCTTGCCGGTGGCCGCGTCCAACGTTTTGGCCAGCAGCTTGGCCTGGTGATTGCCAGTTTTGATACCCAGTTCTTCCAGCGACGCCGCGAGCGCCAGGAACTCGCCCAGCGAATCCCAGCGCAGGTGATTTTCTTCCAGCAATTGCTTTACATGCTTGGGGGCCGACCCGCCGGCGCCGGTCTCGTACATGCCACCGCCCGCCATCAGGGGCACAATGGACAGCATCTTGGCGCTGGTGCCCAGTTCCATGATGGGAAACAGATCAGTGAGGTAGTCGCGCAGGATATTGCCGGTAACAGAGATGGTATCCAGCCCACGCACCACGCGCTCCAGGGTGTAGCGCATCGCGCGCACCTGCGACATGATTTGAATGTCCAGGCCGTGAGTATCGTGATCCTTCAGGTAGGTCTGTACTTTCTTGATCAGCTCGTTTTCGTGCGGGCGGTAGGGATCAAGCCAGAACACGGCCGGCATCCCGGAATTGCGCGCGCGGGTTACCGCTAACTTCACCCAATCCCGAATGGGTGCGTCTTTGACCTGACACATTCGCCAGATGTCGCCGGCTTCCACCTGCTCCACCAGCAGGACTTCGCCGGTGGCGATGTCGATAATGCGCGCTTCGCCTGCCGCAGGCACCTCAAAGGTCTTATCGTGCGAACCGTATTCTTCGGCCTGCTGCGCCATTAGCCCCACATTGGGCACTGTGCCCATGGTCACTGGATCGAAGTTGCCGTTGGTCTTGCAGAAATTGATCATCTCCTGGTAGATGCGGGCAAAGGTGCTCTCGGGGATCACCGCCTTGGTATCTTTCGGCCGTCCATCGGCACCCCACATCTTGCCGCCGATGCGGATCATCGCAGGCATGGAGGCGTCCACGATGATGTCGTTCGGGGCATGCAGGTTGGTGATGCCCTTGGCGGAATCCACCATCGCCAGTTCCGGCCGATGCTCGTGGCAGGCGTGCAAATCGCGGGCAATTTCATCGCGCTTGGAACTCGGCAAGGTGGCTATCTTGTCGTACAGATTAACCATGCCGTTGTTCACATTCACGCCAAGTTCGTCGAATAATTTACCGTGTTTCTCAAAAGCCTCTTTGTAGAAGATGCGCACTGCGTGGCCAAAGACAATGGGATGCGACACTTTCATCATTGTCGCCTTCACATGCAGCGAGAACATCACGCCCGTTTTACGCGCATCTTCCATTTCGTACTCATAGAAATCGCACAGCGCTTTTTTACTCATGAACATGCTGTCGATCACCTCCCCCGCCAGCAGGCTCACCTTCGGCTTCAGCACCAGGCTCTTGCCGTCTGGCGTGACGAGTTCCATACGCACGTCGCGTGCCTTGTCGAGCGTCATCGATTTTTCGCCGTTATAGAAATCACCGCTCCGCATGGTGGCCACATGGGTGCGCGAGGCTTGACTCCACTCGCCCATGCTGTGTGGGTTCCTGCGCGCGTACTGTTTAACGGCGCCGGGCGCGCGACGATCGGAATTCCCTTCGCGCAACACCGGGTTCACCGCACTGCCCAGGCACTTGGAATAGCGGTTGCGGATCGCCTTGTCGGCGTCGGTCTTCGGATCTTCGGGGTAGTCGGGAATCTGGTAGCCCTTGGCCTGGAGCTCCTCGATAACGCTGATCAGCTGGTGCACTGAGGCGCTGATGTTCGGCAGCTTGATAATGTTGGTGTCAGGCTCCAGGGTGAGCCGGCCAAGTTCGGTCAGGTTGTCGGGAACTTTTTGCAGGTCGGTCAGCGTTTCCGGGAACTCGGCCAACACGCGCGCCGCCAAGGAGATGTCACTGGTGGCGATATTGATGCCCGCAGGCTGCGTAAAGGTGCGGATGATCGGCAAAAACGCGCAAGTCGCCAGGAACGGTGCTTCATCAGTGAGGGTGTAAATGATCGTCGGCTGCTTGGTCGGCATGAGAAAAGGTCTCCTTGATGTGGCGCTGGATGGCGCGGCTGGCGCTATGCCATTTCTTTATTGGTCTCGCCCGTTGTGCCCGGAGTATGGCCAGGACACCCCGGCATTGTAACGCCGCGCTGCGCGCGGAATGAATGACCTGGCGCAATAGCTAATGCACCGCCTCCTGTAAGGCAGTGACGATTCGCGCAACGGTGTCCTGATTTTCATACGGGAAGCGCTCTCGCACATTCGCGAGTGTGAAGTGCGGACTGATGCGGAGAATTTCACGGTATGCGGCGCGGGCGGCGTCGCCGCGTCCCGCTTCGCTATGGATCACCGCCAGCATGAAATGCGCCGTGACGTGATCCGGATTACGCGTGATGACGCGCTTGAACGTCGCGATCGCTTCCTCCGTGCGGCCGATAAAGTAATACGCTTGACCCAGCCCCCACAGATACGACGGGGGATAGCGTGGATTCAGTCGCATCGCCTGTTCAATATAGGGCAGCGCCTCGTGCGCGCGACCGGCGAAGCACAGAATTTCGCCGAGTGTGTCCAGCGCATCCGCCGAATTTGGGTCGAGCTCAACGGCGCGTTGCGCGGCGACAATGGCCTGGGCATGCTCCTTGGCCCCGAGATGGGCGTAGGCGAGCGTCTCAAACGCGATTGATAAAGTGTCGTCAAGCGCCACTGCGCGCGCGGCGAGACTAAACAATTGTGCGCTAGCCTGGTCACGGTCTTCCCACTGAAACGCCGACGCGGTGAGGTAGGTCCGCCCGAGCATCGCGCACGCCGCGGCAAAGCGTGGATCGAGCGCCAGCGCGCGCTCGAATAACTGTCTGGCTTGCAGGTTGGCATTACGCGCGCGCTGCCCGTGCCGCTCAAGACCGCGCAGGAAACAATCGTACGCCTCGAGATTGCTCGTCGGTGCGTTACCGATGCTCGCTTGCTCGCCCTGCGTCAAGGTGACCTGTAACGCGGCGACAATCTTCTGCGTCACCTCGTCCTGCACGGCAAACACATCCTCCAGCTCACGGTCATAGCGCTCAGACCACAGTTGATAGCTCGTCGCGGCCTCGCTCAGCTGCGCGGTGATCCGTACGCGCTTATTCGCCTTGCGCACGCTGCCTTCCAGCAGATAACGCACGCCAAGCTCTTTACTGATGGTGTCGGGTCGCGTGGCTGTCCCCTTGTACTGGAACGCGGAATTACGCGAAATGACAAATAGGCCGGAGATTTTTGAGAGATCGGTGATCAGATCCTCGCTGATGCCGTCACTGAAATATTCCTGCTCCGGATCGCCGCTCGAGTTTAAAAAAGGCAGGACTACTATCGAGGGCTTGTCCGGCATCACCAGCGGCGCCGCTGGAAGTTCGGCCGGGGCCGCGGCCGCCGATAAATTTGTGGATTCGGTGACCACCCGGAAGGCACGGATAGGGCGCGCGATGTTTTTAAACGTCTGCTCGCCGAGGTCGAGAAATTGCAGCGGCAACTTGTTCTCAACCTGTTCGTGCACTGCGCTCGAAACACAAATTCCACCACCCTCGGCTAACGCTTCGAGCCGCGCGGCGATATTGACCCCATCACCATAAATGCGCTCACCCTCAACGATGACATCCCCCACATTAATCCCAATTCGATATTCCATGCGCTCGGCCACGGCGAGCGGATCGTTCTGCAATTTAAGTTCGCGCTGAATATCCACCGCACTTTGCAGCGCATCGACTGCGCTGCCGAAATCCGCCAGTAAGTTATCGCCCGGCGAGTCGATAACGCGTCCGCGATAGTTCTCGATGAGCAGCGTGATCCGTGACCGATAGTCCGCCAACCGGCGAATCGTCGTCACCTCATCCACACTCATCAGGCGACTATACCCTTTGACATCCGCGCTTAAGATGGCGGTCAACTTGCGCATCACGGTCGGCGAGTTAGGCGGCGCGGATTCGTTCACGGTGCTTGACCATATGATCTTCTGGGACATTCATCGTTTAGCCGCAGGATGCGCTACCGCAGACCATCAAGAATAGCGTCCATCCATGACATTGCACGGTCTTGAATTTTGCAAAAAGACCAGTTTCCATCGTGTCCTAGTGACGAATTGCTGAGGTTCTTCACCGGTAACTCAGACCGATGCGGCGAGTCGGTACAAAGTCCCCACGACGCTCGGCGCGTAGCAAGCCGGTGCGAAAGCCTTCGCTAATTCGACCTTCGCGCGCCATCCAGTGCAATGACCAGGCGCGACGATCTGCGGATTGATGCGGGTCGCAAGATCCCGCACGGTATCGTCGATCCGCTGCTCCATGATCTTTCCGGCTAGATGATAGCCTCCGAGCACCAGATCGATTGGCGTCCCAGGAAAGGTGTCCTTTGCGTCCAGGCACGCATTCACGATCCCGGCGTGCGAGCACGCCGAAAAAACACTGACTCCGCGGCCTCGCACGCGCGCGGCAACGAAACGTTCGTCCATGATTAGTGGGTCCGCTTCCAGTCGTTCGCCGCGAATCGAGTGATGACCCGCGAGGCCTGTTTCATAGGCAGTGACGCGCGGAATCGCGCCGCTGCTGAAAAAGAAACCGCCACCTAACAAGTGCGCGTCGGCGGCTTTAATCACTTGACCGCCCGCGGCTTCGATCGCCGCGAAAGTCGGTTCAACCGGTAACAGAATCAATGTACCGTTGGCCGTCATCAACCCTCGTTGATCGGGGCGGTCAGGATGGAGATCCACCACCAGAGGCGCAGCTTGACCGGCACTTCGGCGCGCGGCCGCGATAGCCGCGACGACCTCCGGGAAACCGCCGCTGTGATCGAAGTGCCAGTGGGAGAGAAACACACATTCAATACTCGCGAGATCAAGATCGAGATGTCGCGCATTTTCCAACCACACCGCGGGATAGGGACCGACATCGAACAGAATGCGGTGTGTTTCTGCGCCACGTCGACCGGTCAGGAGCACGGATAACCCATGACATGCGCAGCACAAATGATCGAACACCACTTTGCATTCGTGCCCATCCTGAACCCGCTGTGAGGGCATGCGCGCAGCGAGGTGCACGGCCTCTGGAATTTGCGGAATGCCCTCATTGACGCTCGACAGCGTATCCGTTTCATTATCGACCACCACCAGAACGTCCAGTGCATCGAGTTCGGCGAGGTCGGTGGCGACATTCGCGAAGGTCATGCCGGTCTCTCCTTAGGTAGTCTCACAATTTAGATATCACCCTGGCACACGTCGCGCGGCCGCGGGATGAATCGCCATCCGCCGCATCGGGGCAACGTGACTTATACGCTGAATTGTATCGGACCGACCGCGCTTAGGGTGTTTTGAACTGGGTCGACCCTGGTAGGTCGTGAAGGCAGATCAATTCCGTAGCCATGCGCTCAAAGGGCATCTCGGGTATTGGGTGGTGGCGACGACGGATCCGACGCGTGGCGCGGAGGGGGCCAGTCTCTTTTACGTGCCGGCGGGACGCCCCCGGACTCGAATTTTCGAATCCGTATCAGAAGATGGGCTTCTCCTGGACGGAATCGAACTTGGACATCTGGTTCAACCAAGTGCGGATCCCGAAACGGTATCGCATCGATACGCAGCCGGGTCAGGGTGCGCACCTCATCAATGGATTACCTACTTGTGGACCGATGAAGGCTGGCTTTACCTGGCCACGGTCATCGATCTCTACTCACGTCGCGTGGTGGGCTGGGCGATGTCAGAGCGTATGACCGCAAAGTTGGTGTGCGACGCGCTCCAGATGGCGCTGTGGCGCTGCCATAAGCCGCGTGGCGTTATCGTGCATTCAGATCGTGGCAGCCAGTACTGCTCTGCCGTTTACCGGGCCTTGCTCGACCGGCACGGCTTGCTATGCAGTATGAGCGGCACCGGCAACTGTTACGACAATGCTTGCGCGGAGAGCTTCTTTCATACCCTGAAGGTTGAAGCGATCCATGGCGAGCGCTTCCCCACTCGGCAGCTCATGCGAGAAACTGTCTTTGAATATATCGAGGTAGATTACAATCGAACTCGCCGACATAGCGCCAACGGCTACCTCAGCCCAGAAGCGTTTGAGGCACAACAAGTCGCTTAACCAGATGTCCACTGAAGGCGGGCAGGATCATCACGTCGCGCACCATGTCTGTCGGACGCTGGAACGCAACGGCAGTCCAAGCTTTACTTTTCCGCGATCAGAATGTTCGCGATGCGGCCCTTGTCAGGGCGCAATGCGCCTCGCAGATTCCCGCCAAAATCGACTACTGCAATGGAACTTGGTCGTGCGACGGATTGGGCATATGTCACGCCCTCTTTAAGCAATGTTTCGACTTCGGATAAGGTGAGTTCACGCATTAGACCCTCCTATAAAAAGCCGTACGTTATTCTTTCAAGACCAACTTCTAGCTGATGCATAAGAACGATGAACATTAATGGGAACCCAGGACCAACCGCAGATCGAAATAACGTCGCGGAAAACTCGGCTTTCCAGGGTGGTTATCCACCTGTTCGTGTGCGAACTCGCCCTCTCCTCACCACTCAGGAACGCCGTCCCGGTGTGCGCGATAGGCACTCCTTATGTTATCGATATTCAATCACTTCTTAGGTAGCAACTCTCAGAATTGATAAACCAGACTGAACACCGTCTCGTGCCGACTATTGCCGCTGGAATGCCCCCAAAGATCACCGAGCGCCCATGGCCCTACTTCATGCCCTTTCACGCGCCAAAACAGGTTCTGCTGGAACTTCAGCACGACGTGGCTCGATAGCAGATAATCAACTCCGATCTGGTTATACGCTCCGGTCGAAAGCGGATCGATGGCGAAAACAAATCGCGGTTGCAGCAGGCCGGCATCGCCGTAACTGGTGGACGCGGCAAAGGTGATCACGAATTCATCCCGATCGAGCGAATTGGGTTGCTCATTGACAAAGCGCCCCGGGAAAAACTGGCCATTGATATTTGCAAGTTGTACGGCCGAGAAGCCCCGAAAAGAGTCGCTGTAGTCGAGATATCTGCGCCAGAAAAACTGTGAGGACAAAAAGAAGGTCCGCTGATCATTAAGCGGCTTGATCCAGGTTGGACGATCTACCGCAATCATCACCACCGAGCGCCGCGCCTCCTCGAATTGGTCCTGCTCAGGATCGATGTTCAGTGGAGCACCGGCCTCTACTGAGACCGGCACACCGGTTGTAAAAACTGACTCAAGGCGAAACACTGCTTGCGTGTAGCGCTCTTCCGAGTAATTGGCGGTCAGCCCGACGAGGTGGGAGCGCGGATTCACTGTGTCAACTTGCGCATGTAACGAATCGGCATCGATTCGCAGAAGATCCGAACGAAACTTCGCGCCAGTGTCTGTCGAAAACCCATAGAAGTAGTTCAGACTGAATTCCACCTCGCCCCAGATTGCCTTGAAGCGCATTCCGGCCTGCCCATTTTCGAGTTTGCTGGCGGGACTTCGATCGCGCACCTGCAGATCAAGATCTAAAAGCTGGTTGCCGACGATCGCGGAGTTCGCCACTTCGTTGAGACCGGTGCCGGTGAAGGCCCATGGCCGGCGCGGGTCGGTGGAGACGATATTGGACCGGACATCCCAGGGGATCCACACGCCTTCGACGAAAGACTCATCGAACGGCCCGAACTTGCCGATGTCGTAAACGCCGCGTGCCATCCACAGCGGAATGCGGATGTCCTCCCAGGACTCCCAACTCCAATGCCAGCTCAAATCAAGTGGATTGATGACATCTAGCGCGCGAAAATTATCGGTCTCGCCCCACACTACCTGCTGGCGGCCGAGGCGTAACGAAATCGGCGGCAGTAACAAATCGACGAACGCTTCACGTGCTTTGATTTCGAACTCGCCGGGATGATCGTCATCGTTCCTGAAGGAATCGTGAAAGGAATCCCGTATATCGTAGATTGAGTCGTACACCGCGCGACCGACAAACGTGAAAGTGGCTTCTTCCAGTCGTCCAGTCGAGAAGCGCCCGAACGCCGTGCTATCCCGTAGGAAGTAATACTTCCCTTCAATCTGTGCGGTATTGCGTTGCATGACAAATTCAGTGTCCTCGAACTTCGGTGTGCGCAGAATATTCTGGGCACTTAGAAACCCTTCGAGTTCGATGTCGTCGTTAATGGTAACGATGCTCCATGCTGCGCTGGAGAACACTGCAGAACTCAACATCAGAATGGCAGGCGCGGCTGCGCCGTAGCAAAATTTCATTTTTTTTCCCTTACGGACAGGACAGTTCCAACTTGTGACGAAAATTGCGATGAGCATCCTGACTTTTGCCACAGGTTGATCTTGCATTTAATTGGTCATGACGCGTGCTGCATATCTTGCCGTTTCAATTGCGGCAGACCGGGACAGACACGTGGTTATAAGCGGAGCCGGCGTGCGCTAACGTCGCCCACTAATCATGTTGCGCAGTGAAAAAAACTGTTGCGCCCGCGCCGGCGAAAAAATCCGCTTTTTGACGAAGCAATGCGTAATGGTGGCGTGTGGCTTTTTCGCGTTGATGTCAGTTTCGCCGAGGTGGAGAAATACCTGGTGACCGACGTTCTTTGCAAGATCCTGTTTCAGGTACGGTGCCTGCTGTGGCATTTCGTCAGCATAGCTTTCGGAGTACTTCAGGAAATGCTGACTCATCCGTAGCAGCTGGTCGTCCTGCTGGTCGAACGCAAACATCCAGAGTGTCCAGTACGTTTCCGCATCGATAAAGACCACTCGGTGACTATAGGGATGATCTTTCGATTTGGGCTCGATAAGCACCACGTGTGCCTTGCGTACTTCCCAGCGCGCCTTGTTCGGCACCCATAAATTCGGTCCGCCGATCTCCGGATTGTCGCGGACATTGATAGTGGCAAGCACGTCTCTGGTGCCGAGATAGGTCCAGTTGTTCTCGTGAACCTTGCCGCCGAACCCGTCCAGATCTTCGCGAATCATGTCCATGCCCATCAATTCGCTCGTGCGCTCCGAGGCGAGAGTGCGGCGTGGCTTGCGTTGTGCCGGCAAATACAGCCAGCCGGAATCTTCCCGCTCGTGATCGACATACGAGATCAACATGTCTTTGGCGCCCGCCATATCCCGCGGTGAACGGAATTCCATGATCCGCTTGCTTTTCACTTCTTCGTAACCCGGCACCAGGCAATGTTCACCATTTGCGTAGCTCGAATTCACGGAAATATATTCAAGCTTGCGATCGAGCGTGCCGCCTTCGCTGCGCATCCATGTCACCATGGGCATGTCGTAATCCTGCTGGCCCGGCCGCCACAACATGTTCCAAATCACTTTCACCGCCGCCTTAGGATCGTCGGGCGTGATTTCCGCGAAGGGGAATCCGCCACCGGTAAAGCCTTTCAGTACGCCGTTATCTGCGAGGTGATAGTCGGTTTTGTGATTGGTGCCCCACTTAGACGGAAGCGGATAGTGCGCGGTCGCAGCGACCTCCATATCCATATCGTCAAAGAAATAGTACTTCCAGGCTGACTGCGGAATCAGTTGCTCCAGGACGCTGCTGCGGTCCTGTGCCGTGAGATGTTGTCCCGGCGTCACGACGTTGGCGTCGGGTGCGTGACCGGAAATCCATTCCCGCAGCGCCTCATAGCTTTGGTCTCCTTCCGCAAGTGCGGCACCGGGGAGCCCCGCAGCCGCGACAATGGCGCCTAGGACTGCCTGGTGTAGGAGACGGCCCACAGGCTTGCGAACATCAGCGCACTGGTTCATTTAAATCCTCTCCTACCAAGGTTATCGATACCCCCTAGGGTAATAGACAAGGTGGTCACTGGCAATCAGCGGATTCCTGTCATCACGCCAAATCGCGTGTGTGTTCGAAATTGAAAGCAAGCCTGGCAACCCGCGATAAGTCAATTCATTCTCGTGCTGTGGGATTCTTCGTCAATGAAGTTGATGATGCGGCGAATTCGTGCCGCAAGGTCATGAGCATCGTGCGGGGGCGTGAATTCGCCCAGCACGCGAAGGTCTGGTCCGATGAGCAGCATTGAAGAGGAATGATCGAACCAGTAGTTGGAGGACTCTCCGCTGGATATCTTGACGAATGTTGCGCCAAGCTGACGAGTCAGCAAATGAAGTTTTTCGGGTGGCGCAGTGGCTGCGCGAAACGTTGGGTCAAAATAGCGGACATAAGACCGTAAGACCTCCGGCGTATCGCGTTCCGAATCCACCGACACGAACAGAATCTGAGCGTGCGTATCGAAGGCTGGGAAATCGCGGAGCGCTTCGCGTACCGCTTTGAGCGTCACCAGAGTCGTCGGACAAATGTCTGGACAGTGCGTGTATCCAAAGAAAAGCAGCGTCCATTTCCCGCGAAGGTCTGAATCGTCAAATACAGCGCCCTGGTCATCCTGCAGAGAAAATTGATCCAAATGTGGCGGGTTCGGCCACAGAAAACCTTCGATAGGCACAGCGTCTTCCCGTCGATCGTTGCTGTGCGCGAGGTAGTGGCCGGCCCAGAACGCCCCTAGCGCAATGAGCGCCATCGGCCCATACCGCCGGATATAATTGGCTTTGGGTGTCATGCACGCAGTATATCGGGTGCTTTTGGGTATCTACTTTATGCGGGGAGCGGCGGGCGATCCCCGCATAGTCTCGGCGAGGTCCGGCTGCACTCTATCTGCCAGCTATCGAGCCAGTCCCAGGGTGCGTAGATTGCGTGCGACTCGCAAGCCAACCTTGTACATAAGCGCCCGCAAAAAGACCGGCCAGCGCGAACAGGACAGGCCAGTTGCCAGCGCCGAGGCTTGCAATAGCCGGACCCGGGCAGACCCCGGAGATCCCCCAACCGATACCGAATAGTGCGGCGCCGCCTAGGGTCTGCGTGTCGAGGGTGGCGTGATGTTGACCGAATTTAGCTTCCAATATTGGTTTGTGGAGCACGCGGGGTGCAAGCTGATAACAGACGGCAGTGACCGACGCGGCGCCACCGAGCACGAATAGCAAACCAAAATCTTCGAAACGTAGGAAACTCAGCACGACTTCCGGTTGGGTCATCGTCGACAACGCGAGTCCGAATCCAAACAATACACCCGTTAATAATACGACGAACAACGAACTGAGTTTCATCACACACCTCCCAAGCTGCGCACCAGGTGCGCGGTTACGACGGCAGTCCCCAGAAACACGAACACTGCGAGCAACGAAGGAGTCTGCAAGGCGGCAAGCCCGCAGATCCCATGACCAGACGTACAACCATTGCTCATGCGCGCACCGAAGCCGCCGATAAAACCGCCGAATGCGAGCTGCCACCATGCAACTCCCGTGTGCAGCGAATGACCGCCGCCCAGCGTTAGCATCCAGAGCGAGGCGCCCAACACGAGGCCGACAGCGAGAACTAGCCGCCACTGCCGCGTGCCGACAAAGCGCTCGGTTTGAAAATACGAGAGCTGCGAAAAATACGACCAGGTCGACGAGAAGAAGGTACTCATGCCGGT
>CAMATU010000009.1 GCA_945861225.1 Klebsiella pneumoniae
CGGCTCGGGCACGGCAGCAGTCGAGGCCATGTTGATCAGCCTGGTGCCAGCGGACGGCAAATTGCTAATCATCGAGAACGGCATTTATGGCGAGCGCATGACCAATATCGCGCGCCGTCATCACCTCGCGCATCAACGCCTTGAGCACCCGTGGCTCGCGCCAATCGATCTTGCGCGTGTGCGGCAGACACTCCAGGCCGCGCCAGAGACTACCCACGTGGCAGTGGTGCAGCACGAAACGACCAGTGGCAGGTTGAACGATCTGGGCGCATTGGCCACCATTTGCGCCGAGTACAACGTTGAACTTCTGATCGACGCGGTGAGCAGCTTTGGCGCCGAAGCACTGGATTTCGCGCTATGGCCAATTGCGGCGGCGGCCGCGACCGCGAATAAATGTTTACACGGTGTGCCCGGAACCTGTTTCGTCGTCGCCAAACGCGCAGCACTCGCGGGTGCTGGTGAAGTGAACCGTTCGGTCTATCTCGACTTGCGCGCCTATCTCGAAAATCAGGACCGTGACGGCACCCCGTTCACCCAATCGGTGCAGACGTTCTACGCACTGTCCGCAGCGCTCGATGAACTGGAAACAGAAGGCGGTTGGGAGGTACGGCGCGCGACTTACCGTGCGCGTCTCGGCGCGGTACGTCGGCAATTGGCAGCACTGTCAGTGCGTCCGTTGCTGACAGATGCTGAGAGTTCATGTGTGCTCAATGCCTTTGAGTTGCCCGCAGATCTCGACTATCCAACGCTGCACGATGCGCTTAAGGCGCATGGCTTCATCATCTATGCGGGACAGAGCACCTTGGCCCAGCAGATTTTTCGAATCTCGACGATGGGCGATATCACCCCGGAAGATCTTGCACGGCTGTGTAGTGCGTTACGCGAGATTATTGTGCCGGCCGGCGATCGCTAGCCAACTCACAAGGCTAGTCGTTGATTGGGGTGGGCAACTAGACCGACACAGCTAAATAGCCCGCACTGTAGGTGAGACAAACGCATGATTCGACGCGACATTGGGGATACCGAAAGCTTCTATCCCCGTCATCCCGGAAAGTGCGGAGCACTAATAGGCGTCATCCCGGAATTTGCAACGCAAATATCCGGGGCGGGATCCATCTTGTCCTTCTGGTGCCCTTGGATCCCGGGTCTGCGCGGCTAACGCCGCTTCGCCCGGGATGACGACCTAAAAAGTTTTCGTCGCATCTCGCGTTTTGTTTCCATTGCAGTGCTGGCTATTTAAGCCGACAACGCCGCCGGCGAAGTGCGCGTTCCAGTCAGCGCAAGATGGGGACGAATCGTCGTTTCGATTTGGGCGGCAGTAAGCCCCGCCTCTTCCAACATCTCTTCCCGTGCGCCGTGTTGAATCGCGCGATCCGGCAGGCCAATGTGCAGTATGTGTGGTGCGAGATCGTGTAAAGCGAGCAGTTCAGTGACTGCCCCACCCGCGCCACCCGCGATGACATTCTCATCCAAGGTAACCAGCAAATCATGCGTACGTGCCAATTCCAGCACCAGCTCATCATCCAGCGGTTTGATAAAGCGCATGTTGACTACCGTCGCGTCAAGGCGCTCGCCCACCTCCTGGGCTGGCGTCACCATGCTGCCAAACGCCAGCAGCGCGATTTTTTTACCGCGTCGCTTAATCTCTGCTTTGCCGAGCGTAAGCGCAGTCATCTCTTTTTGAGTCGCCACGCCCGGCCCGCTGCCGCGCGGGTAACGCACGGCGGCGGGTTGATCCAGGCAATAGCCGGTATAGAGCATCTGTCGGCATTCGTTCTCATCCGCAGGGGCCATGACCACCATGTCCGGCAGGCAACGCAGCATGGTCACGTCATAGCTTCCGGCGTGGGTCGGGCCATCGGCACCGACCAGGCCCGCGCGGTCGAGCGCAAACAGCACCGGCAATTTCTGCAGCGCAACGTCATGCACGACTTGATCGTAGGCGCGCTGGAGGAAGGTGGAGTAAATCGCGACCACGGGCTTCAGGCCATCACACGCCATTCCGGCGGCCACGGTCACCGCGTGTTGTTCCGCAATCGCCACATCCAGATACTGGCGCGGAAACTCACGCGCGTACTTAACCAGGCCAGAGCCCTCGCGCATGGCGGGGGTAATTGCGATCATGCGACTGTCGAGCGCCGCCATATCGCAGGCCCATTCGCCAAAAATGTCGCTGTAGGTAGGTTTGCCGGCCTTGCTACCCGGCACGATGCCGAGCTTCGGATCGAAGGGCGATACCCCGTGATATTTGACCGGATCTGCCTCCGCCGGGGCGTAGCCCTTGCCCTTCTTGGTGATGATGTGGAGGAACTGCGGTCCCTCCAGGTTTCGAATATTGCGCAGAGTTTGCAGTACGGCCGGCAAATCGTGACCATCGATTGGACCGATATAGTTGAAGCCAAACTCTTCGAACAAGGTGCCGGGCATCACCAAGCCCTTCACGTGTTCCTCAGCGCGGCGCGCGAGTTCCCATACGCTCGGCATTTGCGACAGGACCTTCTTGCTGCCCTCGCGCACCGTGGTGTAGAGCTTACCGGAGAGGATCTGCGCAAAGCGATTCGATAACGCCCCGACATTGGGCGAGATCGACATGTTGTTGTCATTGAGAATCACCAGCAGATTGGCGCCGATGTCGCCCGCGTGGTTGAGTGCCTCAAAGGCCATGCCGGCAGTGAGCCCACCGTCACCGATCACCGCTACCGCGCGCCGCTGACTACCCGTGTGTTTAGCCGCGATGGCCATCCCGAGCGCGGCGCTGATCGAGGTGCTCGAATGCCCCACGCCGAAGGTGTCGTAGGGGCTTTCGTCGCGCTTCGGGAAGGGCGCGACGCCACCCCAGCGACGGACGGTTGGCATGGCGGCGCGGCGACCGGTGAGAATTTTGTGGGGATAAGCCTGATGCCCGACATCCCACACGATGCGATCTTCGGGGGTGTTGTACAGGTAATGCAGCGCGACCGTCAGTTCAATCGAGCCCAGTCCCGCTGCAAAGTGCCCACCGCTGCGGCTGACGGAATCCAGCAAGTAGGCCCGTAGCTCGCGTGCGACCTGCTCAAGTGAGGATTCGGGTAACCGCCTGAGATCATGCGGGGAATCAATTTTTTCGAGGAGCGGATAGTGATTAGGCTCAGTCATGCTCGATGGTATCTGGTGGGAATGTCGCCTGACTTCGCGGCGGGCCCGTGATTATGGATAGGTGATCTGGGCCTTGCAAGCTGAAGACCCGGGCTACGGTACCGGTCGCGCAGGATTAATTGGTGGTTTCATTTGCGGCCGAAATAATTTCTTTCCGCTGCCGCTACATTGTCGTAATATGCGCCGCGAATCACTTTGGCAATTCATTGAATTTCAAGTGGTTTTAATCGAGTTTAAATCTACACATTCCGAGGGGATGCGAATGGCAGTGCCGATGATTCAGCAGTATCGCGTAGGGCGTTACATCGTTGAACAAAAACTCAGAGGTGTAGAACGCTACCCGTTGGTGCTGATGCTGGAACCGCTGTTCCGTTGCAATCTGGCCTGCGCGGGCTGCGGCAAAATCGATTATCCGGATGAGATCCTCGACAAGCGATTGAGCTATGAGGACTGCATGGCGGCGATTGACGAGTGCGGCGCCCCAATTGTCTCGATCGCTGGTGGCGAGCCGCTGATTCATAAAGACATGCAGCAGATTGTGCAGGGCTATATCGCCCGCAAAAAATTCGTTTACCTGTGCACTAACGCCTTGTTGCTTGAGCGCAAGATGGACGAATATTCCCCCTCGCCGTACCTCACGTTCTCTATTCATCTTGATGGCAATCGCGATCGGCATGACGCCTCGGTGTGTCGCGATGGGGTGTTCGACAAGTGCGTCGAAGTCATTCAGAAGGCCTTGGGGCGCGGTTTCCGAGTCACGGTTAACTGCACCCTGTTTCAGGGTGAGGCGCCGGATGAAGTCGCCCACTTCATGGACGAAATGATGAAACTCGGGGTGGAGGCCGTCACCATTTCGCCCGGTTATATGTACGAACGTGCGCCGCGCCAGGACGTATTCCTGAAGCGCACCTCCAGCAAGCAGCTCTTTCGCGACATCTTCAAGCTGGGCAAGGGCCGCAATTGGCGCTTTAACCAATCCTCGCTGTATCTCGATTTCCTCGCCGGCAACCAGACCTACCACTGCACACCGTGGGGTAATCCCACGCGTAATGTCTTCGGTTGGCAGAAGCCGTGCTACCTGCTGGTGGGCGAAGGTTACGCGACAAGTTTCAAATCCTTGATGGAAGACACCGCGTGGGAAAAATACGGCACCGGCGTAAATCCCAAATGCGCGGATTGCATGGTCCATTGCGGATACGAAGCGACTGCCGTGAATGACACCTTCAAAAATCCGTTGAAGGCATTCAAGACTTTCCTGAAGGGCCCCCAAACGGATGGCCCAATGGCGCCCGAAGTGCCGTTTCTCTATGACGACGAACCCGCCGCTCGCCCGCGTTTGGTCGCGACGGGTGACGCCGGTGCTGCGTGCAGCACGCGCAACAAGCGGGTCGCCTGAGACCACTGCGTCCTCTTACGTGGGTGTCTTCCTCTGCCGTCAGCGTTGCGCTGGCGGCATGACCTGATGCAGGGGTCCGTTATGTCATGCTGTTAAGCCTCACCTCCGTGGCGCTGCTTATCTGGTTGGCCATCCTGCTCCTGCCCTGGCGCCCGTGGTCGACTCTGGAAAGAATTGAAGTGTCGCCGCATCCGGCACACCCGGCGCTTGCCGACATCACCGCGCTGATTCCAGCCCGCGATGAAGCAGAATCGATCACCAGCACGCTGCATGCACTGGCCCAGCAAGGGCCGCTTGCCAGCATCATCCTGATCGATGATCAAAGCAATGACGGCACCGCAAATCAGGCCCGAGCCCTTGTCCTATCTAATCTTCAAATAATCGATGGCGCGGCCCCGACGCCCGAGTGGAGCGGAAAACTGTGGGCGCTCGAGCAAGGATTCGCGCGGGTAACCACGCCCTACACGCTGCTCCTCGATGCGGATATCGAGTTAAGCCCCGGGCTACTCAGCGCCTTGCTGGAAAAGCTGCTCGCCGAGAATAAGGAGATGGTCTCGGTGATGGCGCGCCTGCCCATGGAAAGCTGGTGGGAGGCCTTGTTGATTCCGCCCTTCATTTATTTCTTTAAGTTGATTTATCCGTTCGCGTTGGCGAATAGCCGCTCCCGCGTGGTGGCTGCCGCTGCCGGTGGTTGTATCCTGATTAGGACGGCCGCTTTGCGGGAAATCGGCGGCTTCGCGGCCCTACGCGGTGCACTGATTGACGATTGCACCTTGGCGCGAAAGGTTAAAGAAGCCGGCGGCAGTGTCTGGCTCGGCCTCTCGCAGGGCGTGCGCGCAATCCGCCCCTACGCGGATCTGTCGAGCATCTGGAACATGGTCGCGCGCACCGCGTTTACCCAATTGCGGTATTCGAGCGGCCTGTTGCTGTTGTGCACGTTGCTCATGCTCGTCACTTTCGTAGTGCCGCTCTGTGGTATGTGGTCCGACTCTTCGTCAGTGCGGGTGGTCGCCGCGCTTTCGTTATGTTTGATGTTTATCACCTATTTGCCAGTATTGTCCTACTATGGACGAACGCGCTGGTGGCTACCTACGCTGCCGGTCGCCGCCGCACTCTACCTTGCGATGACCTGGACCTCGGCACTACGTTATTGGCGTGGTGAGCGGTCTCGTTGGAAAGACCGCGTCTACGAACGAGTTTCTTGAGCATCCGCACCAATTCTGGAGAACCCCATGCATCGAAGTCTGCAAATTCTCGCGCCCTTGTGCTTACTCCTCCTCGGAGCGCTGCCCGCAGACGCTGCCGAAACCGAGGCGAAGGTCACTGTTGAAAAACTGCACAGTGTGCTGCTGGAAACCATGCAAGAAGGCGCACAGTTAGGTTTCGCTGGCAGAACTACCAAGCTTGCGCCTACGCTCGCCGCCAGTTTCGACTTCGAAACTATCTCGCGACTAGCCACTGGCCGCTACTGGGCGCAGATTCCCGCTGACAAAAAGCGCGAATTCATTGAGGTCTTTACCCGCCTCAGTACGGCGACCTATGCGGAGAACTTTAAGAGTTTTGGCGGCGAGCGCTTTGCGACGCGCGCGACAGAAAATAAGAAAAGCGCGCAGCTGGTCAAAACGGTGCTGATTAAATCCGATGGCAAGGAAGTGTCGCTGAACTATCTACTTGCGAATGACCAGGGCAGGTGGCGAATCGTCAATGTGGTCGCCCAGGGCGTTTCTGATCTTTCACTCAAGCGTGCGGAGTACACCGCCGTTATAGGCAGTGATGGAATTGATACTCTTATTGCCAAACTCAAGGCGAAGGTTGCATCATACGGCCACTGAAATCGCCACCCTCCCTGGCCCCAGGTATAGCCAAGACGTCACAGGATCTAACCACCCCTTCGGAAACGGTAAAATGCATCAAGAAATAAACATGAACGCGGCGGCGTGTATTCTCATTTGTGGGCTGCTCGCGGGCTGTGCGGCCACGCCAACCACCCCCTCCGATGAAACGCCTGATCCCTACGAAGGGATGAACCGCAGTTTCTATAATTTCAACGATGCCATTGATCGCAATTTCTTCGAACCTGTGGCCCGCGGCTATGTCAAAGTCACGCCCGATCCGGTGCGCGCTGGCGTCACTAAGTTTTTCGGCAATGTCAGTTACATCAACATCATCGCCAACGACCTTTTGCAGGGCAAAGGCGGACAACTTGTCAAAGATACTGGCCGGTTCGTGGTGAACAGTACGGTAGGTATTGGTGGACTGTTCGATCCCGCCACCAGCATCGGAATGCCCGAGCACGATGAAGACCTCGGGCAGACATTTGGCACCTGGGGCATGGGTGAAGGTGCCTACCTGGTGCTCCCTTTAATGGGCCCCAATTCGTTTCGTGATCTGCCGAATAGCGCGTCCAGCATGCTGCTGAACCCACTGACCTATCTGAATGCCGTAGTGACCCTGCCACTCGGCGTGCTGAACGCCGTGAATACACGGGCCAACCTGCTCGAAGCCTCCAGCATCCGCGATCAAGCGGCGCTTGACCCGTACACCTTTGTGCGCGAGGCCTACCGGCAACAGCGTGAGTACAAGATTTACGATGGCAACCCGCCAGGTGATGGCTTTGAGGATTATGTTGAAGACGACTCCGACGCTGCAATTCTGAAAATTTACTAGCGCCGCGGAGACTGTCCCCTAACCGCCCGCCGCCGTCCCTGGTGCGGGCATTGCCTCTGCCACCAGTTCCAGCCAGTGTTTAACTGGCGTCCGCGCCGCCTGCTGCAGGTACAACAAGCAACCGATATTCGCTGTGGCGATCGCCTGCGGGTGTCCGGCCTCCAGCGCCGTCAGTTTGCGTGCACGAAGTTCACCCGCAATTGCGGGCTGTAACAGCGAATAGCTGCCAGCCGAACCACAGCACAGATGACCATCGGCCACCGCCGACAATTGATACCCCGCCGCTCGTAGTAATTCACTGACTTTTAGATTCCCGCGCAAACCGTGCTGCAGGCTGCACGGCGCTTGAAAGGCGATGGTGGTTCCCTGGTGTCCTGGCGCGCTTGCACATAGGGCAGCGATGGCAGGCGGGTCGATCACTTCACTGGCATCGCGCACCGCCGCCGCAAGCTGGCTTGCGCGTGCGGTGTACTGCGGATCATCGCGCAGCAGGTGGCCGTAATCCTTCAGCACTTGGGTGCATCCGCTCGATGCGCAGAACACGCCTGCGTACTCGCCACTGGCGAGCAGCGGTGACCAGGCATCGATATTACGCCGCGCGCAGTCGCGTGCCTCTTCGGTCGCACCGAGATGCAATGCCAACGCCCCGCAGCACCCCGCCTGCGGCACACGCTGCGTGGTGATTTGCAGACCGCTCAGAATTTGCGCTGCGGCTAAATTGATTTGGGGCGCAGCCGTGTCCTGCACACACCCTTCAAGCAGGACATAACGCGCACGTGGAGCCGTCACTTGTGCGGCTGCGAACTGCGCGCGCGAAAGGCTCGGAACGAGATCGCGGAGCTTGCGCGGCAGCATCCAGCGAACTGCTCGTCCCATGGCGAGTAAGCGGCCAAAGCGCGCGGGATAGGGCACTATCTTGCGCAACAACCAGCGGATGAGCCTGGCGCGGAACGCGCGCGGGACTACTTGTTCTACCTGTGGACGAACGAGTTCCAGCAAACGCGTGTAGTGCACCCCGGACGGGCAGGTGGTCTCGCAGGCACGACAGCCAAGACAACGATCAAGGTGGGTCTGCGTGGTGGCTGTGACCGCGCCACCTTCCAGCAGATGCTTCATCAGATAGATGCGCCCACGCGGCCCGTCCCGCTCATCGCCCAGCACCTGATAGCTCGGACAGGTGGCGTTACAAAAGCCGCAGTGGACACAGGCGCGCAGAATCGCTGCCGCTTCCGCCAGATCACCGGCCGGTAAAATATCCTGGTGCAATATCGCGCGCATCGCTTTCTCTTATGAAGGATTGAATAAACCCGTGGGGTCAAAACTGGCGATCACGCGCGTCGTGAGCGCGTCCGCGACCGGCGCGAGTCCCGTGCTGGGCCATGCTCGAACATGGCCTCCCGCCGCGACGACGGCCTGCGTCAGCTGCACCGGATCTGAGACACGCTTAAACCAGCGTAGCGCGCCACCCCAATCCCATACGCACTCGGCATCGACGGCTAACGGCGGCGTGGCCGCAGGCACTATCGCGCGCCATATTGCCTCCTTCCCGGCAAAAAAAGGATGCGTGAAATCACGCCAGGTCTGCCATTCCGCCAAGCCCTCAGTGGTCAGCTCAGGTGCCAGCGCGTCAAGCGCTGCCGCGACCGCCGGCACTGCGCCGGACAGTCGCAACTGCAGGAACCGCCCATCGTAACGGGCAGCGGAAATCGGATAGGTAAGACGACTGAGCGCACGCAGACGCTGCCACGCGGCGGGTTCGTCGCAGCGCCACCGAACGGCCACGGTCTGTGCTGGCTGGGGTGAAACACGCAGCGATATTTCAAGGAGCGGTCCCAAGCGTCCCCACGCCCCGGTCACCAGACGCGAAAGATCATAGCCGGCCACATTCTTCATGACCTGACCACCAAAGCGCAGGATCTCACCATTGGCCGCGAGTAAACGCACCCCCAGCACATAATCTCGCACGCCGCCACGATAAGGCCGCGCGGGCCCGCTCAAACCCGCCGCGACCACCCCGCCAAGCGTGGCCTCGGGTCCCGTACGCGGGGGCTCGAAGCCGAGCATCTGACCACGCGCAGCGAGGGTTTGTTCGATCTCACTGAGCAAAGTGCCGGCACGCGCGGTGATCACGAGTTCGCTGGGTTCGTAAGCCACAATGCCGGCATACCGCCGCAGCGACAACGGCGTGACTGCAGAAGTTTGCCACCACGCGCGTTTGGTATTGCCACCAACGATGCGCAGCGGCAGACGCGCTGCGTGGGCACGCGCAAGCTGTGCGCAGAGGTCTGTCAGCACCTGCGTCAACTCTTCGGTGGCAATGGACCCCACGGGATCAAAGGCTCAGGAAAGGGGAGGTCTGGTGACCGCGCTGATGTTTGGCGTCGCGACCTTCACATCCGCGTTTTGAGCCCGCTGGCGCAGCAGATGATCCATCAACACTAGCGCCAACATGGCTTCGGCGATGGGCGTGGCGCGAATGCCGACGCACGGATCGTGACGGCCGAGCGTGGAAATTTCAGTTTCATGGCCGGCTTCGTCGATGGTATTCCCAGGCAGGCGGAGGCTCGAGGTGGGTTTCAGCGCTATGCTGACCAGCAACGTTTGTCCGGAAGAAATTCCTCCGAGAATGCCGCCTGCGTGGTTCGATTTAAAGCCTTGCGCCGTCAATTCATCTCGGTGCTCGGTGCCACGCTGGGTGATAACGCCGAAGCCATCGCCAATTTCAACGCCTTTCACCGCGTTAATTCCCATCATTGCCTGTGCAATGTCGGCATCGAGACGTCCGAACACCGGTTCACCCAGCCCCGGCGGCACGTTTTCCGCACACACATTCACCCTGGCGCCGATGGAATCACCGGCTCGGCGTAAGGTGTCCATGAAAGATTCGAGCGCAGGCACTTGAGTCGGATCGCCGCAGAAAAACGGATTAGCCGCGACCGCGGACCAATCCTGCAGACTCAAGCTCAGCGGCCCGAGTTGCGCCAGATAGCCGCGTACCAAAATCCCGTAGCGCTCGCGCAAATATTTTTTTGCGATCCCTGCCGCTGCCACGCGTACGCAGGTCTCACGCGCTGAGGCGCGACCGCCACCGCGCGGATCCCGGATGCCGTACTTGTGCAAATAGGAATAGTCCGCGTGCCCAGGCCTGAATTTCTGCGCAATCGCGCTGTAGTCTTTCGATTTCTGATCGGTGTTTTCGATGATGAAACCGATCGGCGTACCGGTGGTCCGCCCCGCATAAACTCCCGACAGAATTCGAACCTGATCAGCTTCCCGGCGCTGGGTGGTGTGTCGCGATTGACCGGGCTTGCGGCGGTCTAAATCAATTTGCAGATCGTCTTCGCATAATTCCAGACCCGGCGGGCAGCCGTCCACAATTCCCACATACGCCGGCCCGTGACTTTCGCCTGCGCTCGTGACTGTAAACAAGGTGCCAAAGGTATTGCCGGACATTGCGCTATTGTAGTGCGAATCGCGCCAGTTCGGGTTGCGTGATCACGCCAATGCCATCGCCGCCGTGTGCGAGTTCGACCCACACAATTGGCAGCGCGGGGAAGGCGGCGTCCACTGCCGGCCAAGTGCCACCGGCGTCGAGGACCAACAAACCGCGCGCCGACAGGCGTGCCGCCGCCCCCGCGAGAATGCGTTTGATGAACGCCAATCCGTCGTCTGCCGCAAACAGCGCTATCTGCGGCTCATGCAGATATTCGGCTGGTAAGTCAGCGAGTTCTGCGACTGGCACATAGGGCGGATTGGCGAGGATGAGATCGTAGGGTTCACCTGAGTCGTTCGGAAACAGATCGGCCGTGTGAAGGTGTACCCGTTCTTCCAGCGCATAGGTGGCCACATTGCGCGCCGCGACTCCCAACGCGGCAGTAGAAATATCCGTCGCATCCACCTGCGCGGCAGGATAGGCCAGCGCTGCCGCGATGGCGATACAAGCGCTGCCGGTGCCAATATCGAGGATTCGCGTGATTGCCATATCACCAAGCCAGGGCGCGAAGCGCTGGCCGATCAGCTCGGCAATCGGCGAGCGTGGGATCAATACATTCTCATCCACATAAAACTCATGGCCCGCAAACCACATACGCTTGGATAAATAAGCGGCCGGACAGCGTCGCACAATGCGTTCGTCTAAGAGCGTCTTGACTGCTGCTTGTTGGCTCGCGGTGAGCGCGCAATCGAGGCTTGCATCGGCGCAATCAAACGCCAGACCCAAGGCGTGGAAGACCAGAAACACCGCTTCGTCACGCGCGTTATCCGTGCCATGCCCAAAGTAGAGCTGCGCCCGTTTGAAGCGGCGCTCGGCACTCAGCACGAGCGAACGCGCGGTGACGGGGCGGAATCTCGAACTCATACTGCCTTTGCCGAAACGTCCGAGGAACTGTTCAGTAGCGCTGCACAGAGAGAATTCACGGTGCGCGATTCGCCGCTGGAGGGGACTGGCCGCCGCTACTCACTCCGCATTTCATCCATGAAATGCTCCGTTGCCGCCCGCGCTGCGCTAAACCATCCCTGGCTCGCTTGCACGGGAGGAACGCTCTGGCCAGTCCCCTCCAGCGGCTTGGCGTGATCGGCATGTCCGCTTTCTTATTTAGGTTCCAACAGCATTTGGTTGATCCGCTGCACAAAGCCGGCGGCATCCTCCAGGCGCCCACCTTCGGCGAGGATCGCCTGCTCATACACCACGCGCGCGAAATCGCTGAAACGCGTGTCATCGGCTTCCGCCTCAAGGCGTACCAGCAACGGATGCTGCACATTGATTTCCAGAATGCGCTGCGTCGAAGAAACGTCCTGACCTGCTGCTTTGAGGATGCGCTGCAGATTCACTCCCATATCGAATTCATCGGCCACCAGACAGGCCGGAGAATTCGTGAGGCGCTGCGAGGCCCGAACATTTTTGACCTTCCCTTCCAAGACCTTCTTGATGCGTTCAACGAGCGCGGGCTGCGCCTTTTCTTCAGGTTTGTCGTCGGTTGGCTCTTCCCCGGGCAACTCGAGCTTGCCATGGAGCACTGATTTGAGATTCTTGCCATCGAAAGTCGTCAGATGCGTGGTCACCCATTCATCGACTGGATCGGTGAGCAGCAGCACTTCAATGCCGCGCGCCCGGAAGACCTCCAAGTGAGGACTGGCCTTGGCCGTCGCGAAGCTTTCGGCCGTCAGAAAATAAATAGCTTTTTGCCCCTCTTGCATCCGTCCGACGTAATCTTCCAGGCAGACGTGCGGCGTTTCGACATCATCATGGGTACTCGCAAAGCGCAAAAGCTTGGCCAGCCTCTCCTGATTCGCGTGATCCTCGATCAGCCCTTCCTTGATTACCCGCCCAAACAGCTGCCAGAATTTCGCGTAATCCTCCGTACTCAGACCCTCGATCAGCCCCAGAATTTTCTTGACCGAGGCCGCCTTGATGGTATCGATGGTCTTATTTCGCTGCAGAATTTCCCGTGACACATTGAGCGGCAAATCCTTGGTATCAACCACACCGCGCACAAAACGCAGGTAGCGTGGCAGGGTTTGCTCCGCGTCATCCATGATGAATACGCGCTGCACGTAAAGTTTGACCCCGTGCTTCGCGTCCCGATCAAACAAATCAAAAGGCGCGCGACTCGGGATATAGAACAAGGTCGTATATTCCAGTTTACCTTCTGACTTGGTGTGGACCCAGGCGAGCGGATCTTCGAAATCATGTGAGACGTGCTTGTAGAAAGCCTTGTGGTCGTCATCGGTGATTTCCTGCTTACTGCGCAGCCACAGCGCAGTCGCGGTATTCACCGTTTCAGTACCAGTTTTTTCTTTGTCGATTTCCGCCATGCGGATTGGCGTCGAGATGTGATCGGAGTATTTCTTGATCAAGCCGCGCAAGCGCCAGGCATCTGCAAATTCGCTGGCATCGTCCTTTAGATGCAGCAGGATTTCGGTGCCGCGGGTTTTCCGTTCAATATCCTCAACGGTGAATTGGCCCTTGCCTTCCGAGCTCCAGCGCACGCCAGCGGAGTCCGGAGCGTCAGCCCGCCGGGCGGTGACGACCACGCGGTCGGCCACAATAAACGCCGCGTAAAAACCCACGCCGAACTGTCCGATCAGCTGCGAATCGGCACGCGCATCGCCGCTCAGAGCGCCAAAAAATTCCTTGGTTCCGGATTTCGCAATCGTGCCGAGATTGTTGATCACCTCTTCGCGCGACATTCCTATTCCATTGTCGCGGATGGTGATGGTCTTAGCCTTGTCGTCGAACTCAATATCAATCGCGAGCTCGGAGTCTCCGCCATACAAGTCGTGGTTCGACAAGGCATTGAAGCGCAATTTCTCGATCGCGTCCGACGCATTCGAGACCAACTCGCGGAGAAAAATCTCGCGGTTGCTGTAGAGCGAATTAATGACGAGGTCGAGAAGCTGGGTAACCTCGGATTGAAAGCCAAGGGTTTCGGGCGCGGATTTGGCCGAAGAATCAGAGTTAGTGGCTGTGGTCATGAAATTTCTCGTTACTCATTGGTCAATAATTTGAACGGAGGGAAGATGGGGCTTCGGGCGCGACTTTTCAACCTCTAGCCGAGGACCCCGCTTGCGCAACTCGGCACAGCGTGGCGCGCGAACAGGTCGCCATTTGCTAGCGGGCCGCTGGTCCTTGCTGGGCCGATGGTGAAATTTCATAATGCGGACCGCTCCTGTCAAACCTCTATCAATGCCGCGCGTTTCGGTCCGGTGATCATGTCCAGGCTATTGCTGCATATTGAAGTTGCGCGCGAGAACCGCACCAACACGCGGAAATTGATCCTGCTCCTTGGGTTGACTCTGAGCGTACTACCAGGTTGCGCCGGGTTCGACCGCGGCCAGAATTCAGCCGCACCGAAGCCGGATCTCGCAGTGCTCGAACGGCAGGCCGAGGCTGCCTATGCCAAAGGGGATTGGTCAGCCAGCGAACAGCCATTCATTGCATTGACGAAAGCCTCCCCGCAGGCAGTCGAGCCCTGGTTCAAGCTCGGCAATATCTACGCCCGGACCAACCGCTATGCACTCGCCGTGCGCGCCTACCGCGAGGTCGTGGTGCGCGATGCGAAGCACGTGCGAGCGTGGCATAACATGGGCGTGATTCAGTTGCGCCAGGCAGCTCAAACATTTGCAACGCTTGAAACCTATGCCCAGGGGGATGATCCCCTGGCTGTTCACGGCAGCCAACTGCGGCAAGCGGTCGAACACCTGCTAGAGGCCGGGCCCAACCCAGCCGCGCCCTGAGACCGCGTTCTTTTCTTTAGTCAGCCACTCGCACGCGCACGATGACCGCCACGCACACCCCCGTGATGCAGCAGTATTTGCGCATCAAAGCCGACCATCCCGAGTTGCTCCTGTTCTACCGGATGGGCGACTTTTACGAACTGTTTTTTGACGACGCGAAGCGCGCCGCGCAGTTGCTCGACATTGTGCTGACCAGCCGCGGCGAATCCGGTGGCGAGCGTATCCCGATGGCAGGCGTACCGGCACACGCCGCTGAAAACTATCTCGCACGCCTGTTGAAGCTTGGCGAGTCGGTGGTCATTTGCGAGCAGGTGGGCGATCCCGCGACCGCGCGCGGTCCGGTGGAACGCAAGGTCACGCGCATTCTGACCCCAGGCACCGTGGTCGAAGAATCCTTGTTGAGCGAGCGGGTGGAAAATTTATTGGTCGCGGTGCACAGCAAGGCCGAGCACCATGGCATCGCTTGGCTTGATCTCGCCAGCGGTCGCTTCAGGGCGATGGAAGTCAACTCAACGACTGCCCTGGAAACCGAACTCGCGCGTCTGCGTCCCGCCGAGCTCTTGGTCCAGGAACAGACCACGACCCCAATCGCGCACGACTTGGCCGCGATTCAACGGGTACGACCAGCGTGGCATTTCGATCATGCGCAGGCCTGCCGCCGCCTATGTCTACGCTACGGCGTGACCACACTCGAAGGCTTCGGCATCGGCGCTGACAGTCTCGCGGTCGGTGCGGCCGGATGTGTGCTGACCTATGGCGAAGAGATGCACTGCGGCCTGCTGCCGCATCTGCTCCCGCTGCAGCTTGAGCGGCGCAGTGACTGCATTCAGATGGATCCGGCGACTCGCCGTCATCTGGAGATCCTCGACAGTCACGACGGCGATCAGCGGCATACCCTGGCCGCCCTGATGGACAGTACGGTCACCACGATGGGCGCTCGACTATTGCGGCGCTGGCTACCAGCTCCCTTGCGAGATCATTCGATATTGGCGCGCCGGCTGCAGGCAGTTTCCACCTTGCTTGCCTCTGCCCATTCACTGACTATCCGCGACACCCTGAGCCAGAGCTTTGACGTCGAACGCATCGCCACGCGTATTGCGCTGCGCACCGTGCGTCCGCGCGAGCTTAGTCAATTGCGCCGTTCGCTACAGATGCTGCCAGTGCTGGGTGATCTGCTTGGCGCGCTCGACAGCCCCTTGGTACAAGCGCTGCAGAGCGAACTCTGCGATCACACCGCACTCACCGCTCTCCTCACGCGCGCGTTGGTCGAGACGCCTCCGTTACTGTTACGTGAGGGCGGCGTATTTGCAGCCGGTTACGATCCGAGTCTCGACGAGCTGCGCACCCTTGCCGTTGATGCCGACCAGTTTTTACTCGACCTGGAACGCCGCGAGCGCGCACGGACCGGCATCGCGGCGCTAAAAGTCGGCTTCAATCGAATTCATGGCTACTACATCGAACTCAGTCGCGCACGCGGTGCTGAGGTGCCGGTGGATTATCACCGCCGGCAGACCCTCAAAGGTGTGGAGCGCTATATCACGCCTGAACTCAAGCGCTTCGAAACCAAAATTCTAAGCGCTCATGAGCACGCGCTAGCCCGCGAACGCGAATTGTACGAAGGGCTCCTGACGACGCTGGCCGCTTCAATCCAGGACCTGCAACGCACGGCCGCAGCGCTCGCCGAACTGGATGTGCTGACCTGTTTCGCCGAGCGTGCCGACACCTTGAATTTCTCACCGCCCAGCTTTACCACTGAGCGACGGCTTGAGATTAAGCAAGGTCGCCACCCGCTGGTGGAACGTTTCGGCGGCGGTGCGTTTGTGCCGAATGATCTGCTGTTGGAAGACCAGCGCCGTTTGCTACTGATTACCGGCCCGAACATGGGCGGCAAATCCACCTATATGCGGCAGACGGCGTTGATTGCGATTCTCGCGCACTGCGGAAGTTTTGTGCCGGCCGCAGCGGCGGAGTTTGGCCCGTTGGAGGCAATATTTTCGCGGATTGGTGCGAGCGATAATCTTGCGCGTGGCCAGAGCACTTTCATGGTCGAGATGACCGAGACCGCGAATATCCTGCATAACGCCAATGCGTGCAGCCTGGTCCTGATCGACGAAATAGGCCGCGGCACCAGCACCTTTGACGGGATGTCGCTGGCCTGGGCCGCCGCTGAATATCTCGCACTTCAGAATCAGTCGTTCACATTGTTCGCGACGCATTATTTTGAATTGACGGCGATTGCGGCCGCCCTCCCCGTGGTGGCAAATGTGCGCATGGACCCCATCCAACACGGCGAGCAAGTGGTATTCATCCACGCGATCCGGGAAGGCCCCGCAAATCAGAGCTTTGGCCTGGCGGTTGCGCTGTTGGCGGGGGTGCCGCGGGTTGTTATCGAACAGGCTCGCCGGCGCCTACACGATCTCAACACGCGCTATGTCAGCCAAGTACAATTGCTCTCACCACAACTGCCGCGACCAGACGCCACGCAGCACCCTGCCTTACTCGCCCTCGCCGCGCTTGACCCTGATCAATTGTCGCCTCGCCAGGCGCTGGCCTTGGTCTACGAGCTGTGCACCCTGTTGAAATAAAACTTTTGGGTTCCATACGGCACAGAATGTTGGGGCCGCCCGCTCCTATGGCTATAATGCAGGCGTCTTCAACAATCCGTGGCGCACCATGACTTTTGTAGTGACCGATAGCTGTATCAAATGCAAGTACACCGACTGCGTCGAAGTTTGCCCGGTAGATTGCTTCCACGAAGGTCCCAACATGCTGGTAATCGATCCCGACGAGTGCATCGATTGCACTTTGTGCGAACCAGAATGTCCGGCTGAAGCGATCAAGTCGGAGGACGATTTGACCGATGAGGAGCAGCAGTTCCTGGCGCTCAACATTGAGCTGTCCAAGGAATGGCCGGTGATCAACGAGATGAAGGATCCGCCTGCTGACGCCGATGACTGGAAGGGCGTAGCAGAAAAACTGCAATACCTGGAACGCTGATTCGGCGCCTCCAAGCGCAAAAAAAAACCCGGTGGCCGGCATCCACCGACCACCGGGCTGACCATTAAGTTCGTCCCTGAACTTTCCGCAGTTAATGGCCACTCCTCCCGCGCCAGACCCTTGCCGTCCGCTGGCTTGGTCTGGTGCGGTACCAGCTTCCCTGCCAGTACGGAGCAAGCGTAGACCCCGCTGGGCCTGGGCGCGAATTTTGGATAATTCCGCTGCGCGACTCTCTGTGTTCCTGGTTACGCCAGCCGATACAGGGACTTGCCTCACGCAGGCCTGACACACGCTTAAGACTTTCAGATAAACGCGAAGGGTGGCGGCGACTTTTTCCCGATCACGCGCAGGTCGATCACGAAGGCACTTCAGCGCAGATGAACAGCGGCCAGCCAAAGTGGCGACTGGCGAGTCATCGAGAGCGCTTTTATACTCGCCCACGCGACCCTACTTGGGTGGCGTTTTTTCACCTAAATTTTTCCGCGAACCGCGCATGGTGCAGACCCGTTTCTTCATTCGTCACCTGGGGTGGCTACTGGCCATAGCGATCATGGTAAGCGCGTCATTCGCCGGTGAAATATACAAATGGACGGACGCCGACGGCCGTGTGCATTTTGGGGACAAGCCAGGTGGCGCACAGGCACAAGCCGTTCAAATCAAATCGTCACCGGCGGCGCCGGACACTACTGGCCCGGCGTTGGAAGCGGGACGTCGTGCACGCACCGCACGCCTGCTCAACGAATACGCGGTCGAGCGCAGCGAACGTGAGGAGGCCAAAGCGAAAGCGCAGGCCGCGCTGAATGAACGTCGGCAGGCTTGCGCCGCAGCCCGCCGCGAACTGGCTGAACTGGAACAGACCCCGTACTTGTATACGCGTGATGAACTAGGCGCCAAGGTGATCCTCCCCGCCAGCGACCTGCGCAAAGAACGTGCGCTGGTGACCGCGCGCGTGCAGGAATTATGCAAGGGTGACGCCGCAGCGCCGAATCGGCGCTAGCCGTTCGCGCGCAGATTTTTGCCACGTAACCAATGCCAACCGGCGGCCGCCGCAAACTCTGCGGGCCGCAGATAGCTCGGTTTCAGGCTCTACTCGCTGGTGATTTTTCAAGCTACTATGGCTAACATCTTGAAACCACTTTAATCGATACTGCGAGTTCATTGAGGATGAAAGAGGCCTTCTGGAAATCCGACCGCTTTGTCGGAATCGCCATCACCCTGGTATTTCTCTCTGCGTGGATGATTGGGACCAAACTCCTGGAGGGTTTGGAACGCGACACCTACGACCTCGGCGTACAGCTCTCCTCACGCGATCCCGGCGACCAAATCGCCGTTATCGCAATTGACGACGAAAGCATCAACAACATTGGCCGTTGGCCATGGTCGCGCGAAATCCACGCGCAAATGGTCAACAAGCTCAAATCCGCAGGCGCCAAAGTGATTGGCTCGACGATTTACTACACGGAAGCCGTGGTCGAACCTGGTCTCACCTGGATTCAACGGCTGAAGGCGCAGCTCGCCAATCTTTCACTAGATAGCGCGGCAGGTCAGGAAATCACCAACACACTCGCGAGTGCCGAACAAGCGCTTAATACCGATGCGATTCTCGCCGAGAGCATTAAAAACGGACCGCGCACGGTGCTGCCCATGCATCTCGAAGGGGGCGATCCAATCGGTAATCCCGATGCGCCTCTCGCGGACTACGTAAAGCGTTTTGCGATCCCCAAGGAAAACATTCTCGATCCGAGCGGACAGAATCAGGATCTATTGCCACCGGCCACCATCAATATGGCGCCACCGATCGCACCGTTCGGTGAGGCGGCAGCCGCGATCGGGCACCTGATTGTGTGGCCAGATGCAGTAGACGGCGACATCCGCTTTGAGCCGTTGGTGGTGCGCTACTACGACGACTACTTCCCTTCGCTCGCCTTAATGATCGCGGCGCAAAGCCTCAATGTGGGCGTCAACGATATCAAAGTGAATCTCGGCGACAGCGTGCAGCTCAAGAATCTGAACATTAAAACAGACAGCGCGCTGTTCATGAATACGTTCTATTACGGTAAACGTGAAGGTGAGCGGCCGCCGTTCGACGTTTATTCCGCGCTGGATCTCCTGCAAGACAAAGTGCCGGCAGAACGCCTCAAGGACAAAACCGTGCTGATCGGCGCGACCGCGTTCGGGGTTGGTACCACCTTGCACACCCCGACTGGCGATGTCGGCGGTGCGGTGCTCATTCTGGCCCACAACGTGGCCAGCATTCTCAACCAGAATTTCTTCGTGCAGCCCGGATGGGCGCGAATTGTCGAACTCCTCGCCCTGCTCCTGGTCGGCGCCTATCTCATCGCGGGTCTCCCTCGTCTCGCGCCAGGACCGGCGTTTGTGGTCAGCGCCGCGGCGCTTGGCGCGCTGATCGTGCTTGAACTCGGCCTGATGAAATCACAGGGCATGTGGCTCAAGCTCATGACTGCCGCCAGCCTGCTCGCAATCGGACATATTCTGTTGACGACCAAACGGTATGTGGTTGCTGAAGTTGATCGCCGGCGCCTCGGAGTCGATTCTGCGGCGGGCAACCGCCAACTCGCGCTGCAGTTTCAGCAGAAGGGCGAACTGGACATGGCCTTCGACTATTTCCGTAAATGTCCCGTGGACAACAGTCTGCTCGAAGCGGTGTACAGCTTGGCCGCGGACTTCGAGTCGAAACGCAAGTTCAACAAATCCGCCGCGGTCTACCAGTACATCGCCGAGAAAAATCCAGATTTCCGCGACATCAAGGCCAAGGTCAATCGCGCGAAGCATCTCGAAGAGACCGTGTTGATCGGCGGCGCGTCGTCCAAAGCTGGCGGCGCCACCCTACTGCTCGACGGCAGTATCACCAAGCCCATGCTGGGTCGCTACGAAGTGCAGAAGGAACTCGGCAAGGGCGCGATGGGAATCGTGTATCTGGGCAAAGATCCGCGCATCAACCGGGTGGTCGCGATCAAGACCATGGCCCTGTCGCAGGAATTTGAGGCGGACGAAATTGATGAGGTTAAGGCGCGCTTCTTCCGCGAGGCGGAAACTGCTGGGCGCCTGCAGCATCCGAACATCGTGAGCATCTACGACGTCGGCGAGGAACACGATCTGGCCTTTATCGCGATGGAATTCCTGGAGGGCTACGACCTCGTTCGCCATACCAAGCCAGACGCTTTGTTACCGCTGCCGATTACCATGGGCATTATCTTCAAGGCCGCGCTGGCGCTCGATTACGCGCACAAAGCGAATGTCGTTCACCGGGATATCAAGCCAGCCAACATCATGTACGAGCCCACTAAAAAGTCCGTCAAGTTGACCGACTTCGGGATCGCGCGCATCACCGATTCCAGCCGGACCAAGACCGGGATGGTATTGGGCACGCCGTCGTACATGTCGCCTGAACAATTATCGGGCAAGAAAGTGGATGGGCGGTCGGATCTGTTCTCTTTAGGCGTCATGCTCTACCAGATGGTGACTGGCAAGCTGCCATTCATGGGGGAGTCAATGGCCACCCTGATGTACAAGATCGCGAATGAACCCCATCAGGACATCGCAGAATTGAAGCCCGAACTTGCGCGGCAACGCCCCTGTATCGCCGAAATCATCAACAAAGCACTACAGAAAGATGTCACCAAGCGCTACCAAACCGGGGCCGAAATGGCGAAGGACATTCAAACATGCGCCAAGCAAGTCGGCGGCTAGACCTCGATGCTGGCAGGTCTGGACATCGAACTGGCCAACGTCTCAGACCCGGGGCGCAAACGCCCGCATAACGAAGACAGCGCGATCACCGATACCGATCTGGGGCTGGCCTTAGTTGCAGACGGGATGGGTGGCTACAAGGCAGGCGAAGTGGCCAGTGCCATCGCCGCCAAAGTCGTCTTTGACGGCATCCGAGAAGGGCGAAACAAGCATCATTTCGTACGCGGAAAAGAATGGACTGACCCGGAATCCGTGGAAGCGGCCCTGATCAGAACCACCATAGAAAGCGCCAATCGGTACATTTTCGAGACCGCACACAAAGTTCCGCAGTGTCAGGGCATGGGTACGACCATCGTCGCCGCGCTATTTACTGCCGGTCGGGTGACCATTGCCCACGTCGGTGACTCCCGAATCTACCGCTTGCGGGACGGCGACCTAAAGCAGGTCACGAGCGATCATTCGCTGATCCAGGAACTCATTGACCGGGGATTTTTCACCTCCGAGGAAGCTCACGCCAATACCCCCAAGAATCTGGTCACACGGGCACTGGGAATCGACGATACCGTGCAAGTGGACGTGCAGGAGCTGGAGACCCTTCCAACGGACATCTACCTGCTGTGCTCAGACGGTTTGAATGATATGGTAAATGATGAAGATATTCGCTTAACCCTTGGTAAATATAGTGCTAATCTACTCCAGGCAGCGCACGAACTAGTGGGGCTCGCGAATGCGGGTGGGGGTAAAGACAGCATCTCGGTCGTGCTCGCCAGACCCGGTTCATCCCAGACCGCCGGTCCTGGCCTTAGGTCGAAACTAAAAAGTCTCTGGTCGCGGGACAGCTGATAGGACGCAACACATGGGCAAACTCGTACTCAGCTTGAACGGCGCGGTTCAGGGCGAATTCCAACTGAACAAAGAGCGCATGACGATTGGACGCAAGCCCGATAATGACGTCCAAATCGATAACCTTGCCGTCAGCGGCAAGCACGCGCTCGTTATCACGATCCTCGACGACTCCTTCCTCGAAGACCTCGGCAGCACCAACGGCACCTATGTCAACGGCAAGCTGATAAAAAAACACGCTCTGCGCGATGGCGACGTGGTCGGTATCGGCAAACACGAACTGAAGTACGTCAACGAACACGCAACCGCTGACGACGAAGAATTTGAAAAGACCATGATCATTCGTCCGGGCTCAGCGAGCGCGGCCGTGGCGGCGGCACGCGCTGCTGAAGACGCGGTGATCGCAGCCGCGCCGATGGCAGCTGCAGCGCCGATGCCGCAGCCAGCGGCGCCAGTCGCCGCCCCGACCGCGAGCGGCGGTGGCATGCCGCTTGCGAAGCTGCAGGTCTTGAACGGCCCCATCGCGGGCAAAGAACTCGAACTGACCAAAGCGCTCATCACACTCGGCAAGCCAGGCGTACAGGTTGCCGTGATCTCACGCCGGCCGCAGGGCTACTTCCTGACCCACATTGAAGGGGATGGCAAGAACAACAATTTCCCGATTGTGAATGGCAATCCGATTGGTGCGCAGGCCTACGGCATCAAGCACGGCGACGTGATTGAGCTGGCCGGGATTAAGATGTCGTTCTCGCTGGTGCGCTAAGCGCTTGAACCTCACTGAGACTCTACCGTTTGGCAGAGTCTCCTAGAAGGTAGCCGCGCTGCGGAAGGTTCTTCCCGCCACCGCCAAACTATTTTTCAGTATGACTATGCACGCCGTCCCAGCCCTTCGCGGGCGGCGCCTTGCGGAAGTGCGCCACGCGCGCGATGTACAGGCTATATAAGCCTGGCGCGCGGGAACTTCGCTGCAGGTTAAGAAAATTCATCTCCGCCGAATCCCACTCCTGGGTGCGATACAAGCGCATAGCTTCGCGGTGGAGCTTGAGCTCCGCCTTTAACTTTGCATCGACTTCTTCTTTGAGGCACAGCGGCTCATAAATTGTGATCGGCTGTTCCTTCCCTTTCACCCGCACGCGATCAACCTCGCGATAGGCATACTCCGGAACCGCTTCTTTGGTCGTTTCACTAACCAGCATCACCGCCCCATAAGCTTTGGTCAGTCCCTCCAGCCGTGAGCCGAGATTCACGGCATCGCCCAATGCGGTATACGCCACACGAAACTCAGAGCCCATATTCCCCACGCTCATCGAACCCGTATTGATACCAATGCCAATTTTAATTTCCGGCCAGCCTTTCGCGCGGAAGGACTGATTGAGCTCCTGCACGCGCAGTTGCATCTCGAGTCCAGCCTGTACCGCGTGCAGTGCATGGGCGTGATCTTCCGGCGGCGCCCCCCAGAACGCCATGATGGCGTCCCCCATGTACTTGTCGATGGTGCCCCGCCGTTCGTGAATCACCCGCGTCATGGGCGTCAGGAACTGATTCATCAGCGCGGACAGTTCCTTGGGATTCAGCCCTTCGGAGATCGTCGTAAAGCCGCGCACATCGGAAAACAATACAGTCATCTCGCGACTCTCAGCGGCCAAGGAATAGGCCTCTGGATGGCGCGCCATTTCGTCCACCAGAGAAGGCGGTATGTATTGACCGAAGAGGCCCGAGAGTTGGCGCTTGCCGCGTGACTCAATAAAATATCCATAGGACATATTGACCACAAACATCGTGGCCAGCATGAGCACCCCGGAGGCTAAGGGAAGCACGAAATCGGCGACCGACCACACCAGTAAATTAAGCCCCACGTAACCGGCAACTAAGCCAAGCGCCAGCAGGGATGCAAACAACGGACTCAGCAGCGGCGCGATGATCGCCATCACCAGTCCAAATAACAGTAACAACAAAACTTCTGCGCCCAAGGTGTATTCAGGAAGCTGTTTGAGTTCGCCGTTCAAAATCCCCGCCACGAGATTCGCGTGCACTTCCACCCCTGGATAGACTTCATCCACCGGCGTGGAGCGGAGATCGAGCAGACCCGGGGCAGTGGTGCCCACCAGCACGAGCGCACCGCTCAGCACTGCCTTATCAACTTTGCCGTGCAACACGTCGGTCGCCGAAACATAGGGAAAGCTGCCACGCTTGCCGCGATACGGCACTAAGGTTTGCACGTTACGGTCAACGGGGATCAGTCGCGGCCCGAGTGCCAACCACTCCAGCCCCGGATAGCCACGACCGCTGAATAATGGTTGTTCGAAACGTGGCACGATGTCTTTCGCCCCCAACGCGAGGCGGGCCATCTCCAGCGACAGCGAGGCATAGTAGGCGCCCTCGTACTCCACCAACATCGGGACCCGCCGGACCACCCCATCGGCATCGAGCACGGGATTAAAATGCCCACCGCCGACCGCGTTCTGTTGCAGTTTTTCGAGATTGGCGCCGAAGCCCTGCGCTGGGCGAAAAGCAATTTTCTTACCCGTGAAAGTTCCCTTGACGAAGTTCGCGGGTGGCAAGGTGCCGCTCTTTGCGATGTCCTCACCCACTGTCCCATTGAGGTTGAAGTAATAACCCAGCACCACCGGATATTTGTGCATGGTTTCGGCAAATAGCTGGTCGTAGTCCAAGCGTGCGCGCATGCTCGCGACCCGTGCCAGATACGCGGGATCGTCTTTAAAGTCCGTCGCCGCGAGATTCTCCAAAATACTTAAGCCAGAGCTCGTATCTGGCTCCGCGAAGACAATGTCGAAACCCGCCAAATTAATTTTGTAATCCGTGAAAAGCTTCTCCAGAAGATTCGCAAGCTTATCGCGCCCCCATGGCCAGCGCCCTTCGGCGCTCAAGCTTTTTTCATCGATATCCACAATCACGATGCGTTTTTCCACGGTGCCTGGCATCGTGAGGTTGAGCCGCTGGTCATACGCCAGGTTATCGAGGCGATCAACGATTCCCAGCCGTAGCCAGTTCGCCGCGTGAAAGATGAACAACAGGAGCACCGCCAGGCCAAGGCCTATGCGCACCGCCTGAGTGCCAAGTCGGGCAAGTAGGTTCTTCATGGGGCGGAGTCTTTCGCGAAGGGAGGTTTTAGGGTGTCGCCGGCATCGACGATAAACGCCGCGAAGATGGCCGCCACCGCGCGGCTCATCGCCTGGGCAATTGCGCTCGGGGTGGCCTCATGCAGTGGTTCTGTCGCGCTATAGGATTTTACGAAAAGGGTGTTGCCCTGGCGCGGATCGCGCACTGCGAGTTCCAGTCCCGCAACCATGCTTTTGCCATCCTTTTGAAGCTGCTGTTCGAAGCGCGTAATTCTGCCCGTCACCACACGCGCTGCGTGTGCCGAGGTCTCAGTCACTACCTGCAAGCCGCCCAAGGCGCCCCGCAGATAGGTGGCCAACTCCTGCTGTAACAGTTGTTCCGGGCTCTCGATCCATAACTCGTGGTGCGAGAGCTGGAGCGAATGTCCGTCATCTCGCGTGTAGGCCAGGGCACGTTCTTTATGCAAACCGTTGGCAATAATGGGCGCGACGCGGAGTTCGCCGACAGTCCCATCCCCTGCACTCGCGGGCGCAGGCACGGCAAGTCGCAGAAAAACCTCTTCTGGCAATGGCGCCACTGCGCCGCAGGCAGCCAGTGCAACGGTCAACCCAGCGATGATCAACTGCCTCAAGGCGGCGCTGCCGTCGCCGGCGTGCGCAGAATCCGCGTGGGATTCTCGCGCAGCGCGCGGGCCAGCTCGTGCATTTGCCGCGCACCGCCCTCGACGTTGTACATCACCGTGTCGATATCCTCATTGATGACCGTCGCGGTAGCGGCCATTTTGTCGAGTGCGATCCGCGCACTGCGGACTGCCTGGGAAAGATCTTCAGCGTTGGACTCGGCTAACTGATCAACCCGCTTTAACGTGCCATCCAGCTGGACTCTGGTTGCCTCAAGCCCAGTGATGAGCTGCTGGAGGTTGACTGCGGCGTCGTCGATATGGGTCAGAAAGCGCGTGATCCGTTGCTCGTTAGGCGTTCCCAAAATGCGCGCCAGGCTTTGTGAATTGGCATCGAGCCGGGCCAACACCTGGGCCGCCTGGGGCGCCAGCTCGCCATTCAAGCGGCGATCAAGATTGCGCACTAACGGTCCTAACTCATCGTGACGGAAAGTGCTGAATTCCTCGGCGATCTGCGAGATGCGCTTATTCAGATTGCGCAGTACTGGCGCGACACCCGTTGCCGAGAGATCGTTGAAGCCCGTCGCCACTTCGCTGAGCGCGGAGAACAAATCGACCTGCTGCAGCCCCTGAATCTCATCACCAGGCGAGAGATGCTCGGTGCTCTGCCCTTCCCTAATTTGAATTTGGACTTGAGCGATAATGCCTGCCGCCACCACCTCGGCGACGCTGTCGCGCGGAATTCGCCAGTCTTCAGCGACGGACAGATTCACTTTGTAACGAATTCCGTTCGGCGCCGGCACCGGTGTCACGTCTTCGACCTGTCCCACCCGGTAGCCCTCATAGAACACGCCGGTGCCAAACTTGATGCCGGTGACGTTTTCATAGAACGCGTAGTAGCGATCACTCGGACCGGATCTCCCGGTCACAAAAAACATCAGGGTAAAAAATGCCGCCAGCGCCACGCTAACAAACAGGCCGACCACCAGGTAATTCACCGTATCCCGCTTCAAATCGCGCGCACTCCCGCCGTTCCTGGCAGCGCCGCGAGTTCGCGTAGGCCAGCGTCGGCGCTAGGCACTGGTTAACCGCCGCAGGTAGTCGTCGGCCGAGAGCGCCAGTGGCCGCGAGCGGCGCTGCAGAAGATCCTGCACCCGCTCAATACTTGAATTGCGCACCATGGCGGCGTCACCCTGAATCAGAATACGGCCATGATCCAACACCGTGATCCGATCCGCAATCTTAAAGGCGCTTTCGAGTTCGTGGGTGACGACCACGATTGTCATCCGCAAAGAATCGCGGAGCTTGAGGATTAAATCGTCAAGCTCCGATGACACGACCGGATCAAGACCGGCCGACGGCTCATCGAAGAACAACAATTTGGGATCCATCGCAATCGCGCGCGCCAACGCTGCGCGCTTGATCATGCCGCCCGACAGCTGGGCGGGATAGAGATGTTCAAAGCCGCCCAAATTCACGACCTCAAGCTTGAGTCGCACCATGATCTGAATCGTCGTCTCATCCAGGGACGTGTGCTCGCGGAGCGGCAGCGCCACGTTCTCGCCGACCGTCAACGAACTCAACAAGGCGCCACCTTGAAAGGACACGCCCATATTCTGGCGCAGTCGATAGCGCTCCTCTGCGCTGCAGCGGAAGGGATCCTGGCCGAGGATTCGTACGCTGCCGCTGGTGGGCGTTTTCAGTGCCAGCAGATGACGTAACAAGGTGCTCTTGCCGGAGCCGCTGCCACCCATAATGACCATGATCTCGCCGTAACCCACCTCCATGGACACCCCATCAAGGATTCGGCGCGCACCATAACTGGCCACCAGATCGCGCACTTCAACCGCCAAAGTAGGTGGGCTGGGCACGCTCGTCATCAGCGATTCAGAAAGTAGGTAAACGCCATATCGGCGAGCACGATATAGGAAATCGACCACACCACTGAGCGCGTAGTGGCACGTCCCACCCCCTCCGCGCCACCCGTGACACTGAAGCCGTTGCTCACACCGACCAGGGTCACTACCAGTGCAAACACCACGCTTTTCAGCAGTCCTTGATTCACATCTTCGGCAGTGATGAACGTCGTCGCTTCATCCCAGAAGGCGACCTGGCTGAGGCCCAGCGCTAACTGGCAATACACTGCGCCGCCGAGTAACGCGGCAAGGTCGGCAAGCAAGGTCAGGGCCGGCACCATGATGAGCATCGCGACCAACACCGGGGCCGCCAGAAACCGCACGGGGTCAATGCCCATCACGCACAATGCATCGATTTCCTGGTTGACCTGCATGGTGCCGAGACGTGCCGCGAGTGCTGAGCCGCTACGTCCGGCGATGAGAATGCCGGTAATCAGCGGACCGAATTCGCGCACCACTGACAGCGCAATCCCCAACACCACCTGGGTTTCTGCGCCGAACTGACGGAGCGTGTAGATGCCTTGAATCGACAGCATCACGCCGATGGAGAAGGAAAGCATGAACACGATTGGTACGGCCGCGGTGCCAATCGACATCATCTGCGCTGCGGTGGCCGCCAGACGAACCGGCCGCTGCTTGAAGGGGCCGATCACCAGCCAATACAGACACTCGCCAACCAGCGCGAGCCAATAGCCATATTCCTCAACGACCACAGTCGCCGCCCGCCCGAGCCGAATCAACGGGTGGCGGCGCTGACCAGTCGCTTGCTCAGGCATTCTTGGCGACGCGTTCCTCGAGCGAGGCGTAAATCGGAAACACCTTGTCCAGACGGGCCAACTCCAACACGCTGAGCGCGGCCTCACTGACGCCGAGAAGGCCAAACTCCAGACTCTTCTTTTTCGCAGTCTGGTAACCCTCGACGAGACTCGCAACGCCGGAACTGTCGATATAGGTGACCGCCGACAGATCGACCAAGGTCGGCAGTTTGCCGGTCAGGCACTCAAGAATCACCTTGCGCGCCTCCGGCGAGCAGGAGAGATCGATATCCCCGGTTAGCTCGACGACGGCGAAACCCGCTTCTTTTTTGACTTTGTATAGCATTTCGTTGGTGCCTAGTTAATCTGCTTGCGCATCCGCACATAATTGCCGCATCTGCCTTCGAGATGGCCATAACTACATTCATCGACCGTCGCTTGGATGAAATAAGTACCGAGTCCTCCCGGTCGAAGTTCATGCAGCGCGCGCGGGCCGATTTCACGATACTCGACGGGCGCTGCGAAATCAGTGAGCAGGATTTCGAGTTCGCCACCGTCACGGCGGATCTCCAGCACGATGCGACCGGCGCGATCCCCCTTATACGCGTGTTGCATGATATTCATGCACGCTTCATTCACCGCGATCACGAGATCGCTCACCTGCTGCTTGGTACAGCCAAGCTTTTCGCCCAGCGCCTGGACTCGATTGCGCACGCTGCGCAGGCGATGCGGATCAGCTGGAAAACGCAGCGTGAGCAGGGCGTTCTTAGAGGCCATCGGCAGCGATGAGCAATAACGTGAGATCGTCGTTGAATTGTCGATTCTGAGCCTCCATTTCGGTCACGATCGCGCGCAAACGCGCCGGCGCCGGGACCTCGCTCACCAGTTCCAGTAGCGTAGTCAAGCCCGCCAATCCCAGTGGCTGTCCCGCCAAATTACGGGCCTCCGTCACGCCGTCAGTAAATAGGTAAACGCTGCCTTCGACAAGCGATAAGCGCTGGGTTTGGGCCGCCAGTTCGGCCAGCACGCCGAGCGGCGGCGCCGTCGCGGGCAAGCTCGCATAGCGCCCAGATCCCTGACGCAACAACGGTGGCGGGTGCCCGGCGTTGGCGTACACCAGTTGGCGCGATACGGGATCAATGAAGCCGGCCACGATAGTCACGAATAACCCTAACGACGCGGTCTCGAAAATTTCGGCGTTCACCTGCGCCAGCAGCTGTGCGGGATCTTGCACTGTTTTCGCGAGACAGCGCAGCAGGCTGGTGGCCTTCGCCATCAGCAGCGCGGCGTTCATGCCCTTGCCCGCCACATCCGCCACGCTGAAATAAATGCGCCCATCGGGCAACAGGAAATAATCGTAGAAATCGCCGGATACCTGGTGCGCTGGTAGATTCAAGCCAAACACCGGCAACGCAGAATCCGGCGCGGGTAACAGACTGACTTGAATGGCGCGCGCAAGTTCGAGCTCTTTGCGTACGCGCTCCTGCTCGATCAGGCTGTGGGCCATGCGCGCATTGTGGATGGCGAGCGCCGCAGCGGCTGCCACTGCGGTCGCTAACTGGAGATCGGCAGTGGCGAACAGGCCGTCGCCGCTGCGCTTGTTGATGAGTTCCAAGGCCCCGATGCATTGGTCGCGCACTGCCAGTGGCACGCACAGGATCGAGCGCGTCACAAACCCCGTGTCTTGATCGACGGTGGCCGCGAAATGGGTGCTTTCCTGCACGTCGCGGACCAGCTGCAAGGTATTGGTTTGGACCGCCGCCCCGACAATGCCCTGGTCGGGGGCTAGCCGCAGGCCAGTAATATCGACCGGGCCAGCGCAACGCCGACACACCAGGGTTTGGCGCGCGTCATCGAGCAGAAAAATCGAGGCCGCTTCGGCCCGCAGGTAGTGGATGACTTTATCGATCGCCTGTTGCAGGGTCTCTTCAATATTGAGCGAAGTGGCGAAATCCAACGTGATATTCGCCAACAAACCAATCGCCGCGCCATCAAACGGCGAATCATCAGAGTCCGGCAAGTTGAACGAAGACACGGCGGCTCGCTCAGCGCAACTTGCGCAGGCTGGCCAGATACGATTGTTCGTCGGGCATGCGCCCGGCAGCTTGGGCGGCCCACAGCACTTCCGCCAAAACCTGCATCAGGCGATGTTCAGTCGCATGCTCATCCATCGCCAGGGCGTTGAGTCGCTGGTATTCCGCGCGCAACCCAGCGGGGCGATCAGAGCGCAGTTGTTCGTGTAAAGCCACATGCAATCCCAGATGGAGAAAGGGATTATGGGCCGGATCCTGGTCGGGTGTCGCCGCCGGCGAACCGTCGGCGATTAGCGCGTGATACTCCGGATGCGCGGCGATGACGTCCGCCACGAGCGCTTCCAGAGGTTCGAGCAGCACGCCCGCGCAGCGCTTTTGCCAGGTGGCACGAAAGAACTCACGCGTCTCGGTTTTACTGCGCGCGAACACGGCTCTCTCGTGCGCAAGCAGGCGTCACGCGCATGCTTCATTGGCGGGCCACGGGCACCACCGTGCGATGGTGCACGTCGCGCAGTGCGGACGTCGCGCCGTACACACATAGCGGCCATGCAGAATCAGCCAATGATGCGCATGCGCCAGATAGCGGCGAGGAATCACTTTGAGAAAACCCTGCTCAACCTGCAGCGGTGTCTTGCCCACCGCGAGCCGGGTGCGATTTCCTACTCTAAAAATATGGGTATCCACGGCCAAGGTCGGTTCGCCAAAGGCGACATTGAGTACCACATTCGCAGTCTTGCGGCCGACCCCAGGCAGCGCCTCCAAGGCCTCACGCGAGTGCGGGACCTCGCCACCATGACGCTCCAGCAGAATCTGCGAAGTGCGCAGAATATGGCGCGCCTTGGCGTTGAACAGGCCGATTGTTTTAATAAAGCGTTTTAGCCCGACTTCCCCTAAGGCGACCATTTGCGCCGGTGAGTTGACGTCGGCAAATAGTGCTTTAGTGGCCTTGTTCACACTGATGTCGGTCGCCTGCGCGGACAACATCACCGCGACCAGGAGTTCGTAGGCGTTCGCATAGGCAAGCTCGGTCGTCGGTGCCGGATTAGCCGCTGACAGAACCCGAAAAATAGCGGCGGCGCGTTTTTTCTCCACGCTACAGCTGCTCAGTGCGCTGACGCTGGTGTTCAGCGTGGTGTGCACGGGCGAGCGCCGCTGCGACTTCCTGCTGGGCAGAAACGCCCACAATGGTTTGTAGCTCCGGCAAGTCAAGCTTGGTCACGAGCGCACTGCGTACTGTCATCCGTTGGGCATGCGCCGCAGATCGCTTGGCTGCCACTGCGGCCAATTGCGCGCTGTGGGCCAGTGCGACCTTCGTTTGTTTGGCGTGTGCGAAATGTGCAGTCAACGGGATCTTGCTTGGACAGGCCTGATCACAGGCGCGGCACTCGGTACAGCGGGCGACCCCACCAGCAGCGGCATCCGCCAGCGCGAGCGCTTGCACGGCTGTCAACAACGCCTGGGGGTGTAAACCTTCAGGACAGACCGGCACACACGCGCCGCACGCGGTACAGTCCGCAGCGGCGGTCTGTTGGATTGTGGTTGCCGCGCGTGACGCTGCTGACGGCCAACCGCCAGCTGGCAACGGTCCCGGGACGAGCGTGATGCAATCCACCGGGCATGGTGGCAAGCACAGGCCGCAGCCTGTACACGCTGCGTTGAGCACTGCGTGCAATTGCTGGCTCGCGCCAACGATGGCATCAACGGGGCAGGCATCCAGGCATTTCGCGCAACCGATGCAGGTTTCTTCATCAATCCGCGCCATCACCGGTGGTGGCAATGGCGCGAGCATCTCTTGTGGAGTCACTTGGTCAGGAAGGTTTAGTAACACGCTCAGCTGTTGCCGCAAGCTGGCGCCGCCGGGCAGGCAAGCGTCCGGGGTTGCTGCACCTGCGCGCAGGGCTTCCGCATAAGGCGCGCAGCCCGCATAGCCACACTGCCGGCATTGTGTGTGCGGCAAGATCGCGAGCAAGCGCTCAGTGTCCACCATCGCCACGCGACTATTTCACGCGCATGCCGGGCACTGCGCCGTCATCCGGTTGAATCAGAAACACCCCGGGTTCGCTACCGCTCGCCGCCAAGATCATGCCTTCGGACACCCCGAAGCGCATTTTCCGCGGCGCGAGATTCGCGACCATCACGACCTGGCGGCCGACCAAGGTCGCCGGATCGTAAGCCGACTTGATGCCCGCAAACACCGTGCGCGTTTCCTGGCCGAGGTCTAGCGTGAGCTGAATCAGCTTGTCTGCGCCCGCCACGTCAGTGGCCGCAATCACCTTGGCAATCCGCAAATCGATTTTCGAGAAGTCTTCGATGGTGATCTGCGAGGCGACCGGCTCGCTGGCCACGCTCGCCATCGGCGCTGGCGTAACCGCGCCTTGTTTCGAATCCTCAAGCATGGCTGCTACCTTCGCCGGATCAATGCGGCTCATCAAAGGGGTGAATGGATTAATTTTATGCTGGCCCAGCAGATGCGCATGATCGCGCCAAACCAACGTGCCGCAGGCCAGAAACTCCTCAGCCGCGCGTGCCATTAGTGGCAGCACGGGCTTGAGGTAGAGAATTAGCAGTCGAAATAACTCAAGGCCCGTCGAACACACAGCATGCAACTCGGCGTGGAGTTCCGGCTGCTTCGCCATGAGCCAGGGCTTACGCTGATCAATGTACTGATTGGCGCGATCAGCGAGCGCCATGATTTCCCGCATCGCCCGCGAATACTCGCGGGCCACATAGTGCTGGGCGAGAGAATCGGCCGCGGCCTGTGCGAAGGCCAGAAGCTCTGGATTATCGGCTCGCGCGCAGAGCTCACCCGCAAAATTCTTGGTGATAAAGCCCGCGCAGCGGCTGCCAATATTCACTACCTTACCCACCAGATCGGAATTCACCCGCTGCTGAAAGTCCTCCAGATTGAGATCGATGTCATCGATGCCACCGCTCAATTTGGCCGCGAAGTAATAACGCAAATACTCGGGGTGCAAATGGTCGAGGTAGGTGCGCGCGGTGATAAAAGTGCCGCGCGACTTGGACATTTTCTGTCCGTCCACGGTTAGAAATCCATGGACAAACACGCCGGTCGGCAAGCGAAATCCGGCGCCCTTCAGCATCGCCGGCCAGAACAATGTATGGAAATACATGATGTCCTTGCCGATGAAATGATAAAGCTCGGCAGTACTCGCGGGATCGCAGTAGCTCGCGAAATCCAAGCCCTCACGGTCACACAGGTTGCGGAAGCTGGCGAGATAGCCAATCGGCGCATCCAACCACACGTAAAAAAACTTGCCGGGCGCGTCTGGGATCTCGAAGCCGAAATATGGCGCATCACGCGAGATATCCCAATCTTGGAGACCGGTCTCAAACCATTCCTGCAACTTATTCACCACCCCCGGTTGTAACGCGCTGTGCCGCAACCAGTCGCGCAACATGGGTTCAAAATGATCCAGTTGAAAGAAGAGATGTTCTGACTCGCGCTGCTCAGGAGTCACCCCGGTGAGTGCCGAACGTGGTTCAAGCAAATCTGTCGGCGCATAAGTGGCGCCACAGGCTTCGCAGTTGTCGCCGTACTGATCAGGGGTCCCACAGCGCGGGCAGGTGCCTTTGATAAAGCGATCAGGCAAGAACATCTGCTTGACGGGATCGTAGGCCTGCAAAATCGCGCGGCGCGCGATATGGCCAGAGTCCCGCAGCTGGGTGTAGATTTGCGTCGAAATCGCGCGATTCTCGGGCGAGTGCGTCGAATGATAATTATCGAAATCAATGCCGAAGGCCGCGAAGTCTGCGCGATGCTCGGCGCTGACTCGCGTGATCAATTGCTCAGGGGTAAGGCCTTCTTGTTCGGCACGCAGCATGATCGGCGTGCCATGGGCGTCATCTGCACACACGTAATAGCACTCGTGGCCGCAGAGTTTCTGAAAGCGTACCCAGATATCAGTCTGGATGTACTCCACCATATGGCCGATGTGGATCGGTCCATTCGCGTAAGGTAGCGCGCTAGTAACAAGGAGGCGACGCGGGGCAGTCTTCATGGGGATCCATTTTCGATCATCAACTGGTGAGCTGGCGAGCAGTGAGGAGAGGTTAAGTTAACATCCCCTCACGGGTGACGCCACGAACTCTCGCCCGCGCCTTGTGTACAATGGCGTGTCTTCCGTTTGAACCCGAAATGAGCCCCGCTATGAGTCTCGAGAAAGCCCAAGTTGAAGCCGCCATCCGCGGCTATGTTGATCCCTATCTAGGCGTCGATTTAGTCACCGCAGGAATGATTAAGTCGATCACCAGCGAAAGCGATCGGCTTGAAGTCCAGGTCGAGGCGGGGTTTCCGTTGGCGCGTCACGGCGCGACCTTGCGCCAGGAACTCACAAGAGTCCTCACGCCGCTCGTCGCCAATGGTGCGTTAGAGTTGCGCATCGAGTCCAAGATCGTCGCGCATGCGGTGCAGAAGGGTGTGAAGACGCTGCCTGGGGTGAAGAATACGATTGCCGTCGCCTCCGGCAAGGGCGGAGTTGGGAAATCGACCACGGCAGTAAATCTGGCGCTTGCGCTGCGCGATGAAGGCGCGACGGTAGGTCTCCTGGATGCGGATATTTACGGCCCCAGCCTGCCGCGCATGATGGGCTGCCCGGGTCGCCCCGACTCCCGCGATGGGAAATCCATGGAACCGAAGGAAAGCTTCGGTATCCAGACCATCTCAATCGGTCATTTGATCGAAGAAGACACCCCGATGATCTGGCGCGGTCCGATGGCCACCAGCGCGCTGGAGCAGTTGTTACGAGAAACGAATTGGCGCGACGTGGACTATCTGGTCATCGATTTGCCGCCCGGCACTGGCGACATCCAGCTGACCTTATGCCAGAAAGTGCCACTGAGCGGTGCACTGATCGTGACCACGCCCCAGGACATCGCCCTGCTCGACGCCCGTAAAGGGCTCAAGATGTTTGAAAAAGTGGATGTGCCGGTGCTCGGCATCATCGAGAACATGAGCGTGCACATCTGTTCAAATTGCGGTCACGCTGAGCACATCTTCGGCGCTGGCGGCGGCGCCAGTATGGCGGCCCAGTTCCACGTCGATCTGCTCGGCTCCTTGCCCCTCGACATCCGTATTCGGGAAGGCGTGGACCAGGGGCTACCGACTGTCGCGACGGCGCCAGATGCGCCCTCGACCACCGCCTATCGCGAGGTCGCTCGCCGCGTCACCACCAAGTTGGCGCTCCGCGCACGCGATTACAGCGGTCGCTTCCCGAACATCGTCATTCAGAAGAACACCTAGGCGGCGCCAGGACCGACCATGCCTGTAAAAGCCGATACCTGGATTCGTCGCATGGCGCTGGAGACGCGCATGATCGAACCCTTTGAACCGCAGCAGGTGCGCGCAGTGAACGGCGCGCGGGTGATCTCGTACGGGACCTCAAGCTATGGCTACGACATTCGCTGCGCGCCAGAATTCAAGGTCTTCACCAACATCCACTCCGCCATCGTCGATCCCAAGAATTTCGATTCGGCGAGTTTTGTCGATATCAACGCGGACGTCTGCATCATCCCGCCGAATTCATTTGCCCTCGCGCGCACCGTCGAATACTTCCGGATCCCACGCAATGTATTGACCATCTGTCTCGGCAAATCGACTTACGCGCGCTGCGGGATTATCGTCAACGTGACCCCGCTCGAGCCCGAATGGGAAGGCCATGTGACATTGGAGTTTTCGAATACCACTACCCTGCCTGCAAAAATCTACGCCAATGAGGGCGTCGCGCAGGTGATCTTCCTGGAGTCCGATCAAGCGTGTGAAGTGTCGTACAAGGATCGCGGTGGCAAATATCAAGCCCAAACCGGCGTCACCTTACCGCGCGCCTGAGCCGTCTGGCGCAGACCGCTAGCGCGCGCCGTGCTTCTCGAGCACGAAATGAAATACGCAATCCACACACGCGGCGAATAACACGGCATGACCAGCTTCTGCAGCGTAGGCCGTGAGATCGCGCAGCGAGCCAGGATCTGTCGCAGCTAAATAGACTCGCTCGCCATCCTGCATTGTCGCTAGCGCCTTCTTGGTTTTCAGCAAGGGCAGTGGGCAATTGAGGCCGGTGGCCAACACTCGTTGCACGCACGCGCTACGCAAGGTTGCGAGATCCGCCAAGCTCAGCGTTCCTTGAGCGACAGCGATACCGAGTTTATGCAGTAACGCAGTCCTGTCGGTTGCGGGCCATCGGGAAATAAATGACCCAGATGCGCCTCGCATTGCGCGCAGACTACCTCCGTCCGCGCCATGCCGTGGCTGCGGTCCTCGCGCTTCAGCACATTGTCCGCCACTGCCGGCTGCCAGAAGCTGGGCCAGCCACTGCCGGAAGCGTACTTTTGCGCTGAATCAAACAACTGCGCGCCACAACATTTGCAGAGATATTCGCCGTCCGTCTTGCACTCGTCGTATTCACCGGTGAATGGTCGCTCAGTCGCCTGTTCCCGACACACTGCGTATTCCATGGGGTCTAATTGCGCGCGCCATTGTTCTGGGGTTTTTTCCACTTTACTCATACCACACCTCCGAAACTCTCTGGTCGATATCAAGGGCTGCGCCGCGCACTCGCGGTGCTTTTCTACACAGATCTATAAACTCCGTCACCCATCCTGCCGCTATCCCTGAAAGAGAGCAGCTATCCTGTTGAAATACTTGTGATGGACTGCTTGAACCGTATTATAGTCACAGACCGGACGCGCGCCGTTCGGCACTGTCGCCGCAGAACCTTCGGTAGCGCGGATAGAGGGAGACCCACCGTGAGAGTAGCCTTACTGGAAGACGATCAGGACCAAGCGAACTTGTTCCTGGAGTGGCTGAAAGGCGCTGGACACACCTGCGAGCATTTCAAATCCGGCAAACAATTTGTCCGGACCATCAAGCACGACAGTTTCGATGCGCTAATTCTGGATTGGATGGTGCCGGACATGGACGGTTATGAAGTCCTCGGCTGGGTACGTCAGAATTTCGAATGGCCAATCCCGGTGCTGTTCGTCACGGCCAAAGATAAAGAAGATGACATCGTGCGCGCGCTGGAACAGGGCGCCGATGATTACGTCGTAAAACCCGCCAAACAGCGCGAATTGCTCGCCCGCATCACGGCTGTCGCCCGCCGCGTCGCCACCGTTGACGAGGCCTTGACCATCATCGATTTCGAGCCTTTTCAAATCGATCTCGCGAATCATGAAATCAAGAAAAGCGGCCTGCGGATCGAAGTCACCCAGAAAGAATATGAACTCATCGTGTTCTTGTTCAGGAATATTGGTCGCGTCCTGTCGCGCGCCCACATTCTGGAAAGCGTGTGGGGTCGCAATCCAGATATCAACACCCGCACCGTGGATACCCATATCAGTCGCATCCGGACCAAACTTACGCTAGCTGCGGAAATGGGCTGGAAGCTCTCGTCGATTTACCAGCACGGTTATCGTCTGGAACGTCTGACCAACAGCTGAACACGCGGGAGCGGTAGTCCCCGGCACAGGCCTGGGCTAGAATCTGCCGCCTGCCGCGCGTCGGCGGATTTCCCTGGTACGGACAAAGCCATCATGCACACGCATTCGAACTATCATCGTCGACAGAGTGTTGGGGTAAAGGTTGGCGCTATCACGATTGGCGGAGATCACCCAATCGTCGTCCAGTCCATGACTAATACCGATACGGCCGACGCTCTCGGCACGGCCAAACAGATTCAACAGCTCGCGGCAGCAGGTTCTGAGCTGGTCAGAATTACCGTCGATACCGAAAAAGCCGCTGAGCAGGTGGGCCGGATCCGTGATCGCCTGGATGCAGTCGGTTGTCGGGTGCCTTTGATCGGGGATTTTCACTACAACGGCCACCTCTTACTCACGAAGTACCCCTCCTGCGCGGACGCCCTGGCGAAGTACCGCATCAATCCGGGCAACGTCGGCTTTGGACGCAAACGAGACGCACAATTTTCCACCATGATCGAAGTCGCCATCGCGCGCAAAAAGCCAATTCGAATCGGGGTTAACTGGGGCAGTCTCGATCCCGCGTTGGTGGCGCGGATGATGGACGAGAATGCCCGCCTGTCACAGCCGAAAAGCGCGGCCGAAGTCACGCGCGAAGCCTTAATCGAATCGGCACTGGTCAGTGCTGCGAAGGCCGAAGAACTTGGCCTGCCGCGCAATCATATTGTCCTTTCGTGCAAGGTCAGCGGTGTGCAGGACTTGATTGCCGTGTATGGCGAGTTGGCGCGACGCTGCGATTACGCGCTGCATTTAGGGTTGACCGAAGCGGGCATGGGTTCGAAGGGAATTGTGGCCTCGACCGCCGGCATGGGCATCCTGCTCCAACAGGGGATCGGCGACACCATCCGCGTCTCTCTCACGCCCGAGCCCGGTGGTGATCGGAGCAAGGAAGTGATCGTCGCGCAGGAAATCCTGCAGACCATTGGGCTCCGTTCATTCACACCGCTGGTCACCGCCTGCCCGGGCTGTGGCCGCACCACGAGTACGGTGTTTCAGGAACTGGCGGAAGACATTCAAGCCTATGTGCGGACCCAAATGCCCATCTGGCGAGAACAATATCCCGGCGTAGAAACGATGACGTTGGCGGTGATGGGCTGTATCGTCAACGGACCGGGCGAAAGCAAACACGCGAATATAGGCATCAGCCTGCCAGGCACTGGCGAGACCCCTGCCGCGCCGGTGTTTATCGATGGGGAAAAGGTCACCACCTTGCGCGGCGACAAAATTGGGGTGGAGTTCAAATCCATTCTGAATGACTACGTGAAGACTCACTACAGCGCCCCGCATGCCGCGCGCGTGATTCCGGCCTGACCGCTTCGCGGGTACCGCGCTTAAGCTCATTCGGACGCGCCCTCAATGCATCTTCATGTGCTAGGGATATGCGGCACCTTCATGGCGGGTCTCGCGCATCTTGCGCGTGAACTCGGCCATACCGTGTCCGGCTCAGACCTTAACGTCTATCCACCGATGAGCGATTTTCTGGCCGCCACTGAGATCGAGGTGCGCCTGGGCTGGGATCTCTCGCACCTGACGCCGCGCCCGGATTTGGTGATCATCGGCAATGCGCTCAGTCGGGGCAACCCACTCATCGAAGAAATCCTGGATCAGCGAATCCCCTACACTTCAGGACCCGCCTGGTTAGCAGAACACGTGCTAAGAGGCCGCCATGTGCTCGCGGTGGCCGGCACCCACGGAAAAACCACGACCACCAGCCTCCTGGCCTGGATTCTCGAAG
>CAMATU010000010.1 GCA_945861225.1 Klebsiella pneumoniae
GTGCGAGCTCAGGCCGCGCAAGCATATGGGCGGCGCTCAGGGTGAACAATTCCTCCATGATGGGCGCCGGCCCTTTTTCCTTAGCGAGCGCGAGCCCTGTGCGCCAACCCACCAGTGCCAGTTCGCGACTGACAGCACGCGTGAATTCCACCGCCGCTGGCGCGCCGTACTCGATGCGCAGCATGGCCAACGTTGAACCCAGGCCCAGGAAGCCCATGCCGTGGCGTCTTTTACGCAGCAGCTCGGCGCGTTGCGCTGCGAGTGGGAGGCCGTTGATCTCCACCACGTTGTCGAGCATTCGCGTGAAAATCGCAGTCACTTCACGGAACATGTCCCAATCGAAACTGGCTTGGGGCGTGAACGGATCGCACACCATTGCCGCGAGATTTATCGATCCCAGCAAACACGCGCCATAGGGCGGCAGGCCCTGCTCACCGCAGGGATTGGTCGCGCGTATGTTTTCGCAGAACCAGTTGTTATTCATCTCGTTGTAGCGATCGATCAGTATGAAGCCCGGCTCGGCGTATTCGAACGTCGCCCGCATGATGGCGTCCCATACCTCACAGGCCGGCACTACGCGGTGGATGCGGCAGGCCACCTCGCCCACTGCATTGACCGTATAGCCGGCCTGGGTCGGCCACGCGCGCCAGAGCACCTGGGACGTATCCGCCAGATCGATGCCGCCATCGGCGAGTTCCGCAGCACTCACTGGAAAGACTAGCGGCCACGGACCATCCGCTTTAACGGCCTCCATGAAATCTCGCGTGATTAGTAACGAAAGATTGAATTGTCGCAGACGCCCCGCTTCGCGTTTGGCGCCGATTGCGTCCATTACATCGGGATGCGAGATATCGAAGGTCGCCATTTGCGCACCACGTCGGCCACCGGCCGAGGCAATGGTGAAGCACATGCGGTCGTAGATATCCATGAAGGACAGCGGTCCCGACGTTTGCGCACCAGCGCCGGCAACGTAAGCCCCCTTGGGCCGCAAGGTCGAGAATTCATAGCCAATCCCGGCCCCCGCCTTCAACGTCATGCCGGCTTCGTGCAGCTTGCCCAGGATATCGTCCATGGAATCCACCAAGGTGCCCGACACCGTGCAGTTAATAGTGGAAGTTGCCGGTTTGTGCAGGCGCGCACCAGCGTTCGCGATGATGCGCCCGGCCGGTAGCGCGCCGTTTTGCAAAGCCCACAGGAACTTGGTTTCCCACTCGGACTGCAGCGCCGTGCTCACCTCCACAGCAGCCAAGGCCCGCGCGAGCCGCGCATAGGTGTCGTCAATTGAACGATCGATGTCCTGTCCGTCACGCGCGCGCAGGCAGTATTTTTGTCGCCAGATATCAAGGGATGCAGCTTGCAGCGGCACGGCGAGCCGCCCGGGATGGCGCGCGGGAAGCGGGGCAGTATTCATCATGTTCAAGCGTGGCCTATCTCGTTAGCTAACCGGGGCATCCATTTTACGCATCTGCCACCTTTTTAGCTTGCGTCAGTCTTGACCCCTCGCCCGCGAAGCCGCACGCTCAGCCTTAAGGCCTCAATGCCGGGTCCTAAGGTGAGCACCATGTCAAAACCCATCCTGAGTGAAGCGGAGATCGCGCGTTATCAGCGTGACGGTCAGGTCACGCCGGCGTGGCGACTGTCAGCGGCGCTGCTTAAGCAAATGCAGGGCGCCTTACTAAAACTCTTGGCTGCCCGACCGGACCTCCGACCTGATTTCATTCCACTCCCGCATACCCCATGGGCTGATCGCGGCGCGGAACCTATTGCGCGTGAGTTCTTTGGCTTCGTGACCAATCCGGAATTGCTTGCACTAGTCGCGCAATTGATTGGGCTTGATGTCATCCTGTGGGCCTCTGCGGTGTTCTGCAAACCCGCCACCACGGGCCTTGAAGTACCCTGGCACCAGGATGGGCAGTATTGGCCAATTCGTCCGCGCGCGACCGTAACCGTCTGGATCGCGCTCGATGAAGTCACCATCGACAATGGCTGCATGCGCGTGATCCCCGGTTCTCACCGGATGGGAGATTTCTCGCACGAGGTCAGCGAACGCGAGGATCTCGTGCTGAATAATGTCGTGAATGATCCACGCCTCGATCTCAATCGCGTCTATCACGTGGAACTTGAACCGGGCCAATGCTCGCTCCACGACGTGAACATCGTGCATGGCTCGGCACCTAATCAATCGGGGCGCCGCCGCGCCGGGTACGCAATTCGCTACATGCCCGCCACTTCTCATTATGATCGTTCAATTCAAATGGGCACCGTATCAGCGCTTTCCGCTCTGGATTTCGCGACGCGGCCTATTTGGTTATTACGTGGGCATGATCGCTGTGGCAAAAACGACTTCCAGATCGGACACGCCGGCTGGTAGCCACTATGGGTGACGTGCTCGCCTTTCGAAAACGACCTGCCGGCGAAAAAGCCCGCGGCAAAACATTGTGCCGTGAGGGCTTCCACAAGTGGGTGGTATGGAAGGACAAACAGTTTGACGTGAAAGCCGGCAGGCTGGTCACCGTCTATCGCTGCTCACGCTGCGACGCGACGAAGGTGCAGGCGCACTAAATAGTAGCGCGACAGCGGGATCGAAAGAGGAACCCGGATAGCCTTTTGGTCGTCATCCCGGGCCAAGCGGCGCCAGCCGCGCAGATCCGGGATCCATCAGCGCCTGAACTCCAAGATGGATCCCGGATAAGTGCTGCGCACTTTCCGGGATGACAGAGTTGGAGGCTTTCGCTCTCGACACACCGCATCGAATAATGGGTCTGACTCAGATTCAGTACGGGCTATTTAGTTCGCGCTATTCCAAATCCTGCAAGGTATCTTTCGTGAAGGGTCGGAACGCGACCATCGTGTAGGTATCCACAATGTGCGGAATTCTGTGCAAATCTTCGTTGATGAAGTGCCCGACATCAATATCGGACGGCAGATGGTATTTCGCGATCAGATCGTACTTGCCACTGATCGAATAGATCTCCGGCAGGTGCGCCTGTCCTTCGTCGGTTAAGGCATTGGCCACGTCGTAAGTTTTGCCGAGCGCCGTTTTAATCAGAACAAATATCGTGCGCATCACCGCTCCTCGCTTCCTCGGCGCGCCGGGCGCCGAGGAAAGACGAACTCTCCAATTATTTACTCTGCGCCATAAAGGCGGCGAGTGCTGCCTGTTGATCACCGTCAACCTTCTTGGAAGTGGGACGCGCGGCGACTGCCGCGAGGGCATCCTTCATACCGGGCACGGCTGCAATGATGTCCCAATCATAAATTTTGGTTGTCACCATGTTGGCGTACTGGAACGTATGATAGGCCACGACGTCGGCATACGTCATTTCAGTTCCACACAAATAGGGCTTCGCGCTTACGAGTTGCGACAACGCACTGACGCCGTTTTGAATCACCGGCTTCACTTCTTCAAAAGCGACTTCATTACGCGGGCCGCCGAAAAAGATATGCTGGAAATGACGGCGTGCTGCCAGCTCAATGTAGAGCTCGGTGATGCGCATCATTTCGCGCACCTTGGCACGTGCAAAAGAATCGGCTGGATACATGCGCGGCGTCGGCTTAAGTTCCTCCAGGTAATCCAGGATCGCCGCCGTTTCGGACAGAAAGCCTTGCTCCGTTTCGATGCACGGCACTTTGCCCATGGGGCTCTTGGCCTTGTAATCATTTTCCTGGCTCGGCATAGCCGAGACTTCTTGATAGGCGATCCCCTTTTCTTCGAGGGTGAGCTTGACCATATTGTAATAATTGCTGACAGCGAATCCGTAGAGCTTAATCATCGGAGGACCTCCATAGAGTGGGCGAGAAATCGTTCGGGCCCGCGGAGTGTGTCGCTGGCGCCAACCGTCGTCAAGCCAACAGCAACAAGGAGTTTCAGCGCGCCGCGCGCTGAGGCACAATCGAACTCCACCTGCCGCTAAATCTCCCACCAAGGAACAGCCATGACTCAAGAGATTCAATTTTCAGACATCAAAATTCCGTATCTCTCGATCGCCGAAGCGCGCCAGAAGACGGGCTTAAGGTTAGTCCTCGGCGCCTATCCGGTACCGGGCCCCTGGCGCGAAGCCTGTAAAGGTCTTTTTTATGTCAAGAAAATTCCCTACGCCTCAGTGGTAACCGCCAGCGCCGGGCGCTCGGATTTGGAGTTTGGGGCAGAGGGCGCTGATCGCGAATTGCTGGAATGGACCGGTCAATCCAGCGCGCCGGTCGCGATTTGGAATGATGAACGTCCGCGCGCGAGCTGGATTGATCAGCTCAATCTCGCAGAACGCCTGCAGCCGAATCCGCCACTCATTCCGGACGACGTGGAAGATCGCGCGCTGATGTTTGGCCTGTGTAACGAATTGGCAGGCGAGAATGGTTTTGCATGGACCAAACGCCTGGCGATCATCTATCGCACCTTAGCGGCACTGCCGGCTGATGATCCGGGCCGCGGATTCTGGCAACACATTGGGGCCAAATATCGCTACACCGATGCCGATGGCGCCGCAGCCGCCGACCGCATGGCGCGCACCGTGCGGGCCTTAGCGCGCCAACTTGAACGTCAGTACGATGCTGGCCGCACCTACTTCTGCGGTGCGCGGCTCTCAGCGCTCGATATTTATTGGGCGACATTCGCCACCATGCTGGCGCCGATGCCGCCGGAACTGTGCCCCATGGCAACCGGGTTTCGGGCTAGCTATTCAAACCCGGATCCGGAAGTTCAAACTGCGCTCTCGCCGCTGCTGCTGCAACACCGCGATTTTATTTATCGCAGTTACCTTGAGTTGCCAGTAGTGTTCTGAGGGACTTGCTGCGCGCGACTGCCGAGCAGCACGTCGCGCGCTCTCAGGCGTTCGAGGATTTCGCGCCCGCCGGCAACCACCGCATCGGGATCCGGATGGGCAAGCTCGAGGGCAATGCGTTCCAGCAGTCCGCGGCCCGTAATGCCGTGCGCCTGTTGAATCAGTTCGAGTAAGCGGGCCGATACTGGGTTCAGATCAATGAACCCCACTTTATCATCGCGATCACGGCATACCACCAGATAAGTCGGAATTTCTGGTGGCGACTCCGGGATGAAGTCCGGACTTATCCTGTGCACGGGATACTGATAGGCGAGCAGGCGCGCAATTGGATTCAGCACCGGTACTTCTGCCAGTAAATCACCGTCGAAATTCACCCCCGCGCGGTCAATCTCGTGCGGATCGATCGTCACCGCATAATCGATTGCTTCGTACTGCACGAGCTCGAGAACGCAGGGCGGATCCTGTGTGAGATCCCGTCCGTGCGCCATGAACTGCACGAACTCCTGCGGCACTTTGGTAAACAGACCCGCCCGGCATTGGTGATGCTGAAAGAAATCCTGCACCAGTGCAAACCACGCGTCGTCGGCGGTGATCTTGCGCAACACGGGAAACAGGTTCGCGATCATCCGCTCGATATTGCCGTACACCAGCTCACGATAGACGGCCATGCGCGCCGCAGGCACATCGCTCGGCGCGCTCACAGCCGCAGGGGAGCGCAAATGCTGCGTGAACTGTAACTGCGTGCGCGCGAAGGACCTAATTTGATTGCTGGCGGGCATGGTCACTGGGGTTCTCCGCGAATTTTGCTTGAATCGCCCGGATCTGCGCGACTTCCGGCAGCATGTCGGCCAGTGCCGGCAGATCGAAATCACGTTCAAGCAGGGTTGGAAAGACGCCGAACTCGCGATAGGCGAGTTCGAGCAATTCCCACACCGGTTCAATGACGTCCGCGCCGTGAGTATCGATAATTAAATCTTCGGCACGTTTAAAATGGCCTGCGATGTGCGCATAGGCGATACGCTGCCCCGGTAGCGCGCGTAGAAACTCGCCTGCATCAAACCCGTGATTCACGCTATTCACATAAATATTGTTGATGTCGAGATGCAGCAGGCAGTCCGCTTCTTCGAGCACCGCATTGATGAAATCAATCTCGGCGATCTCTCGGCCGGGTGCCGCGTAGTACGACACGTTCTCGATCGCGATCGGCCGTTCAAGAATGTCCTGCACTTGGCGAATTCGCGTGGCGACATGGCGCGCCGCTTCCCACGTGAAAGGAATCGGCAATAAATCGTAGAGCTGGCCGTGATCGGCTGAGTAACTTAAGTGATCGCTGTAATAACGAACTTCATGGATCGCCAGGAATTGCTTGATTCTGCCCACGAAAATTTCATCGATCGGCGCCAACCCACCGAGGTTCAGTGCGAGGCCATGGCACACCAGCGGGATGCGCTCGGCGATGGCGCGGAACTGTTTACCTCCCCTACCACCGACCTCGATCCAGTTCTCAGGCGCGACTTCCATAAAACTAATTTGCGCGGGGATCTCAGCGAGTAAGTCATCGAAATGCGCGCGGCGCAGACCAAGTCCGGCTGCGGTGACGGCGTGGTCGCGCGCGACGGTGGGTTTATTCAGGGAAGCCATGCCATTGAACTCCTGCAACGAATGAGACCGGGGTGGTATTTATTCACTCGAGGCCAAGCGGCATTTCGGTAGGAGCGGCTTTAGCCGCGAACAGCGTTGAATCGTCCATCGCGGCTAAAGCCGCTCCTACGGTTATAAGATCGATACGCGCGTGGCTCATCCTTGTCATGTACCTTAAGCAAATGTCATTCAACCCAGCTGCATTTTTCGCTACATGCGCCGGTCACCTACGAAGCTTCGTCGGTGACCGGCGCAGGAATCGACTTGAACCTACTTACCGGCCGAGGCGCAGATGTTGCCGCACTTCGCTACTTCGTGATCTTTTCCATCTGAAGGTTGGGTATTAGGCGCGGCGAGTGCCGCCTGACCACCACAGATATTGCCGCACTTGGCGACTTCGCCGCAATTGCTGCCGCATTTCACAATTTCGCCCTTATCGCTGAATTTCGGCGCGCCGCCACCACAGATATTGCCGCATTTGCCGTGCTCTTCGGCCACCATGAAGCCGCCCGAGAGCTCGGTCATCGCAAACGGATTGCCGGCGGCTTGTACCGCGCCAGAGCTGGCCAAGGCCACCACGAATGCCGCGCGGATTGCGACCACGCCAGGCTTCTGAGATTTTTCAATTTTCATGAGTAGGTTCCTTTCAGGGAAGTGACATTGAACTGGTCGCTATCGGAGGTTCTTACGAATCTCCAATCGCGATGCAGGCTAGTTCGGCGCGCTTAGATGCGCGGTTACATCTTACTCGAAACTTTTTGATGGGCGCGCGGGCCGCGATCCTGGCGCTCAGTGGTTCATGGCATACCAGATAACCACATAGGCCAGTGCGGCTGCAGTAAACCACCAAGTCGGTCGACGCCTGACGGCAACTTGCGGACGGTTCGGTGGTGGCCGTTCGCCGGCCGGGGCAGTGCCTGGCTCGCCCACCAATTCTTCGAATTTCTGGAAAAATTCGCCAGCCAGTTTCTGCGCCGCGCGATCAACCAGCGAGCCGCCCAATTGGCCGAGCTTGCCACCGATATCGGCTTTCACGCTGTAGGACAGCACCGTCGCGGCGCCATCCTCTGCCAGATGAACCTGGGCGCGTACCTTCGCAAACCCCGCCGGGCCACCTTTGCCTTCACCACTCAGGGTGTAACTTTCCGGCGCATGAATATCTGCCAAAGTGACGGCGCCTTTGAAGCGGGCGGATAGTGGACCGACTTTGGCCGCCACAGTGGCCGTGAATTCGGTGGGCGATAGTGCCGCCAATTCTTCGCAGCCGGGAATGGCCTGCTTCAATATTTCAGGATCGTTCAAGGCACTGAACACCCGTGTGCGGGGTGCGTTGATGCGGATTTCGTCTTTGAGTTCCATCGTTCCATCCGTTTTTGGCAGCTTAGGAAAGGCGAGTACCCGGTATCGCATAGGTCGGATAAGCGTAGCGTCATCCGACGATTGGCGGCGGATGACGCCCTCCGGGCTTATCCGCCCTATAAATTTCGGTATATCAACGGGCGTGCCTATTTGGCGCCGGCTTCCTGCAGCTTGCGCCAAATCACATTCGGCCGAATCGGCAGTTCTGTAATCTCGATATTGAACGGGCTTAGCGCATCACACAGCGCGTTACACAGTGCGCCAGACACCGCGCTCGGCCTTCCTTCGCCGATCCCACGAGTGCCCAAAGGCGTATGCGGACACGGCGTAGAGGCATAGGTCACTTTGATATCCGGCACGTCGGCCGCCGTCGCTAGTTTGTAATGTTCAAAATCGGCGGTCATTTGTTGACCCTGGTCGTTGTAGATGAACTCCTCAAAGATGGCATTCGAGAGCCCTTGCACGATTGCGCCATGCATCTGGCCATCCACGATCATAGGGTTGATCACATTGCCCACATCTTCAGACGTGAGCCACTTCAGGATTTTGAAGTTACCGTTGGCGGTATCCACTTCCACCACGCAGACGTCGGCGTTAAAACAAATCATCGGTTTGGCCGCTTCGAAGAATGCGGTGGTTTCGAGTCCACCGACCTCCCCTTCCGGCAGATTGACCGGAAACATGATGATGCGCTCGACAATCTCGCGGAATGACTTGCGCTTTGAGGGATCACGCGAATACACCACTTCGCCATTGGTAAAGGCGAATTCCTCCATCGTCGCGCGTACCCCAAGGTCATGTGCCAGCACGTGCGTGATTTTCTCGCGCAATTCATCGCAGGCTTTGCGCACCGCGCTCGCGAAATACGAACCCATGCGAGCACCAATGGTGCCTGAGCCGAACGGTGTCGTGCCGGTATCACCAGTAGTAATGACGGTATCTTCTGGGCTGATGCCAAAGGTCGCGGCGACGATTTGCGAGATAGTGGTTTCGTGTCCCTGGCCACCGGGCGCATCGCCGCCGAGGATAAACACTTTGCCGCGCGGGTCGAGACGCACAGTGGCGGCGCCGTAACCCGGTTGATTCTCCATCGGCACCATGAGCTCCGAGGCAACACCAGAAAGTTCGACCCCACAGCCAAAGCCCATGCCGATGTAGCGCCCCTGCGCACGCGCAGCCGCCTGTTCGCGTCGGAAGCCAGGCAGATCGGCTTGTACCATCAAGTTATCCCATACCTTTAGAAAGTCTCCGCTATCGTAGTACTCGCCAGTGACCGAGGTGTACGGGAGCTTGGGTACAATATTTTTACGCCGAACATCCGCGGGCTCGAGGCCGCACTTACGCGCGACCATATCGACCGCGCGTTCCACCGCGAAGCGGGTCGGGAAATGGCCAAACGCGCGACACGGCGTCAAACAGGCCTTATTCGTAAACACGACCTTTAACTGCACATCCCCTAAGCCCCAGGTATAGGCGTTCGGCATTTCGATCGCGCCGAGGAAGGGCATCACGAAGCCCCAGTAGACCCCGATCTGACCAGTGCCGACATCTGCCACGCCGCGGTTGCGCAGCGCGAGCAATTTACCGTCCTTGCTGGCGGCCACTTCGAGCGCATTCACCTGACCACGTTCCTGACCAATGCTCATCAACCCTTCATAACGCGATTCGATCCAGCGCACCGGCCGGCCGAGTTTGCGCGCCGCATAGGCCACGACCACGCTCTCGCGATAAAACGGCGCTTTCAGGCCGAACCCGCCGCCCATATCGCGCGGGGCGATTACGCGGACTTTCTCCGCCGGGATATCCAGAATGTCGGCGAAAGCTAGCCGATCAATGTGTGGCCGCTGCGTCGTGTTATAGACCGTCAGGCCATCCGACGGCGACCACTCGGCGAGCACGCCACGGGTTTCCATCGGCGTGGTGCCGGTGCGGTGTACACGGAATTTTTCGTTGATGACGATATCCGCGGACTGGAAAATTTTCTCTACCTCTACCTCGTTTTTGCGCTGTTCCTCCGCGGTGGCGCCGCCCGTGAAGGTCATCTCGAACATGAGGTTGTCGGCTTCTTCGTCGTGCACCTTGGTCGAACCCGGCACCTGTGCGGCGTCCGTGTCGAGCACCGGCGGCAACTCTTCGTAATCGACAACCACCAACTCGGCGGCATCCTCGGCCACATACTTATCGCGCGCAATAATCATGGCCACCGGATCGCCATGGAACTTTACTTTGTCGACGGCAAGCCCGTAGTACAGCGGATACTTTGCCGGCAGATTCGGCAGCAACACCGGCTGGCGCATCGATCGACAGTGAGTTTTCATTTCCTCGCCGGTGATGATCGCGACCACCCCAGGGAGCGCCGCCGCTTCACTGGTATCCACGCTTTTAATGCGCGCATGCGCGTAGTCGCTGCGCACGAAGGCCGCGTGCAGCATGCCGGGCAGCACGATATCGGCAACATACTTGCCGTGACCGGTGATTAGCCGAAGATCTTCCTTGCGCTCAAGGCGCGCGCCCATCCAGGATTGAGTGTCTTTAATATTGGCAGCCATCGTCGCCTCCTAGCGCACAGCTTTCGCGGCCGCACGCACGGCGTCCACGATATGCACATAGCCGGTGCAGCGGCATAGATTGCCGACCAGCCCGTGCCGAATTTCGTCATCGGTGGGATCAGGGTTTTTCTGCAGAAACTCCGTCATGTTCATCAGAATGCCGGGTGTACAAAAGCCGCATTGCAAGCCATGGTGCGCCTTGAAGGCTTTCTGCAGCGGGGTCAGTTGGTCGCCGTTGGCCAGGCCTTCGACCGTCGTAATGTGATGCCCATCGGCTTGCACCGCAAGCAGCATGCAGCTCTTGATCGCCTCGCCATCAAGCTGCACCGTGCAAGCCCCACACACCCCCTCATAGGTACAGCTGACATGGGTGCCGGTGAGCGCACATCGCTCGCGAATGAAATCCACCAGCAGCATGCGCACCGGCACTGCTTCGTCAAACCGCTCGCCATTGATCGTGACTGAAATATTTTTCATGACTTAACCTCGCGCCCGCGCAAACGCGCTGGCCGCCACTTCCCGCCCAAGGGTCCGAATGAGTTGTTGACGGTAGGCCGTATCGGCCCATTGATCGCTCTGCGCGCTCACCGAAGCGACCACCGCTTCAAGCGCGCGCTCGATGGCGGCAAGGTCACCCACTGAGCCAGCCAGCAAGCGCTCGCCAGCTGGCGCGCGCTGGGCACCGGCCGCAAGTCCGGCGAGCGCGATCCGCGCCGCCGTGCATTGACCGGCAGCATCCACCGTGACTTTCATACACACACCGACCACCGGCAGCGCATCCGTCACGAGTCCCCACTTCTTGTAAGCGCTGCCCGTGCGTGGGGCGTGCGGGAAACTGATCGCAGTCAGGATTTCATCCTCCGCGCGCGCCGTCTCCAGCGGTGCGATAAGAAAGTCGTCCGCCTTTACTTCACGGGTGGCCCCGGCCGAGTTCAACAAATGCATACTGCCATCGAGCCCTAAGGTAACCGCCGGTAAGCACGACGCCAGATAGTTCCAGCAACAACTGCCACCGATGGTGCCGCGATTCCGCACCTGGCGATCGCCAACATGCTGGGCCGCATCGCGCAGCGCCGCATAAGCCGGGCCGATCGTGCGATCCTCCGCCAGCTCGACATACCGCGTCATCGCGCCAATGCGCAACACAGGCGTGGTGGTGACTCCCTTGAGTTCGGTAATCGCCTGCAGATCGACCACGCAGCGCGGGCGCACCAGACGCGATTTGATCGCCTGCATGACGCTTTGGCCGCCGGCCAGGAAGATCGCCTCGCCACTCGCAAATTTACTGAGCGCGGCAACTGCCTCAGCCAAGCTACGCGGACGCAAATACTCTTCGATGACCGCTGGATACATGAAGCTGACCTCCTCACCGGGCCGTTAATGATTGCCGCGCTGTGGCTCGCCGCGGGCCGCCATGAAGAGAATGGCATAATATTTTATTTATCGCACGCTTAATAAGCACACAAAAGAAATTCCGCCGATTATGGATTAATAGGCGCGAAAAGGCGGCCTGAAAGGTTTTTATTGTCTTCTAATAATCGATCGCTCATCATTAATGTAGTCCTGACGGCAGAGCGTGGACTACTTTGGAGCTTAGCCACGCGGCGTGGGCGGCGACAGTGCGAACGAGGAAATTGAAATGCATTACACCATCGAGTGCGTGGCGGCGGACGGCAACGAACTTGGCGAAGGCCCGCTGTGGGACGTGGAGGAAGGCGTTCTCTATTGGGTCGACGGGACCGGTCGTCGGGTGGGCAAACCCTCCATCTGGCGACTCGATCCGCGCACCGGAAAAACTCGCCATTGGTCGCTCGATCACGATGTGGGCGCGATGGCGCTGCGGGCCGGTGGTGGTGCCGTGCTGGCACTCGACGATGGATTTTATTTCTTCGACTTTGACAGCTCACAGCTGGAATTGATCACGCACATTGATGCGGAACAGCCCCGTTCACGACTCAACGATGGCAAATGCGATCGCCGCGGGCGCTTCATCGCCGGGGCCATGGACGATCAGGAGGAGCTGAAAATCTGCGGCCTCTGGCGACTTGACCCTGATCTCAAGGTAACTCAGATCGATCGCGACATCATCTGCTCCAACGGTCCCTGCTGGAGCCCCGACGACCGTACCTTCTATTTCGCAGATACCTTCCAACAGACGATGTGGGCCTACGACTACGATCTCGCCACCGGTGCCGTCGCGCGCAAGCGTGACTTCGCCTCAACCAAGAACGAAACAGGTTTTTTTGATGGCTCGACGGTGGATGCCGAAGGTTGTGTATGGAACGCGCTGGTGATTGGCGGCGAACTCATTCGCTACACGCCGGAGGGCGAGATCGAGCGGCGGATTGGGATGCCGGTCAGAAATATCACCAGCCTGAATTTCGGCGGCCCGAATTTGGATGAACTCTATGTCACTTCGATGGCCCGCGTGCGCCACCCCGCCGTACACGAACATTTTGCCAAACAGGTCAAACCGCAATTCGGGGCCGGGAGCCTCTTTCGCATTCGGGGACTTGGCATACAAGGGATCCCTGAACCTCGGTTCGCCGGTTAGCGCCAACTGCAGAGGATTATTCCCATGCTTACTACACTTAAAGCGGGCCGCTCGCTCGCACTCAAAAAAGAGGACGATGCGCAGATCCGCACCACGGTCGAACAGATGCTGGCCGCTATCGAAGCCAATGGGGAGGTGGCGGTTCGAGCCTACTCCAAAAAACTCGATGATTGGTCTCCGCCGGCATTTCGACTGAGTGCCGCAGAAATCGCCGCCTGCATCAGTTCGCTCCCAGCGCGTACCTTGGACGATATCCGCTACGCGCAAGCTCAGATTCGCCGCTTTGCCCAAATTCAACTGCTAGCGCTGCGCGAGGTCGAAGTCGAAACCATTCCTGGCGTGGTACTCGGACATAAAAACATTCCCGTGAATTCCGTCGGCTGTTACGTGCCGGGTGGCAAGTACCCCATGGTGGCCTCTGCGCACATGAGTGTGCTGACGGCTAAAGTGGCGGGCGTGAAGCGCGTGATCGCTGCCACCCCGCCGTACCAGGGGCAGCCTGAGCCCGCGACCATTGCGGCGATGGCGCTGGCGGGTGCCGACGAAATTTATGTGCTCGGCGGCGTGCAAGCGGTGGCGATGATGGCGCTCGGCACCGAGCAGGTTGCGCCAGTCGATATGTTGGTGGGACCCGGCAATGCCTATGTCGCCGAGGCCAAGCGACAACTGTTCGGGCGGGTGGGTATCGATCTCCTGGCGGGACCCACTGAAACCCTGATCATCTGTGATGACACTGTGGATGCGGAATTAGTCGCGGTCGATTTGCTTGGCCAAGCGGAGCATGGGCCAACCTCCCCGGCCATCTGCGTGACCACCTCGCGGCGAATTGCTGAGGCGCTGCCAGCCGCCATTGAGACAGTCCTTGCGCGGCTCGACACCGCACCAGTAGCGCACATCGCCTGGCGCGACTACGGCGAAATCATTCTCTGTGATAGCGATGAGGAGATGCTCCTTGAAGGCGAGCGCATTTGTTCGGAGCATGTCCAGGTTATGACTGCCAATCCCGATTGGTTCCTGCATCGCATGACAAACTACGGCGCGCTGTTCCTCGGGGCGCGCACCAATGTGGCCTACGGCGACAAGGTCATCGGCACTAATCACACCTTGCCGACGCGCAGAGCCGGACGCTTCACGGGCGGCCTATGGGTCGGCAAATTCATCAAGACACACACCTACCAACGAATCTTAAGCGACGCAGCAGCGGTCGAGATCGGCGAATACTGCTCACGCCTGTGCGCGATTGAGCACTTCTCCGGGCATCAGGAGCAAGCCGATATTCGCGTCCGACGCCTAAAAAAATCTGGCGATTAGGAGATCAGCAATGAGTTACAGTTTCATTCCAAACGCACGTTATCGCATGCCGACCCATTTCGGTCCGATGTATGGGCCGCGCAATCTCCCTGCGCATATCAAGCTTGATCACACGCAATTTCCGGTCTCGACCACCGTGACGTATCGGTTTCTCTCTGACCGTGCAGCGCTTGAAGCCCACTTGCCGCCGGGCTTCGAGCTCGCCGGCGAGCCGGTGGTCTCAATTGACATCGCCTATGTCACCCAGATTCCGTGGCTCGCCGGGCGCGGCTACAATCTCGCACTCATTTCCTGGCCGGCGACTTTTCGTGGCCAACGCGATGTGGAAACTGGTCGCTTCGCGGCCGTACTTTTTGAGAATTTTGCCGATCCCATTCTCACCGGCCGCGATGAGCTTGGGCATCCCAAGATCTATTGCGAGATCCCCCCGCTCATCGTCACCGCTGATGCGTGCATCGCGCGGTTAGCGTGGGATGGCTGCGAGTTTCTGCGGATCGCCGTGACCAATTTATCGAGCACCAAACCCAGCGATGCGGATGAGCGATTCCCTACCGGCGGTTGGCTGCAATGGAAGTACATCCCTGGCACGCCTCATACCGCAGGTCCAGACGCGAGCTATCCCACTCATTCCCCTGATCCGCTGGCCGCCGAGGTTCACTCAAACATCACGGTCGATGCACGCCATTACGGCGAGGGCCTTCTGACCCGCCAGCATGTGCGTTGGGAGGACATGCCGACGGTTTTTAATGTTGCCAATGGCATTGCTGATCTGCCGCACTTAGAGCCGCGGCTCGCGGTCGTCACCCGCACCCACGGCTGGATTGGGGACGTGGGCGATACGCGGCGCCTGGCTTGAACGATGAGCACCTCCCTGCACGGCCAGGTAGCCTTAGTCACCGGTGGCGCGGGCGGCATCGGTTCGGCAATCTGCCGGCGGCTCGCGGCTGCGGGCGCTAAGCTCGTCATCACTTTCCGCGAAAATCGGACTAGAGCGGAAGCATTGGTTGAGCAGCTACCTGGTGACGGACACTGGATCTCCCCTGCTTCCGTGCTGGACAGTCCTGCGCTCGCGGCCCTTGCGAACCAAATCGCGGCGCGGCATGGCCGGCTAGATGTCCTGGTCAACAATGCTGGCATTACCCGCGTGGTGCCGCACGCCGATTTAGATGCCTTGGACGACATCACGATCGACGCGATTTTCGCGACCAACTGGCGCGGCGCGTTTGCCACCACCCGCGCCTGCCGCGCCTTGCTGGCGGCCAACGATGCTGGCGTAATCGTGAATATCTCTTCAATCGCAGGCAACACTGCGGTGGGTAGCAATGTGGCCTAGAGTGCAAGCAAAGCGGCGATGGACAACCTGACACGTTCCTTAGCCCGCGCACTGGCACCGCAAATTCGCGTGCTCTCCATTGCGCCCGGCTGGGTAGCTGGGGAATACGCAACGCGCGCCGATCCGGCGTACCTGCAAACCCAGATCACACGCACGCCGCTCGGGCGAATTGCCACGGCGGAGGACGTCGCCGAGGCGGTATTTGCCGCGTGCACGAGTTTACGGTTTACCACCGGCGCAATCATCCCGGTGGATGGTGGCCGCCCATTAAATTAAACCGCACATGAAAGCGGTGGTTAAGCCTGAGCGGCAGCGTTTGGCGCCTGACGCGCGTCAACAGCAAATCCTTGAAGGGGCTATCGCGCACTTCGCTGAATTTGGCTTTGAGGGTGGCACCCGTGCGCTCGCGCAGCATCTCGGGATAAGTCAGGCACTGCTGTTCCGTTACTTTCCGACCAAGGCATCCTTGGTTGATCGTGTTTACGAAGTGATGTTCCTGAACCGTTGGAACCCCACGTGGAAGGCGCTCCTCACGAACCGCGAGATCGCCCTTGCAGATCGTTTAAAGGCGTTCTACAAGGATTACAACCGCAGCATTGATCGCTACGAAGTGATCCGAATTTCCCTGTTCTCTGCGCTGCGCAACGAAACCATCAGTCAACGTTACGTGGCGCGGATTCGCGAACAATTGATCACGCCAATTGCGGAGGAGTGTCGCGCTTACCTGGGATTGACGACGAGTGACGTGCTGGCGATTCTGCCGCTCGAGGAACAATTGGTGTTGAGTCTGCATGCGACTGTCATCTACGGCATCATGCGCAAGCATGTTTTCCACGCGGCGCCCCCGACCGACACCGAGTTCTTAATCGAACTCTATGTGGATGGCTTCGTGCGCAACGCCGAGGACGCCTTTAAGCGGGTGCATGCCAGGGTCCAAACGGACCGCTAACCAGACGGATGAGAGCGACCCCAACCCTAGCCCGTCGCTGCGAGGGCGCAGCCGACGGGTGGAGAAAACCCTCGATGTGAACGAGGAGGTTTACTTCATCGCTCGACGCGCCACCTTGACCACCGGCTTAGCCATGGCGCCGCGTCGCTTAGCCACCGCTTTTTCGGGGGCAGTCTTGCTGACTTTGGTCGATACCGTCTTGGCCTTGCGCGCGGGCTTGCCAGCCAGTAAGCCGGCTGCTTCCAGCACAGTCATCGCTTCCTTACTGAATTCCGCCTGCGGAGCGTCCCCCGAAATCACGAACAGCAAGGTCGAATGAACGTTTTTCGGGCCTTTGGTGACATTCTCGAAACGTCGAATGCAACCGGGTGGGAAGGAAATCACGTCCAGCGGCGCAAGGTCGAAATAATCGACCTTGCCGTTCGGTTGCTCCCAGCTCGCGCGCCAGGTGCCGGTGATACAGACAAAGGTTTCGTTAGTATCGTGGTTATGCATCATCGGGCCCTTGCCTGGTAGTGCGCGGCAGAAGCCTAAGTTAAAGCCTTCCGAAATCTTGACCGCCGCCATGCGCGCGGCCTCAGCGCCGACCGGCGAATGCAGGCCGCCAGCCTCGTCCGGTGGAGGCTGAAAGCCGATGACGTTGTAGAGCAGACGTTCAGCGCTTGGATGATAACTGTCCGGCAGACCGCCATCCGATCCTTTAAGTGCAGCGAAGCGCGCGACGCGCTTGGCCATTTCCTTACGCGAAAAATATTTGCGCGGGATTTTTTCTTCGAACTGCATACGGCCTCCTTATTAAGTGGTCACGTCTGATTGAAGTTGCTATTCGCCATTTTATAAAACAACGCTGCTAGGCTCCACCTGGCATTTCAGCGTCGGCGTCGGCTTCGGTTACAAAATTGCGGATGATGACTCCGCCAGATTTCTCATCGTGCTCAAGGGTGAGTAACTTTCGATTTTCCGCTTCGTCGAGCAAGCGACTAAAAGATCGGAAGCCATAATAGGATTCATTGAAACCGGGTTGGCGACGCTTGAGTGCCTGCTTGACCATCGAACCCCAAATTTTGTCTTCGGCCCCGCGCTCGGCGAACAGCGCCTCGACGGTTTCCATCACGATATCGATCGCTTCCTGGCTGCGATCCTGTTCCGCAGTCACGGCCGGGGTTGCGGCGGTGGCTGGCACTGGCGCTTTACGCCGCGGTCGACGCTGCTTTTCGACACGCACGAGATCATCGTAATAAATGAACTCGTCGCAGTTTGAAATTAATAGATCGGAGGACGACGATTTGATCCCGACCCCGATCACCGTCTTGTTGTTTTCGCGCAGCTTGCTGACCAGGGGCGAGAAATCCGAATCTCCGCTGATAATCACAAAAGTGTCGACGTGTGACTTGGTGTAGCAGAGATCGAGCGCATCGACAACCATGCGGATGTCTGCGGAATTCTTGCCCGAGATCCGCACATGCGGGATCTCGATCAGCTCGAATGCTGCTTCGTGCATTGCGTTCTTGAAATCCTTGTAGCGATCCCAATCGCAGTAGGCTTTCTTGAGCACGATGTTACCCTTCAGCAACAGGCGCTCGAGCACCTTACCGATATCGAAGCGCGCGTACTTGGCATCGCGCGCGCCCAGCGCGACGTTCTCGAAATCGCAGTACAAGGCCATGCTGCGGGTGTCTGTCTGATCTGCCATCGGTACCTACTTGCGAATTAATTATGCCGTGGAATTACTGGGCGAGTGCTTTCGAGTGGAGTTTACTCTGATCTGTGCTCTCGGCGCCGCCTGGCCCGTGGCAGTCAGCCACGGGCCAGGGCATGCGTGCGCTTTTCCATCATTTGCCACAGTAGCGGTGTAAACACCAATTGCAGCGCGAGATCCATCTTGCCGCCCGGACACACGATGGTGTTCGCGCGCGACATGAACGCGCCCTGCAACATGGACAGCAGATAGGGAAAGTCAATCCCGCGCGGATTCGCAAAACGAATCACCAGGAATGATTCATCCGCGCTGGGAATATGTCGCGCGACGAACGGATTGGAGGTGTCCACCACCGGTACGCGCTGAAAGTTGATATGGGTATGCGAGAACTGCGGCACCACATAGTGCACATAATCATGCATGCGGCGCAGGATGGTATCCGTAACGGCCTCGGTGCTGTAGCCGCGTAGCGCCTTATCGCGGTGAAGCTTTTGGATCCACTCGAGGTTGATCACGGGCGCCACGCCAATCAGCAGGTCCGGATATTGAGCGATGTTGAGCGCAGGGTTGACGATTCCGCCATGCAGACCTTCATAGAACAGCAATTCGTTAGGTTCTGGTAAGGGCTGCCACGCAGTAAAAGTGCCTGCGAGTTGCTGATAGGTTGCGGCTTCCGCCTCGCTATGCAGGTAGCGTCGCGCCTGGCCACGGCCTGTTTCTGCATAATCGCGGAACAAAGCCTCCAGCTCTGCGAAGAGATTATTTTCCGGGCCGAAGTGGCTGAAATTAGGATTGCCACGATTGATTTCTTCGCGCAATTTTTGCGTCATTTCGGCACGGTCATAGCGATGGAAGCTGTCGCCTTCGACATAGGCCGCGGCGACCCCTTCACGCCGAAAAATCTGCTCGAAGGTGCGCATGATGGAGGTTGTTCCCGCACCGGAAGAACCCGTGACTGCCACGATGGGATGTTTTGCTGACATTGCGCAATGCTAAGAGATAAAGGCCGCGCCGTGAATTTGTTTGTACGAAACCGTGCGCCGCCGGCATGACTGTCCTCCTCGGATGTGGTACACCTCTGACGGCACCAGGGCAGTCCCTGGTGCCGTAACCAACGTCTCTTTAAAACGCGCCCGGATTCAAGCGAGGAGCGCCATGAAAACCGCCATCAAAATTGACTTCGTCTCGGATGTGTCCTGCCCATGGTGCGTGATCGGCCTGAAATCGCTGGAGGTTGCGCTGGCCAGCGTAGACCAGGAAATCGTCGCCGATCTCCACTTCCAACCCTTTGAACTCAATCCTCAGATGCCACCAGAGGGTCAAAATCTGGATGAACATTTGCTCCAGAAATACGGCCGCACAGCAGCGGAATTCGCCGACACGCGCGAAGCCATCCGCAGTCGCGGCGAGGAACTCGGCTTTGCCTTCGTGATGGACAAGCGTGATCGCATCTACAACACCTTCGATGCCCACCGCTTATTGCACTGGGCCGAAATCGAAGGTCACCAACAAACCCTCAAGCACGCGTTGTTCCGTGCGTACTTCACGGACGGCGAAGCGCCCTCAGATCACGCGGTGCTTGTGCGACTGGCCGGGGAGTCCGGGCTAGACCCGGCCCGTGCGCAAGAAATTCTCGAATCAGACACCTATGCCAAAGACGTCCGCGCGCGCCAGCGTCGCTATACCGAAGCGGGCATTCACGCAGTGCCGGCCGTGATTATCAACGATCAATATTTGATTCAAGGTGGCCAACCCACGGAAGTTTTCACGCAGGCCCTGCGGGAGATCGCGCAGCGAAAATAGCGACTACCGAAATGCCTCGCTTTGCCGCCAATCTGTCATTGATGTTCACCGAGGTGCCGTTTCTCGAGCGTTTCGAGGCCGCTGCTCGTGCAGGCTTCACCGCGGTCGAATATCTTTTTCCCTATGCGTACCCCATTCCTGAACTGGCGGCGCGTCTCGCGGCCTGCGGTCTCGAGCAGGTTCTTTTTAACGGGCCGCCCGGGGATTTCATCCATGCCGGCGAGCGTGGCCTCGCCGCCTTGCCGGAGCGCGAGTCAGAATTTCTGGAGGGGCTGTCGCTGGCGCTGGAATACGCGAATGCGCTGCGCTGCCCGCAGCTTCACATCATGGCGGGCCTCACCCACCAGGGCGCGAAGCGCGCGACCTTTGTGCGCAACATGCAGCGCGCCGCACGCCTGGCCGCGACCTGCAATGTGCAATTGCTGATCGAGCCAATCAATACGCGTGACATCCCTGGCTATCTCATCAATCGCACTTCGGAGGCGCTGGCCTTGATCGCACTGATTGGCGAGACCAATGTGCGATTGCAATTTGATATCTATCACCGCCAAATCATGGAGGGCGACCTGCTCGCCGCGATCGACGAATTCGGCGCCTATGCCGCCCATGTGCAGATTGCACAGCCGCCCGACCGTGGCGAACCTGACGATGGCGAAATCGACTACCGCCGGGTGTTCAGCGCCTTGGATACCGTAGGCTACACGGGTTGGATCGGCTGTGAGTACAAGCCACGCGGCGATACTGTGGCCGGTCTGTCATGGTTAACCACCCTACTTGGTCCCTAAAAGTGTGATGACTCGAATGGCACTTACTAAGGCACATGACAAAGCTAAGCCTCACGCGCGTCGATCTTATGACCGTAGGAGCGGCTTCAGCCGCGAACAGCCCTGAGTCGCCCATCGCGGCTGAAGCCGCTCCTACCAAAATGCCTGCTAGGTCTGGCGTGTCTTCCTGGCGACGCTTAAACCAATGCCTTTTCCCTTAAGTTAAGTGCCATTCTGTTATGACTCTATCTTTGCAATATCCCGCAGATTCGCTTGGCGCGGCGCTCAACTACATGCCGAAAGCGCTCAATTTCGGCACCAGCGGTCGCCGCGGCGAGGTGCTCGACCTCACCCAATTGGAAATCTTTCTCAATGCGCGCGCCGAGCTCGACTACCTTTTAGCCCTTCCACTTGCGCAAGGTGGCATCCGATCTGGCCAGGCGTTTTACCTGGCACACGATCTGCGGGCAAGCTCGATTCACTTCGTACCGAGCCAGGGTGGTCGCGGCGAACTCGCGCAGGCGATCGAACTCGCTATTCACGACGCCGGGCTGGTGCCGATAAATCTAGGCGAGATCCCGACACCTGCGTTGACGGCGTTTGCGATGTCGAAGGGCAGTGGCAGCATGATGATCACTGGCAGCCATATTCCGTTTGAGCGCAATGGCTACAAAACGAACAGCGCGCACGGCGAGTTACTCAAAGATGATGAAGCGCCGATTAATCTCCACGTTGAGCGTTGGCGCCAGCGCCTGCTAGCGGAACCTTTTGCGCACTCTCGATTTGCGGCCGATGGCAGCTTCAAGCACGGACCGCGCAAACTTGTCGCGCCTATGCGCGACGGGCGCGACGCCTATCTTCGACGCTACCGCGAATTTTTCGGTGCCACCTGTCTGCAAGGACTGCGCGTATTGGTGTATCAGCATTCTGCAGTGGGTCGCGATTTATTGGTCGAGATGTTGCGCCAAGTCGGTGCGGAGGCGATCCCCGTCGGCCGTAGCGAGACCTTCGTGCCGATCGATACCGAAGCAATCGATGACACGACATTAGCGTTGATTCAGGGCTTGGCGCACGCGGCAAGCATGAATGGCCAGCGCTTCGATGCACTCGTCGCCACCGATGGCGACAGCGATCGTCCCTTGCTCATCGGGCTCGATTACGACGGTTCCACACCACCACAGGCCCAATTTTTTGGTGGCGATCTGGTCGGCATGCTCGTCGCCGAAGCGCTGGGAGCCGATGCTGCGGTCATTCCTATCAGTTGCAACGATGCGATTGATCGCGGCGCCCTCGCAGCCGTGCTCGAACCCAAAACCCGGATTGGCTCACCCTATGTGATTGCGGGCATGAATCAGGCGCGTCGTAACGGACGGCAACGAATCTGCGGATGGGAAGCGAATGGTGGCTTTCTAACCGGTTCTGATATTGAGCGTGCGGGCCGAAACCTGCCTGCGCTGCCCACCCGCGATGCGTTCCTCCCGATCCTTTGCGTGTTGGCCCGCATGGCTTCGCGGCGCGTGCCTATGCAGGAGCTCTTCGCCGAGCTGCCGCGCAGATTTAGTCGCGCCGGGCTGTTGCGCAACTTCCCGCGCGCCGCGAGCCAGAAAATTCTCACTGCATTGACCGCATTTTCAAATAACGCACCGCCAATAGAAACTTTCTTTACGCCACAGGCGGGCTTCGGCAGTCTCACCAAGCTCGACCAAACAGATGGAGTGCGACTGTACTTCTCTAACGGCGACGTGGCGCATGTCCGCCCGTCCGGCAATGCTGACGAACTCAGAATCTATGCGGTCGCCGACACCCAGGCGCGCGCGGATGAAATAGTGAACCTGGGAGTGGCTGAACCTGCAGGGATATTACGGCGCTTATCGAAGGCCTTCGCGGCTTGAATTGACCACTTTTTGGGCTCAGAAATACGGGCAGCAAAGAGCTGCTGGCAGAGAAGACTGGTCAGAGCGGGCCTCCTGCGCAAGCGAGCCATGGATGGCATGAGCGCCGCGCGGGCGGCAACGAAGCAATTCAAGGGTGAGCAGCGAAGCTGCGAACGCCCGGTCAAGGATGACCGGGCCGGACTTTTCCAGCTTTCAGCATGCAGGAGCATGCGCTGGAAAAGAATTGCGCAGTGGTAGCGGCGACCAGTCTTCTCTGCCAGCAGCGATCAGCACGGTGCCAAGTATTTCCGCGCCCCTATCTAGTTAGGAACTGAAGACAAAATCCGCCCTTTCCGGGTGCCGCATTTCGCGCTCGAAGCGCTCGAAACTCCACGGCCACATCGCGGCATTGCCGTGCTTATCCTGATACCAACTCCGGCACCCTGTCACCCACACGGTATTCTTCATCGCTTCCTTAACAGCGAGATTAAAGCGCCGGGTGGCGTCTGCCGTAGGCTCGATGGTACGGCATTCGCCAGCACGCAGCGGTGCCAGAAGTTGTTGAATGTAATTGAACTGGAGCTCCGCGATCAGGATTAATGAAAAATTCCCGATGGGACTATTCGGTCCCACTAATGTGAAAAAATTCGGAAAGCCCGGAATCGCCACCGAACGATAGGCTTGATTTCCTGCCGCCCACGCCTCGTTCAACGAGACACCGCTGGGACCCATAATCTCCAGCGGACGCATGAAGGCGTGCCCATCAAAGCCGGTGGCATATACCAGCACGTCCAGTTCGTGAAGTTCACCGTCTGCGGTGCGCACACCACGCGCTTCAATCTTTTCAATGGGCTGGGTCACCAGACGTGCCGCAGGGTGCTGAATCGCCGGATAGAAGGTGTCGGACATGATCAGCCGTTTGCAGGCGACCTGGTAATCCGGGGTGAGCTGGTATCTGAGTAAGGGATCTTGCACGTTTTGAAGATTCGCCTTGCAGAGCTCTTCGAGCCGCTGCATCTGCTCGCGATCACCAATCACCGCGCGCGCAAAGGTATTTTGAAAACGCTTTCCCCAGAATTCGTAGGTTTCGCGCATACGCTGATGCGAGTTACGGAAGACATTGCGTTCTTCCTCGGAATACGGCGTGTTGGGCAGGGGCAGTATCCACTGCGGCGTGCGCTGGAATAAGGTTAGGCGCTGCACCTTGGGCACCAAGGCCGGCACAATTTGAATACCGGTAGCGCCGGTGCCAATGATCCCAATGCGACGCCCTGCCAAGGGGATTTCGTGATCCCAGCGCGCACTGTGAAAGCTGGCACCCGCGAATCGTTCGCGACCGGCGATGTCGGGAAACACAGGATGGTGTAACACGCCAGTCGCCGCGATTACGACATCTGCACTGTCCTGCAGGCCCTCACGCGTGGTGAGTTCCCATCGCCCCTGCCGAAATTCTGCGCGCACGACTTCCTGACTAAAACGAATCAGCTTCGGCAGTTGATGTTTAGCAGCGACTTTCTCGAAGTAGGCCCGAATTTCCGCGCCAGGCGCAAAGAATTGGCTCCACTCCGGGTTTAACTCAAACGAATACGCGTAATGATGGGACGGCACGTCGCAGGATAAGCCTGGATAGGTGTTGTCGCGCCAGGTGCCGCCGAGCTGCGCTGCCTTTTCATAGATCGTGAGGTTGTGAAAGCCTGCTTCTTTAAGTTTGATGCCGGCTAAGATTCCGGACATCCCGGCACCAATCACCACCACCCGCAAATCGCGCGCACCCGCACTCTGCCCCGCATGCGCCGCTCTAGTCACCCAGCTCTCCCGTCTCAATACAACCTGGAATCAATATTTTTCTGAGCGCGCCATTCCGTGGCTGTCATCCTGCGGCAAAGACGCGGCTCACCAGCGCAGATCGTCGGGGATCGGGTGCGCCGCATAGGCCGGATCGAGCTCGACCGGCTGAGAGTCCTGGCGCGCGACCACCACGTACTCGGGCGCCTTAGCGGCAATGCCCGTCGCGGTTAGCGTTGGCACCACTGCATAACGGGTTCGCAGACGTACGATTGCCAATTCGCCGGAAGTAAGTCCCGCATGCGTTTCTGCAGTGACATAAATCCGACCGACTTTGGTGCCGTCAACAAAATTGTAGACCTCGTCGCCGTCGTTATGGCGGCGCCGATTCTCCTTAATCACCTGCACGATTTCTCGTTCAAGCACGCGGCGCGCTGATTGAGCTTCCTTCTTGAGGGCTACGGGATCGGTCTTGGTCGCCCGGACTGCCGGTGTCGGCGGGGCGACTTTCGGCGGTGGCTGCGGGATGTTTTTGGTGGGCCGCTTCGTAGGTGCGGCACTCCGTTCGCGCCGCTTATCGCGTGCCACGTCGTCCAGCCGCTTCTCATCCACCAAGCCGGCCTTCAACAGTTGCTCATGCAGGGCATTACGCATGCTTTTCCCTCTTTGGACCAGGTTCGGCGCGACGCGCCCGAGGGCAAGATTAGCGTGAGCGATGGGGTTTATGCCACCGCTTGTCGCGCAACTTATCGAGATCTGGGATGGTACACGCGCTGGCGCGGGAGCCGTTGAACCAGAGGGCCAGTCCTGCGCGACCCTTCACCCACTCACCTCCGTCGTTTGAACTTCACCCACAGATTGGTGGGGCTCATGGTGAAGGCGAACAACTCTTCGACCACCTGCCCTTGATTGGCAAGTTCGACCTCGAAATTGCGGCACAGCATCGCGAGCACCACTTTAATCTCAAGCAACGCCAGATTGCGCCCGGGACAGAAGCGTGGTCCACCCCCGAACGGAATAAACGCTTTCTGATTGTGGACTCGATTCTCTGGCTGACTTTTCTCAAGCCAGCGATCCAGTACGAATTCGGTGGGACGCGAGAAGTTCTCTGCACTGGTCGCGATCCGCCGCGACAACAGAATAATCGCGGTACCGGGGGGAATATTCACGCCCGCCACCTCCACCAAGGCCTTGGCCTCGGAGACCAGAATTGGCGCCACCGGCTTCAGGCGCATGGTTTCATTGGCAAAAGCCTCGATGAGCGGGAAGCGCTGCGCATCCTGATGATGTTCCGGGACTTCAGCCACGCCCAGCACGCCGTCTACTTCCGTCCGAACGCGCAGGAAGAGATCTGGGAAATCAGTGAAAAATTTAATCGCCCAAGCCAGCGTATTGGCCGTGGTATCTTCTCCGGCCAACAGCAAGGTGAACACGTTGGCAATGATGTCTGCATCGGAGAACGGCAGGTTCTCCGCTTCTTGGGCAGCGATCATGGCCTCGAGAAAATTGGTAGGCGCGTGCAGAAGTTCAGGGTTCGCCGCCAAACGCTGACGGCAGCTCGCCACTATCTCGCCGATCTGGTCTTGGATAGCGGTAACGGCCTGATCCAGTTCGCGATCCTTGGCGAGCCGGACATACCGCCAGTAAGGGAATGGCGCACCTAAACGGCGATTGAGCATCGGGAAAACTTTATCCAGCTGCTGCTGGATAATGGGGCCATCGGTTTCCAAGGTATTGAAATCGATGCCGAAGGCAAGTTGGGTCGTGATATCCACCGTAAAGCGCATCAATTCCTCACACAAATCGACCGCCTGCCCGGCATCGGCTGCACGCTCCCAGCGCCGTTGCAAGCGTTGGGTGGTCGCGCGCATTGAGGCATAGAATTCATGCAGATGAGCCGAGTTCAGCGCAGTAATTACAATCTTCCGTTGCCGCCGCCAATTGTCGTCATCCGCCGAAAACACGCCGTTAAATCCTAGTTCGTCGAAAATCTGTTCAAGGGCGACCCGCCGGCCGAACAAGTGCGGTCGTTCGCGCAACAGAAAGCTCGCCGCCTCGACATCGCTTACGACCACAAACTGATGGGGCCCGAGCGCGACTCGATAAACAGCGCCGAATTCCTCCGCCCAGCGTTCAAGCTGGCGGTGAAACTCGCGGAAATCAATTTGAGGGTAGTTGCCGAGGAGCGGCCACCCTTTGGGGCCAGTGAGATCGGCGATTGAGCGGGGCGCAGCAGTCAGCACAGTCGACATCGTAATCTCCTTTGAGCACTCAGCGTTCTCCTAATTCTGCACCAGCCAGTACAGGATGTCTCGAACTCACTGCAACGCAATTTGCGCCAGCATCCAGCATGAGATTGCCGCGCCCACCCTCGTCAAACTCGTCCTCCGCACGCCAGCCGTCTCACAAAATCCACAGCATATTGTGGTTGAATGTCCAGTTAGCGCCTATATTCAGGATAGGTTGTTCCGTCCTTTGGTATTTTTTTATTGGCCGATGCAACTGGCATAGGCTTTGCATTGTCTTAACGCTTAAGGAGGTCATCGCGGCGTTCGGCCGAAGAAGACCCATAAAAATCGGGCACTGGTTGAACTGTCACGAGGACCCTCACGGTATTTAAACAAGTGAGGCTGCGACTATGACGATTTTCGACAAGTACCAGGCGCGCTATGAGCACGCCCAGGAAACGGAGCTTTCCATACACGAGTATCTGGCGCAATGTCGTCAGGATCCGGTTACGTACGCGACGGCTGCCGAACGGATGTTGCTTGCCATCGGGCAACCTGAAGTCATCGATACGCGTAAAGACGTGCATCTCTCACGCCTCTTCTCCAACAAACTGATCAGAGTCTATCCCGCGTTTCGCGAATTTTACGGGATGGAAGAAACCATCGAGCAAATTGTTGCCTACTTCCGCCATGCCGCGCAGGGCCTGGAAGAACGCAAACAAATCCTCTACCTGTTAGGTCCCGTCGGCGGCGGAAAATCCTCGCTCGCTGAGAAACTTAAATCGCTGATGGAACTGATTCCGTTCTATGCGCTCAAGGGATCGCCGGTTAACGAGTCTCCCCTGGCTCTGTTCTCACCCACCGAAGATGGCGCGATTTTAGAAGAGGACTATGGCATTCCACGTCGTTATTTAAGCGGGTTGATGTCACCGTGGGCGGTCAAGCGCCTGCACGAATTCAACGGCGATATTTCGAAATTCAAAATCGTCAAGCGCTACCCCTCAGTACTGCGCCAAATCGGGATCGCGAAAACCGAGCCTGGCGACGAGAACAATCAGGACATCTCGTCCCTGGTGGGTAAGGTGGATATCCGCATGCTGGAGCATTTCGCGCAGAGCGATCCCGACGCCTATGCCTTTTCCGGGGGGCTATGTCTGGCTAACCAGGGCCTGCTGGAATTCGTCGAAATGTTCAAAGCACCTATTAAAGTGCTGCATCCGCTACTCACCGCCACGCAGGAAGGCAACTACAAAGGCACTGAGGGACTCTCAGCGATCCCCTTCGAAGGCATCATCCTCGCCCATTCGAATGAGTCGGAATGGTTGGCGTTCAAAAACAACCGGAACAATGAGGCCTTCCTCGATCGCATCTACATCGTCAAGGTGCCGTACTGCACGCGCGTTTCGGAAGAGGTCAAGATTTATCAGAAGCTGCTGCACAGCAGCTCTTTGGCTGCCACGCCCTGCGCGCCGGGCACCTTGGAGATGATGGCCCAGTTCGCGGTGTTGTCGCGCCTGAAAGATCCCGAAAACTCGAATCTGTACTCCAAACTGCGCGTATACGACGGCGAAAATCTCAAGGACACTGATCCCAAAGCCAAGAGCTACCAGGAGTATCGGGATTATGCCGGTGTCGATGAAGGCATGACCGGGCTGTCCACCCGTTTCGCGTTCAAGATACTGTCCAAGACTTTTAATTTCGATCACGGTGAAATCGCTGCGAATCCCGTACACCTGATGTACACGTTGGAGCAGGCTATTGAGCGCGAGCAATTCGCGAAAGAAGTCGAAGAAAAATACCTGGCCCATCTAAAAGGATATCTCGCTACGCGCTACGCGGAATTGATCGGCAAGGAAATCCAGACGGCCTACCTGGAATCGTATTCCGAATATGGCCAGAACATCTTCGACCGCTATGTCACCTACGCTGACTACTGGATCCAGGATGAGGATTATCGGGATCCGGACACCGGCGAGATTTTTGATCGTGGCTCGCTGAACAACGAGCTTGAGAAAATCGAAAAGCCCGCCGGCATCAGTAACCCTAAAGACTTCCGCAACGAAATCGTAAATTTCGTGCTGCGCGCGCGCGCGAATCACGAGGGGAAAAACCCCACCTGGACAAGCTACGAGAAGCTGCGCGAGGTGATAGAGAAGAAAATGTTTTCAAATACCGAAGACCTGCTGCCGGTCATTTCTTTCAACACGAAAGGCTCAGCCGACGAGCAAAAGAAGCACCAGAATTTTGTTTCTCGCATGGTGACCAAGGGTTACACCGAGAAGCAGGTGCGTCTGTTGTGTGAATGGTATTTACGCGTCCGCAAATCGGCTTGAAGTGCATGAACAATATCGTCGATCGCCGCTTGAATGGCCGCAACAAAAGCGCCGTAAATCGCGCGCGCTTTGTGCGTCGCTACAAAGCGCAAATTAAGGAGGTGGTCGCGGAGGCCATCAACAAGCGCTCCATTAGAGACCTGGAACGGGGCGAAAGAGTCGATCTACCCCGCCAGGACACCGGCGAGCCTTTCTTTCACCACGCACCCGGTGGGCGCCGCGAGGCAGTCCATCCCGGCAATCGCGAATACGCGGCAGGCGACCACCTGCCGCGCCCGAGTGGCGGCAAGGGACAGGGAAGTAACGCTAGTGACAGTGGTGAAGGTGAGGATGACTTCAGTTTCGTCCTCACGCGGGAGGAATTTCTAGGATTCTTTTTCGACGATCTCGCGTTGCCTGATTTGGTGAAGACGCAACTCACAAGGCTCCCGGAATACACCCGAATTCGCGCGGGCTACACCACCAGCGGCGTGCCGACCAATCTTAATGTGGTGCGGTCGCTCAAGAGTGCCGCCATGCGTCGGCATACCTTGCAGGCGCCTTATGCGCGCGCGTTGCGCGAGACGGTTGAGCGCCTCGAAGAGGAGGTTGACGACGAACGCCGGGCAGTGCTTGAGCTGGAACGTACGCGCTTGACGGGGCGGGTTCGCGCCGTGCCGTTCATCGATACCATCGACCTGCGTTACAATCATCGCATCAAACAACCAAGACCAACCACCCAGGCGGTGATGTTCTGCCTGATGGATGTCTCGGGATCCATGGACCAGGAACGGAAGGAGATGGCCAAGCGCTTTTTTGCACTGCTCTATTTATTCCTTACCCGGGTTTACGCACGCACTGAAGTGGTGTTTATTCGGCACCATACACAGGCGGCAGAAGTCGGCGAAGAAGACTTCTTCAGCGCCCGCGATACCGGTGGCACGGTGGTCTCCACTGCGCTGGCGTTGATGGACGAGATAATTCAGGCCCGCTATAACAGCGGCGATTGGAACATCTACGGCGCCCAAGCATCCGATGGTGACAACTGGCATACCGACTCTGGCCATTGTCGCGACTTGTTGGCCCAGCAGATCCTGCCCAAAGTCCAGCACTTCGCCTATGTCCAAGTCGGTGCGGCGGAGGAGCAAGGGCTGTGGCAAGCTTACGCGGAACTCGCCGCCACGAGCCCCAAGCTCGCCTTGCAGAAGGCCCTGTCAGTGGCCGAGATTTACCCCGTGTTCCGGCAATTCTTTGCCAGCAAGCACGCCTGATGAACACGCACCCGATTTCGACCGGTTCTGAGTGGAGCTTCGAGCTGATCGATGCCTATCACCGGGCGATCAACGACGCCGCGCACAAGTTCAGACTCGAGACCTACCCAAACCAAATCGAAGTCGTCACTGCCGAGCAAATGATGGATGCCTACGCGTCTATCGGCATGCCGATCGGCTACTCGCATTGGTCCTACGGCAAGGAATTCGTCGCCGTCGAAAATCGTTATCGCCGCGGGCAGATGGGCCTGGCCTACGAGTTAGTGATCAATTCGAATCCGTGTATTGCGTATCTCATGGAAGAGAACACCATGACGATGCAGGCGTTGGTGATTGCCCATGCCTGCTTCGGTCATAACTCATTTTTCAAGGGCAACTACCTGTTCCGCGCATGGACCACGGCCGACGCGATCATTGATTACCTGGTCTTTGCGCGGAGCTTTATTCAGGACTGCGAGCAGCGCTACGGCGAAGAAGCGGTCGAGCGTTTGCTGGATTCCTGTCATGCGCTGCGTAACTACGGAGTGGATCGCTACCAACGTCCGCTCCAACTTTCACTTGATCGCGAAGCCGCCAAACGGCGCGAGCGCGAGGCGTATCGGCAATCGATAGTCAATGACCTATGGCGCACCCTGCCAACCAAGGGCTCGCTGCCAGCTGCCGAGGGTGAAGCACGCTTTCCGCTCGAGCCGCAGGAAAATCTGCTGTATTTCATTGAGAAGAACGCGCCCTTACTGGAACCCTGGGAACGGGAGATCATTCGTATCGTGCGCAAACTCGCGCAGTATTTTTATCCCCAGCGCCAGACCCAAGTGATGAACGAGGGCTGGGCCACGTTCTGGCATTACACCTTGCTGAATCAGTTATACGAGGATGGCTTGGTGGATGACGCGTTCATGTTGGAATTTTTGACCTCACACACGAATGTGATACTGCAGCCCGCTTTCGACAGCCCGTACTATCAAGGCATCAATCCTTACGCGTTGGGCTTCGCGATGATGGGTGACATTCGCCGAATATGCGAAGCGCCAACAGCGGAAGACCGCGCCTGGTTCCCTGGCCTGGCCGGCACTGATTGGGTTACAACCTTGGATTTCGCGATGCGCAATTTCAAAGACGAGTCCTTTATCGCGCAATACCTGTCACCCAAGCTGATACGCGAGCTACGGCTATTTTCAGTGGTCGATGATGATCAGCAGAAAGATTATGAGATCGCGGCGATCCACGACGATCAAGGCTATCGGCGGATTCGGCAGGCGTTGGCGGAACACTACAATTTGGGCAGTCGGGAACCCGATATTCAGGTGTACGCGGTGGATCGGCGCGGCGATCGCTCACTCCTATTGCGGCATACCCCGCACCAGCGGAAGCCCCTCGGCCAATCTACCGGCACCGTCCTGGGGCACATCGCGCGCCTATGGGGATTTCCGGTACGCCTCGAAGCGCTGGATGAACACGGCAAATGGGCGTTGATCGGTCACTCGCAACCGCCGACCTAACGCCCGGCAGTCAGCGCTAACCACTCATCGTCATCTCGAGTGCGGGATCGTCGAAGGCCATGAAGCCGGTATCCAGCAACCCTGCATGGAATCCCCCTAAGAAGCGCTGCACCGTACGTTGCAGTCGTTCGGGATCAGGGTTTGCGGCTTGACCTTGCAGGTCACTCGCGCCAGCCTGTGGGTCCAGGGCTTGGTTTTGAGGATTATCCTTGTTCATTACAAATACTCACTGGGTTGTGGAGGCCAGGCATTCGGATCAACAACAGAGCGTATTGTCGAGCGAAAGGACGGCTGCGAGATTAGAGCGGCCGGGCAGCGAATGTACCCACTGCAAAGATCGCAAAGCGTGACCGCATCGACGTTAAATCCTGAAGGATCTCGCGCAAGCCCGCTGCGCAAAATCATCCATGTCGATATGGACGCGTTCTACGCCTCGGTGGAACAGCGTGATGCGCCAGCGCTGCGCGGCAAACCGGTGATCGTGGCCTGGCTAGGCGCTCGCTCAGTGGTGTGTGCTGCGTCGTACGAAGCGCGCAAGTTTGGCATCCGTTCCGCGATGCCAGCGAGCCGTGCTGAACGCCTGTGTCCGCAGGCGATTTTCGTACCGCCGGACTTTGCGCGCTATCGCGCAGTCTCGCGCCAGCTGCGCGCGATCTTTCACCGCTATACCGAGTTGGTTGAACCGCTTTCGCTGGACGAGGCTTATCTGGATGTGTCCGTTAACTCGCGCGGGATCTCCACCGCAACGCGAGTCGCGCAAGAGATTCGGCGAGAGATCACGCGCGACACCGGGTTGACGGCGTCGGCCGGTGTCGCGCCGAACAAGTTTCTGGCAAAAATCGCCTCTGATTGGCGCAAGCCCAATGGCTTGTTCGTGATCCAGCCGCACGAAGTGCTCGATTTTCTAGCCCCGCTGCCGATCGGGAGACTGCCGGGCGTCGGGCGCGCCACCGAACACCAGCTGCAGTTGCTGGGGATCACTTGCGTACGCGACCTGCGAGCGCTGCCGCGCGCCGAACTCGCGCAACGCTTTGGCCGCTTTGGCGAACGGCTATACAAGCTTGCCCTGGGCGATGATCCCCATACCGTGGAACCTAACCGTCCGTTACAGCAGGTATCCGTGGAAGAAACGCTGGAATCTGATCTGCAATTGAGCGAACTCTCGTCGCTCGTGCGCGAGAGCGCTGCCAAAGCCTGGCTGGCCGTACAGAAGACCGGGCAGACTGGGCGCACGATTGTACTCAAGCTCAAAACCGCCGATTTTCGCGCGCTGACGCGCAGCGTTACGCCGACCATCGCACCGCAGTCTGTGGAAGACATCAGCGAATTCGCGTTGGGTTTACTGGCCCGCGTCGACCTTGCACCGACCACGCGTTTTCGTCTGGTCGGCGTCGGCGTCACTAATTTTCTGGAGGTGAATTCGGCGACTCCCCAGGCCGAACTTTTCTAAGCAATTTGATGAACCGGACCCTCAAGCCCGGGTACACCGCGCCGCTAACTTATTTGAACGGTGATACCCTCCCCTCCTTGTCTACCGTTCATTTTTGGCGGGTCGATCGCGAGGTCGGCCCGCCCTCCCTATTCCACCGCTTCCAAGGCATCGACTCTTTGTAGCCCGCGCGGGAGCATATTGCCGCGTTTAGCGCGTTCGCTGCGGTAGGCATCGAGATCGCGGGATTTAATGGTCACAAAGCGATTGCCCGCAAACAATTTGAGATTCCAGCCGGCAGGAATAATCGCCACACCACGCACAAACTCTTCGCGCTTTTTGGCTTTAGTGCCGGGAATACTGATCATCTTGAGACCCTTGCCACGTGGTAGCACCGGCAGCTCGGAAAGCTTAAAGACCAGCAAGTGTCCGGCCGTTGTCACACACGCGACTTCATCATCTGCAGCATTCATCACCATCGCAGGTGGCAATGCACGTGCCGGGTCAGTCACGCTAAGCAGGGCTTTGCCGGCCTTGTTGCGCACGCTCAGACTTTCCAAGGTCGCGACAAAGCCATAGCCGGCATCCGAGCTCACCACCACTTGCTGCTCAGCGGCACCCAGCACCACGCCGACGAACGGCACACCATCGGGTGGACTCAACTTGCCGGCGAGTGGCTCGCCCATGCCCCGGGCAGAAGGCAAAGTGTGCGCCGGTAGAGAATAACTGCGCCCATCCGCGCCTAAGAACAATGCAAGCTGATTACTGCGCCCGCGCGCGGCGGCGAGAAACTGGTCGCCACTGCGAAACCCCAATTCACTCGGATTGATTTCATGCCCTTTGGCCGCACGTACCCAGCCCTTTTCCGACAACACGACCGTAATCGGCTCGACGGTGACTAAATCCGCATCAGTCATGGCCTGCGCGGGCGCACGTTGCACCAGCGCTGAGCGCCGCTCATCGCCAAATTCTTCTGCGTCCGCCAGGAGCTCTTCTTTGACCAGTGTCTTCAAGCGACGCGCGGAGCCCAGAATCAGCTCGATACGGTTCCTCTCAGTGTCTAACGCGTTCTGCTCAGCACGGATCCGCTGCTCTTCCAGCCGCGCCAGATGACGAAGGCGCAAATCGAGCACCGCATTGGCCTGAATCTCGCTCAACTCAAAGCGCGCCATCAGCGCCGCCTGCGGCTGCTCCTCATAGCGAATGATGCGGATCACTTCGTCGATATTGAGGTACGCAATGAGATAGCCGGCCAGGATGTGCAGGCGTTCGTTTACTTTGTCCAGTCTGAATTGCAGACGGCGGCGGACCGTTTCCGTGCGGTATTCCAACCACTCGCTGAGCAGACTCTTAAGATTCTTAACCCCAGGCAAACCATTCAGCCCGATGATATTGAGATTGACCCGGAAGCTGCGTTCAAGGTCCGTGGTGGCGAACAGATGCTGCATCAGGGATTCGAGTTCCACCCGATTGGAACGGGGCAACAGCACGATCCTGATGGGTGTTTCATGATCGGATTCATCCCGAATGTCGTCGAGCATGGGCAACTTTTTGGCCTGCATCTGCTCGGCAATCTGCTCGATAATTTTGGCGCCGGAAGTTTGGTACGGGAGCGCGGTAATCACGACATTGCCGTTTTCGAACTCGTAACACGCGCGCATGCGGACTGCTCCATGGCCAGTCTCGTAGATTTGGCGGAGATCCGCCGGCGCGCTGATGATTTCGCCGCCAGAAGGATAATCCGGACCCAACACATAGCTGCAGAGCTCGGCGATTGAAATGCCGGGTTGCTCAAGCAGCTGCACGCAGGCTTGCACCACTTCGGTTAAGTTGTGCGGCGGAATATCGGTTGCCATGCCGACTGCAATGCCTGTTGTGCCATTCAACAGCACATTCGGTACGCGCGCCGGGAGCAAGCGTGGTTCTTCCAAAGTCCCGTCAAAATTCGGCACCCAATCTGCGGTGCCTTGTTCGAGTTCGCTGAGCAGCGTATCCGCGTAAGGGGTAAGTTTCGCCTCGGTGTAGCGCATCGCGGCGAAGGATTTCGGATCGTCGGGAGAGCCCCAGTTGCCCTGACCATCCACCAATGGATAGCGATAACTGAAGGGCTGAGCCATCAACACCATCGCCTCATAGCACGCGGAGTCGCCGTGTGGATGGAATTTCCCGATGACATCGCCCACCGTCCGAGCGGACTTCTTGTACTTGGCGGTCGCGTTCAAGCTGAGTTCGGACATCGCGTAGATGATCCGCCGCTGCACAGGTTTCAGGCCATCGCCAATATGCGGCAGGGCGCGATCAAGAATCACGTACATGGAATAATCCAGGTACGCCTGCTCAGTGAAATCCCGCAGAGATCTGCGTTCTATCGCGGCCTTGTCACCCATGGTCTACCTACATTCAAGAAGGCCGCGCGCGGCCCGTGGAGAGGATTTTCAGAAATCTGTGGCGAGCGCCCGATCGTTGTTCAATCGATGATCGCAAGATTGCCCTTACGCTCTAACCAATCGCGGCGATCGCCTGAACGCTTCTTGGCCAGCAACATATCGAGCAGGGCGTCGGCCGGATGTTCGCTATCCACCGTCAATTGCACCAGCCGCCGCGACTCCGGCGCCATGGTCGTTTCCCGCAGTTGCAGCGGATTCATTTCCCCCAAGCCCTTGAAGCGCTGGATATTGATCTTGCCGCGGATTTTATCCGCCGTAATCTGCGCGAGCAGGCGCTCCTTTTCGCTCTCGTCCTGCGCGTAGAACACGTCTTTTCCCGCATCAATCCGATACAGCGGCGGTAATGCTACAAACACATGCCCTGCCGCCACCAAGGAACGAAAATGGCGCTGGAATAGCGCGCAGAGCAAGGTTGCAATGTGCGCCCCATCCGAGTCCGCATCGGCCAGAATACAGATCTTGCCGTAGCGCAGACCGGCCAGGTCATCGACCCCCGGATCGACCCCCAACGCGACCGCGATGTCGTGCACTTCCTGTGAGGCGAGGACCTGTGTTGAATCCACTTCCCAGGTGTTCAGGATCTTACCCCGCAAGGGCAAAATCGCCTGAAACTCTTTACTGCGCGCTTGCTTCGCCGAGCCGCCTGCCGAATCTCCCTCGACCAAAAACAACTCGGATTCGTCCAGATCATTCGATAAACAATCGGCAAGCTTACCGGGCAGGGCCGGCCCGCTGCCTGCGATCTTTTTACGCACGACTGCCTTCGCCGCCTTGAGGCGTGATTGCGCGCGCAAAATGGCGATTTCGGCGATCCGTTCGCCCGCTTCAACGTGCTGATGCAACCACAAGGTCGTCGCATCGCGCACCGCGCCAGCGACCAACGCCGTACACGCCTGCGACGATAGCCGCTCTTTGGTTTGTCCCGAGAATTGCGGCTCAGTTAATTTCACCGACAAAATGTAAGTGCAGCGATCAAAGACATCGTCGGCGTTCAATTTGACGCCGCGGGGAATTAAATTCCGGAAGTCACAGAATTCACGCACGGCGTCCAGCAAACCCTGGCGCAGGCCATTCACATGGGTGCCACCTTGCAGGGTTGGTACTAAATTCACGTAGCTCTCGGTGATCAGCTCGCCGTCATCGGCGCGCCAATGAACCGCCCAGGTTACCCCTTCCCGCGCATTCTCCAGGGTGCCGGTGACGGCCTCTGGCGGGAGGAGTTCAGCGTCCGGCAGCGCGGACGTGAGATAGCCTTGCAGACCATTCTCATAGCACCAGCTCACGCGTTCATTCGCCGCAGTATCGTGAAAGGTGACCGTCAGGCCAGGGCACAGCACCGCTTTCGCGCGCAGTAGATGCTTCAAGCGCGGAATGGCGATTTTGACGGTGTCGAAATACTTCTGATCCGGCAGGAAGCGGAGCGTGGTCCCCGAGTTCTGCCGTCCGACCTTGCCCACTTCCGTCAACTCGCTGCGCCGCTCGCCGCCTGCAAAACTCATCACATATTCGGCACCGTTGCGCCTGACGCGAACTTCAAGGCTAAGCGAAAGCGCGTTAACGACAGACACACCAACGCCATGCAGGCCGCCTGAGAATTTGTAGTTTTTGCTGGAGAATTTTCCGCCCGCATGCAGCCGCGTCAGAATCACTTCCACGCCGGATAACTTTTCGCCGGGATGGAGATCGACAGGCATGCCGCGACCGTTATCCGTGACTTCGATATAGCCGTCTTCCTGCAGCACCACGTCGATCCGTGAACAGTGGCCTGAAATCGCTTCATCGACGCTGTTATCGACGACTTCCTGAATGAGGTGATTTGGACGCGAGGTATCCGTGTACATGCCCGGCCGCTTGCGCACGGGTTCGAGTCCGGTCAGAACTTCAATATCAACCGCGTCGTATCTTGAGCTCAATTTAAACCACCGCTGTACTCGCCGCGCTTAGCGCTTGCCCGCCGCAACCGGCGCGGATGTTGGTGCAAGCAGTGCACCGCGTCAAGCAAGGTCGGCAAGCAGCGAATCGCGAGTAGCAGCCGGAATTTCAGCCATTTGGAATTGATAATACGGATGATCGATGCCGATTGCGATTGCACCGCCAGTGCGGGCGGTCGCGATCTGCACCGCGGTCAACGGGAAGCGGAGAAAATGCACCGCAGAAGTCTTACCTTCACGGCTGCGATCAAGATCTTCATCGGCGATCCCGAACACTGGCGGATGCTGCCCAATCTTTACCCACACGCGATGCTCAACTTCGACGAGATTGGCGAGCGCTATCCGTCGCTCCTCGACCTCCTCGTATTCAATCAGCATTGTCGCTTTCCAATTGTCACCATCCGGGATCAATGGATTGTAGGCTGCCAGTTCTTCGTCGATTGCTTCGGCTTCAAAGATTCTTTCCACCCGCAGCATTTCTTGTACTTGATACTGCACTGTCAGGGCGTCTTCGAACAACAGGGTGATGTGTGCACCTAACGGCACTTGCCGCGCAGCTTTGTGCGCGAGCACTTTGCTTTTAAACGCCGTGCGCTCAGCGTAATAGCGCTCTAAGGACATTAAATCAGCACGGGTTAAGGCGCGCGAAGCCATGCGGTTAGATGCCATACGCGCGCCTTAGCAGCGCAAAGGCCGAGCCAGTGCGCGGGCGCGCCACACCTTGTTCGATTAATTCTCCAGCCATCGGACAATCACTCAGATAGTGATCAAACTCGCCGTCCTCGATGCGCTTCACCACCGGGCGACAGATTTTTTTGGCCAACGCATAGTTCTCGACTTTCACTGCGTAAGTACCGTCGTGCCCCGAGCAGCGCTCGATCGCGGTGACTTCGGTATTCGCGACCAGCTCAAGCACCTCTTTTGTTTTTAGCCCAATGTTCTGCACGCGTTGGTGGCAGGGTACGTGGTAGGCAATCTTGCCCAGGGACTGCTGAAAATCCTGTTTAAGCAGTCCGGCCTTGTGCCGCAGCATCAAGTACTCAAAGGGATCGAAGAAGGCCCTTTTTATGCGCTGCACCCGTGCGTCCTCAGGAAACATCAAGGGCAATTCCTGCTTGAACATCAGCACACAGCTCGGGATCGGCGCCACGAGATCGAAACCCTCGTCTACCAGCGCCATCAATTGAGCCGCATTCGCTTCCTTCAATTTTTCCACTGCGCGCAGATCACCGAGCTCAAGTTTAGGCATGCCGCAGCATTGATTCGCCGCCGCCACGCGGACCTCTAGCCCGTTATGGCATAGCACTTCATAAAGATCTTCGACGACTTGCGGCGCGTTTTTATCCCCG
>CAMATU010000011.1 GCA_945861225.1 Klebsiella pneumoniae
CCATGGATCCCGGGTCTGCGCCCGGGATGACGGCGTTCAGCGTTCGCGCGGCCCCTAAAGCCCGTCATCCCGAAAAGCTAACCAGCGTTACACCAGCACCCCGCCGCCATCGATCGTCAAAATCGTGCCGTTCACATAGCCGTTTTTCATCAGGAACAACACGGCGTCGGCGATTTCTTCCGGGCGACCCACGCGCTTCACCGGCAACTTATCGCCGGCCGCCGCGAGAATAGCATCGCGCTGATCGCCCAGTAACGCATCGAATAACGGCGTATCCACATAGCCAGGCTGGATCACATTCACCCGCAACGGCGCGAGTTCAAGGGCCATCGCGCGCGCGAAAGATTCGACTGCGCCGCAAGAGGCGGAGGCGACTGAGGCACCGGCGAGCGGACGGCGGGCCGCCGTGCCGGACATGAACACTAATGATCCGCCGGCGCGCATTTTCGGCGCGCCGTATTTACACGCATACAGCGCAGCCCAGAAGCGAACACCCATCGCCGGCCGCATCTCAGTGCGCGTCGGCGCGAGATTTGCGTCGTGCACCAGGGTCGCGGCCGTCGTGAAAATATGATCGATATGCGCCAACGAGGCAAAGAACTCGCGGCTCGGATTTTCATGCGCGGCATCGAACTGGCCGGTGCGCACCTGGCCACCGAGGACTGCACGCGCACGCGCCAAGCGTGCTTCATCACGCCCAGTGATTACAACCTCAGCCCCTGCCACCTGCGCGGCCACTGCGGTCGCGAGGCCGATGCCTGAACTGCCACCTAGCACGACTACGGTCTTGCCTTGCAAACTGTGCCCCATATCTATCTCCCCTTTATCTTGGTTTTACGTTAGGGCTTGGCGAGATCGCCCACTCGCGCAGCGGCGTCGACGCGCGCGTCGCGGGCTGCGAGCCAGCTGGTATCCAGCAGCGAAAGCGTGACAAAGCCAGCCGCAAAACGGGCGGTGTCCGTGCGCGAGCCGCTGGGATACTTGGTCGTATCAGGTCCCAAAGCCAACTTTACCGTACCTGCCGCGTCCCCCTCACGATACGCAGCCGTGTAGCCAAACCCTCGCCCGAGATCAGCCCAGCGCGCGCCCTTGATCGCCTGGGGCAACATGGCGGGGTAATTCACGTTAAGCAACGTGCGTGCGGGCAATAACTTTTTGCGTATCGGCTGCGCGCTGAGGCGCGCGACCAGACCGACAACGAACTGCGCTGCACCCGGATAGGCCGCCAACGTACTCGGAAAGCCCTGCGCCGCTTCCGTGAAATCGATGCCCACCGAAACTGCGATGGCGGGGACATCATTCATGGCAGCCATGACGGCCGCGCCTACGGTGCCTGAGAGATTGCTTACCGCGCCAAGATTCTGGCCGCGATTTGCGCCCGAGATGACCAGATCCGGCGGCGCTTGCTTGAACACGCGTCGCAGCCCCACCCACACTGCATCGGCGGGGCTCCCATCGACCACCCACACGCCTGGCGACTCTTCCTTAACCGCCATCTGCGCGGTTGAAATTTTCACGCTACTCCCGCTTTGATCAGTGCGCGGCGCGACTACTGTGACGTGATGTCCCGCAGCCTGCAGAGCCGCGCGCACCGCCACTAGTCCGGGCGCTTCGAAACCATCATCATTTGCGAGGAGGATATTGAGTTCTCGTGCAGTGCCGAGCTGCGCGCCACCGAGGAGCAGCACGCAAACCCACACAACTTTTTGCAGACCTTGTCGCATGTTCGCTCCCCTACACAAATTGTCTGGCCCGAAGTCTAGCCGATGCGCCTTGTCAGAAGGGTGCAAGTCGCCAGGAAAAAAACCGTCGGAGCCGTTATCCTACGCACTCCCTGTGAAAACCTGAGAGACGCTCATGATCCCCGGCACTGATAACGCGACCACCCATACCCAAGTCAATCAGGGCCGGATGGAAGTCGCCAACCCCCTGCATCACCTCGTCGTCAACGAAATTCTGCCAGGGCTCGATTTGACACCGGCAGCCTTCTGGGCCTTGCTGGAGGAACTTATCACCGAACTCGCGCCCAAGAATAATGTACTGCTGCTTAAGCGCTACAAATTGCAGGCGGAGATCGATACCTGGCATCAAGCCCGTTGCGATGCGCCGCATGATCACGCGCAATACAAGAAATTCTTGCAGAAAATTGGCTATCTGCTGCCGGAAGGCCCCGATTTCGCGATCACCACGACCAATGTGGATGAAGAAATCGCGACCCTGGCCGGCCCACAACTCGTGGTGCCGGTGAAAAATGCGCGCTATGCGCTCAATGCGACTAACGCACGCTGGGGCTCGCTATACGACGCGCTATACGGCTCCGATGTGATCACGGACAGCGATGGCGCCGAGAAGACCACCGGCTACAACCCAGCACGCGGCGCGAAAGTCATTGCTTATGGACGCAACTTGCTCGATCAAGCCGCGCCGCTCAGCAGTGGTTCCCACGCCGAAGCTGTGGCCTACCAGGTGGTCGGCGGTCAACTGCAGGTCTCACTCAAGCACGGCAGCGCGGTCGGGCTCAGTCATGCCGAGCGGTTGATCGGTTACAACGGCGCGGCCGACGCGCCGCACGAAATCCTGCTCCGCAACAACGGTCTCCACATCATCATCCAGATCGACGCCGCGCACGCGGTCGGCAAGACGGATGCGGCGCACATCAAAGATCTGCTGATCGAATCAGCCATCACCACCATTCAGGATTGCGAAGATTCTGTGGCCGCCGCCGACGGTGCCGATAAGACCGAGGTCTATCGCAATTGGTTAGGGCTCATGCGGGGCACGCTTAACGATACTTTCGAGAAGCATGGCAAATCCCTCACGCGCACCTTGAATCCCGATCTGCAATTCACCGGGGCGAATGGCGAGCCGCTGTCGCTACACGGTCGCTCGCTCCTCCTGGTGCGCAATGTCGGCCACCTGATGACCAATGAAGCCGTGCTGCTGAATGGCGAGGAAGTGCCGGAAGGAATTCTCGACGCCTTCATCACCGCGACCATCGCGCTCTATGATTTGAAAGGTCTGGGCACCCGGCGCAATTCGCGCACCGGCTCGATGTACATCGTGAAGCCCAAGATGCATGGCCCGGAAGAGGTCGCGTTCGCCTGCGCGCTGTTCGAGAAAGTGGAAGATCTGCTGCAGCTGCCGCGGTGTACCTTGAAAATTGGCGTGATGGATGAAGAGCGCCGTACTACCGTGAATTTGAAGGAATGCATTCGCGCCGCTCGCGATCGCCTGATCTTCATCAACACCGGATTCCTCGATCGCACCGGAGACGAAATTCACACGTCGATGGAAGCCGGTGTGATGGTGCGTAAGGAAGCGATGAAGCAGGAAAAGTGGATGCGGGCGTACGAGAATTGGAATGTCGATGTCGGGCTCGCCTGCGGCTTGCAGGGTAAGGCGCAGATCGGCAAGGGCATGTGGCCCAAGCCGGATCTGATGAAGGAGATGGTGAACACCAAGCAGGCCCACTTGCTGGCCGGTGCGAGTACGGCGTGGGTGCCCTCGCCCACTGCCGCCACCATTCATGCGATGCACTATCACCAGGTAAATGTGTGGAGCGTGCAGAACGAATTGAAGAAGCGGCCGCGCGCGAGCCTGGACGACATCCTCACCTTGCCGCTGCTGGGGGATACGCCGCTCACGCGTGAGCAAGTCCAGGCCGAGCTCGACAACAACTGCCAGGGCATCCTCGGCTATGTGGTGCGCTGGATCGATCTCGGCATCGGATGTTCGAAGGTGCCGGACATCAACGATGTGGGGCTAATGGAAGACCGCGCAACCTTACGCATCTCCAGCCAACATATCGCGAACTGGCTACGCCACGATTACGTGCGGCGCAGACACGTCCTCGAGACATTCAAGCGCATGGCGGTAGTGGTCGATCGGCAGAACGCGCACGATCCTGCCTACAAACCGATGTCAGTGAATTTCGATGAATCGGTCGCGTTCCAGGCCGCGTGCGAATTGGTGTTTGGCGGTGTGCATCAACCGAATGGCTACACCGAACCGGTGCTACACCGTCGGCGGCGCGAATTGAAGGCGGCGGCACGGGAGGCGTGACGCCCCACAAGTAAGGCACCAACCCATAGGTCGGATGAGCGCAGCGTTATCCGACATCGGGCTTCAGCCGCTATGCCCCGCGACTCGTCCCATCGCGCCTAAAGGCGCTCCTACAAGGAGATTCAAGGTCTCATAGTCCCATAGGTCGGATGAGCGCAGCGTTATCCGACATCGGACTTCACGCGATGAAATGCGTCCAGCCACTTCGCGCCTAAAGGCGCTCCTACCAGAAGATTCGAATCCCGTACCTCGGGCTACTTCCCCTGCCAGCGCGGCGCGCGCTTCTCCGCAAAGGCCGCCGCACCTTCCATGCGATCTGTTGAAAGGTAGGCGACCTTAAACGCCGGATAGGTTGCCTGCTGCACCATTGCCGCTTGCAGACTTGGTTCATCGAGTCCACGCAGCACCGCTTCCTTGGAGCCGCGGATCGCCAGTGGCGCACAGCGGAGAATTTTCGCGCACCACTGGTCGACCGTCGACGCCAAGTCCGCGGGATCCACCAGCGCCGTGATGAAACCCATGCGATAGCCCGCTTCGGCGTCGATGATATCCCCGGTGAGAATGAGGCCCATGGCCTGCTTCAGCCCAATCTGGCGTGCCAAACGATGCACGCCACCGCCCAACGCTACCGCGCCCACCAACGGCTCCGGTAGGCCAAAGCGTGACCGGCGTGTGGCGATCAAAATGTCACACGCCAACGCGAGCTCAAAGCCGCCGCCAACCGCCACGCCATCCACTGCCGCAATCAGCGGCTTCGTCAAATCGAAACGCTCGATAAGCCCGGCATAACCGCTCTTCGGGTACACATTCGGTTTGCCGGCTTTCGCGATCGCCTTCAAATCGCTGCCCGCCGAAAATGCACGCTCACCCGCACCGGCAATGACACAGAGATATTGCTCATCATCGGCCGCAAATTGATCGAACGCATGCTGCAGCTCATCGTGCATCTGTTGGCTGATCGCGTTTAGAACTTCAGGCCGATTCAGGGTCACGCGCGTGATGTGCCCAGCATTCGATACGGTAATTTGTTGGTAGTTCATGCAGTGATACTCCGTGGTTTACTCGAGCGGACCGGCCTGCGCACGCCAACGATTCATGCCGATCAACCAGCGATCGACATCCGTCGCTTTGCGGAGCATGTATTCACGCACCACTGGGTGCGGCAGGATTAAGAATTCCTCGCGTGCCATGCTCTTGATCACACACTCCGCGAGTTCCTCCGGCTCGATCATGCCATCGACACTTGCCACTGAGGCGCCATCCGGCCGTGAGGTCATCGGCGTGCGTACGGCTTGGGGCGCCAGCACGGACACCCGTACGCCCTGATCGCGATACTTGATCGAAACCCATTCGGCGAACGCGACCGCCGCGTGTTTCGTCACCGAATAAGTTGCCGACTGAATATGACTCAACAGCCCGGCGGCAGACGCGGTGTGCACGAGATAACCGCTGCCACGCGCCACCATTTTAGGTGCCACCGCGCGCACCGCGTAGACATGCGCCATCACATGAATATCCCAATTCAACTGCCAATCTGCATTCAGCGCGTTTTCATCGCCAAAGCGGGCGATGCCGGCGTTGGAGCAGAAGATGTCGATTGGCCCAAGCTCCCGTTCCACCCTGGCGACCAGCTGTTGGATATCGGCCTCGTGCGCGACATTGCAGGGCACAGCGATGCCATTCACGCTTGCTGCGACTTCGCAGAGCGCGTCTTCCTGCACATCCGCCACCGCGATGCCTTTGGCCCCTTCAGCATGAAAGCGACGCGCAAGCGCGGCGCCGATGCCGCTGGCGCCGCCGGTAATGACCGCGATCTTGCCCTTAACGTCCATCGATCATCCTTTCAGAGTACGCGTTTTTTTGAGATGCCTGAGCAACTTCAGCCAGCCTCCGGAATTTGCCCAGTGTACACCGAGACTCACGTCTGATTGCCGCCACTTCCATTCGCGGAGCTTGAGGCGGCAGCAGACATCGGGGCACGCGCGCGGGACGAGGCTTTCGAGCGCGATTTCTCGCGCAGAATTCGCCAGCCCGCGCAATGAGAATCCCCTTATACTCTCCAAGCCTGTTTCCGCTGTGAGGAGCCTCCCGATGACCGCCAGTGACAGAATCGACTACCTCGTAGAAGACGGCATTGCGACCATTCTTCTGCACCGCGCACCAGTAAATGCGATCGACCATCCCATGATCGATGCAATCCACAACGCACTACGCGAGGCTGACCGCAGCCCAGAGGTGCGTGTGGTGCTGATCACCAGCGCCCTGCCGGGCATGTTCTGCGGCGGCATGGATCTCAAGATGGTAAACCAAGGTGACGGCCTGGCGCTGCGCGAGTTCGTCTACAAGTTCTATATGGAAACGATGGATATTCAGTATCGGCTGACCAAGCCGACCATCGCCGTAATCAACGGGCCGGCACGCGGTGCGGGCATGACGCTCGCCATTACCTGCGACATGATTCTGACGGCCGACGATATCGATCTCGGCTATCCGGAGATCGATATCGGGCTGATCCCCGCGATCCACTACGTGCATCTGCCGCGCCAAATCAGCCGCCATAAGGCGTTTGAATTGCTGTTCACCGGCACCCCCATTTCGGCTCACGAGGCGGCCGAGCTAGGCCTCATCAATCATGCAGTTCCGCGTGCCGAATTGATGCCCCGCGCGAAATCACTCGCGCTGGTGCTTGCGCAGAAATCGCCCGCCATCATGGCGCTCGGTCGTGCCTCATTTCTGCGTGCCAATGATCTCGATTATCGGCGCAACGTCGAAAACCAGATCGAAACACTCTGTAACGTGTTCGAAACTGCAGATGGCCGCGAAGGATTGCGCGCGTTCGTGGAGAAGCGCGCGCCGGTGTGGGCAAGAAAGGACAGTCATGTCTGAATTGATCCTGCACCATTACGACGAAGCCCCGTTCGCCGAGAAGATCCGCCTGATCTTCGGGATTAAACAGCTGGCCTGGCGCTCGGTCATTCAACCCTCGGCGATGCCGAAACCTGACCTGCTGCCTTTGACCGGCGGTTACCGCCGCACCCCGGTCATGCAAATCGGCGCGGATATCTATTGCGACACGCAACTTATTGCGGCGGTATTGGAAGCGGAATTTCCGCTCCCCTCAATTTTCCCGGACGACAACCCAGGGCTTGGCTACGCGCTAGGAAGCTGGGCACACGGCCCCTATGTAGTGACCTCGGTTGCGATCTACATGGGCAGCGACGATCCGTTTTCCGGCGGCTTGAATCTTCCGGCTCACTTTCACGAAGACCGCAAAAAAATGTGGAAGACTCAATTTGATACGGATTCACTCGGCCCGCGCCTGCCAGGCTATCGTTCACAGTTGGATGCGCATACGGATTTTCTCAATATGCAGCTCGCGGACGGCCGCCGATTTTTGACCGGCGATAAACCAGGGCTGGTTGATCTCCACGCAATGTGGGATCCATGGTTTTTGTATCGGTTCGCGCCGACTGAAGCGGCGCGTGCGTATGGCCGCTTTCCGCGGATTGCCGAATGGATGGCGCGACTCGATGCCATCAAACATGGAACGCGGACGGAGATGGATCCCGCGGCGGCCTTGGCTATCGCGCGACATGCGCAGCCCAAACTGGCGACAGGCATCGATCCGCATGATCCGATCGGGATCAAGGCTGGCGCACAGGTGGCGGTATCGCCCGTAGATTACGCCGAGGTCAGCGTGGTAGGCGCCTTAGTCGGCACCACGGTTAGCAGCGTTTCCGTTTGGCGTAAGGATCCGCAGGTAGGTGAAGTCGTCGTGCATTTTCCCAAGATAGGTTACCGGATCGATCCCGTCTGAGTTGCCGTCAGCCGCTTGATGCGAACCGATCAGCGAAGGTGCTGATCGGTTCGTCCTTACCCGCCACTGCTCACTTAGTGCGTAAACGACAGCGGACAGGGTTCGCCCACGCCCTCCAGTCCTGTGGCATAGACCAAGCGCCCGTAGCCAACAAAAATCGCCATCCGCCAGCCCAGCGCCATGATTTGGCGTTCGCTGTAATGACGGCGTAACTCGTCGAACAACGCCTGTGATACCGAACGATGGTCACCGGCCATCACCTCAGCGAACTTCAGGGCGGCCTTCTCGGCCGGCGTGAACAGCTCACTGTCTGCGAATCTTGGCAACGCCTTAATCATCTCATCGGTCAAACCCTGACACCTCGCCGAGGCATACACGGCTTTCATTCAGAGACTGCATTGATTGATCTGCGCGACCTTATGGCGCACCAGCTCGGTCATCTTGATACTGATGCCATCGCTGTCGGCCATGATGTGCTCGTAATAGAACTTAACGAAGTGGCGATAGAGATCCGGGGTTTGAGCGAACACCTGGATCCATTCCGAGCCGCCGAGCGCGGCATCGCTTTCCTGCATCGTCTTCTGTAGATCTGGGTGCACTTCCTCAAAAGGCACCTTGCTGATTCGGAGCATGCGTCGTTCTCCTTCTGGTAGTTACCCCCTCACTTATAGTTCATGAGCTAGAGGTTTGAAAGCGACGTTGCACTTATGGCTGGTGCGTCTCCCCCTGGTATTACGGGCTCAATCAAGGTCCGATCATTTTGCTGATTGAAAATTATCGTACGGAGTTCTTAATGGCAATTGATGCGAAAGTGTCCATACATCGCTAACGGTTTGCGGCGAGCGGGTTTCACGGGAGGTTGGTTATAAGCCGGTTGCCTTAATGTACGCCAACAGACAGAGCGCATGGATTCGAAAGCGGAGCATATCCAGTGCGCAAAATAATAGAGCGTGGTGCCCGATGTACTGCCGGTCCTGAAGACCAGGAAGCTTCTCGCCTCACCTTGAAGGAGACTCCATGTTCAGCCACGTCCTGATTACCACCGACGGATCACTGGCCTCCAACAAGGCTGCGAAAGCCGGTATCGCGCTCGCAAGTGCCCTCGGCGCCAAGGTCACCGCCTATTACGCGGTTGAACCAATGCAGCCCATTTACTTAGAAGGCTATGCGTTCGACTCGAAGGTGATTGAAGACATCGAGCATAACGCGCGTCAGGCCGGACAAAAACGTGTCGACGCGATCGGCAAAATGGCCAAGGTGGCCGGTGTGCCTTTCGCGGCGGTAGTGGCGACGGCTGCCACCGTTTATGAGGGGATCATCAATGCCGCAAAAAAGCGCAAGTGTGATGTGATCTTCATGGCCTCGCATGGCCGCCGCGGCCTCTCTAAGTTGATCCTGGGCAGCGTCACACAGAAAGTGCTGACGCACTCCAAGATACCGGTAGTGGTGTACCGCTGAACCAAGGTTAACGCTGCAAAACGGATAATCACGAGGAGATTTTGATGCAGATCGGATTGCGCTTCACGAGCCAATGGGCGGCACTGTTCTTGGCGCTCTCGTTACCTGCGACGAGCGATGCACAAACCATGAGTAGAACGAACTCAGGCGTTGCGCCGGCAGCAGGAGTGGCAACACAGCAGCCTTCGTCTGGCGCGAGTTCGCGGCCGCAACCCGATCAGCGAAGCCCGCTGAATGGGCGGGGCGAACCCTTCAACATGGAGGGGACTCCTGCGCTGGACAATTCCAAGACGGGTCGCAAGCTGAGGCGACCTGCCTCTACAGATCAGGACCCCGTGCCGACCGCCCCCGCCAGTGACCCAATCCGCGAAGAGTCCATTCGCAAGGACTGCGTCATGGCTGCAGATCCCGCGGATTGCCGCACGCGCGCGCGCCAAGGGCTGATCGACGATTCAATCGAACGCGATCCGCCATAACAGAATTTTCGCGCCGCTAGCAGCCCGTCGGACTTAGGCGTCCGTCGCGAGGCGAGTGGGAAAGCGAGGACAGTTTTGCGCGAATTTGAGGCGCATAGTGGGGCTATGTAACGAAAATTCGCGCAGACAATGGACAGCTTTAACACCGCCGCAGTAGGACGGTCCTAAGTCCGACAGGCTGCCAGGTACGCCTCCAATAACGACATCACGAGCGCCCTTAGCGCTAGAAGCGTCGTCCGTTTTTCCCCCGCTTTATGTTTCCTGCGTTGGAAACCAATGTGAGCCGCGAGCGTAACAGTGGTAGCGAGCGCGATCGCGTTAGTGTTATGTCGTCCAACCATACGATCTAAAACGTTGCTCCGATGACGTTTACAAGGCCCCACAAACGACTATCTCGGCTGTGATAGCCGGAGAGTACTTCATGTGGACGGGTACATAAGTTTGTACGTTTTGTAACCGCCACCCACATTCACTGCAGGGTAGCCGGCTTGTAGCAAAATTCGGGTCGCCAGGTAGCCGCGTTGTCCCACTTGACAATAGGCGGCAATTTTCCGGTCACGGGGAAGTTCATTCAGGCGGGATCGTAGGTCATCAACCGGGATGTTCAGGGACGCTGTGATGTGGCCGGAGGCAAATTCCTGAGGCGCGCGCACGTCGAGTAGAAACGGTTGCTCGGCAAGAGGCGCCGTCACGACCGTCTCGACGTCGATCTGGGGATGGTCTCCACGCAACAACCCGCCCGCCACGAGGCCCGACTTCCAGGCTGGCAGCGACCGCCAGCTTGTTTTCTACACGCACTCCCACGCCGAAGATGACCAGTTGGGCAGGCAGCCGTAGACCGGAATGTAAGCAGACGACTAAGCCCTCGGCGGCCTGCTCCAACGCTTCAGCAGTCTGGTTGAACAGCAGCGTGACACCTTTATCCAGCAACTCCGGAACGATGGGCGCTGTCATCTCCTTGTCGAAGGGCGCAAGGATCTGCTCATTCTTCTCGACCACTGTTGTCGCAATGCCACGGCGAACGAAATTCTCCGCTAATTCCAGACTGATGAAGCCGCCGCCCAGGAGAACGGCCTGCTGCACGCCCTGGTCCACCCGTTCCTTGATTCGATCGGCGTCTTGTAAGCTCCGCAGCGTGTACACCCCTGGCAAGTCAAGGCCGGGAATCGAGGGACAGAAAGGCGCCGCTCCGGCATCGATCTTCTCGTCTCTTTTGCAGAACTCAGCGGGCTCCCGTGGTTTGCTGACGGCGAGGATAATGCACGGCTATTTTTTGGTCTGGTTGCTGATCACGACGACGAGCAGGACCGCCACCGCTATGCCGATCACCGGCCAGATCCACATCCCTCCGCCCATCCAACCACTCATCCATCCGTCTGTATGATTCATCATCACAATACTCCTCTCGTTGCGCCTCGATCGGCCCACCACGGGCATGTGGTACTTGTGCGTCCAGCGGCGCATAACCTCGCCGTAGAACATCTGTCGTGTCGTAAATGTTCCAACGAACGTGTAAGGCCCCAGCCCAGATCACCATTTGGCCTGCGCGCCAGCGGAATCAATGCTCAATTGTTTTCCTTCGTACACCATAGGCGCTGTCCGTTGCCGCACATAACGAAGAAATATTTCGATCGGAACTCAGCGGAAATTCCATTGGGCAGCGCATCGGGCGTTCGCTATGGGAAAGTTTGCCTCCTACAAACAACTTTGCGCGTCAGCGAAAAGATCCGCGTAGCGATATTCCGTAGCCTATCGTGCACCGGTGCGCGCATGGATCCCGCCAAGTCGGTTGCTGCCCTGGACGACCGTCAATCTTCAATCAATTGTTCGAATTAATCCTCAAAGGAATCTTTATCCGCATTACAATTTTATTTTTTCGCTGATCTTCGTGATGACACTGTTCTTGCTCAGAATGAGCCGAACGACCCCGGCATGCCGATAAATCCCGACCCTACAGGCTTGGAAAGTTGCTGCTTATCCCGCTAGAGAAATGTGCGGTCGCGAACATACATCCGCAGATTCTAGCTGCACACTTCGTCGCAGGCCGAAGCACGGCAGGTTTTTTTTCAACGCTTCCCTGAGCCGCGCATGCAGACTCCGCTGCAGTGGTTCGAGATGGGCTTTTTAATAAGCCAGCGAGCTCGCTGCTGAGCGGCGTAAAGGTGCGGAAGTGCGACCACAGACTGCTTACGACGGATGCCCGGACCTCCCTTGCACTCACTTCCTGAAGGAAATTTATGAAAAACTGCATTCGAATTCACACCACAATACTAACGGCTGCCCTTGGCGTCGGAATGACCTTCGCCGCTTATGCAGTCAGTTCACGCGAAGCAGAGGCGCTGAGCAAGGCGACAGTTTCGCTCGCGAAAGCGACCGAAATCGCAGAAAAAGAAGGACAGGGCAAGACCGTTTCCGCAGAGTTCGACATTGAGAAAAATCGACCGATCTGGGAAGTAAAGGTGTTGGGGGATGCTGGCGTGATGGAGTACAAAATAGATGCGTCGACTGGCACCGTGGTGAAAGTTGAGGATGAGCACATCCGGGGTACGCTCACAAACTTCGTGACGGGCATGAATCTGGAGGACCTTAACAGTGCGAAGACATCGCTGGTTCAGGCCGTCACGGCAGCCGAAAACAAGCTGAAGGGGAAAGCCGTCATGGTCGAGGTCGAGCACGAGCACGACAGAATTCAATATGACATTTTCGTAAGAGCAGCAGACAAGACCGAGAAAGTTAAAATTGAGGCTGATACTGGCCAACCACAGTAGCCGTTGACCAAAACCCGCGGGCGAAGTGCGAAAATATCCGGCCTGCTGCGCAGCCCGGTCACAACTTGGTGCTCAGGCGACGGCCGCTGATGATCCCAGCAGCTTATTCGCAAGGCATCAGCCGTCGTTTCGACTTCCTCGAGGAACGAAGCTTGTGAAATTACGGCGGTCGCCGGTTTCCCTCGGCCCTCGTCGATCAGATTTCCTGCTCACTAATCCAGGTGGGGGGTACTCGTGCAGGTGCCTCTGATCTTCGAGTTCATCGAAGACATCGCGAAGTTGACGCTCATCGTCGCCTGCCTTTATTTCGTGCTCAGTGCGTACGTGCGCCAGAAGCAATCTGCGTTGTCCAGATCGCTGGGGAAACGCCGTCTGACCGTTTTATTGGTGCTCGTCCTCGCCGTATCGGCAGCCAAGGTCAGCGAAGATGTGCTCGGGGGAGAGTCAGGTCCGTTCGACAGGACTGTCTTGCTTTTCATCCATGAGCATGTCTCGAGTACGCTAATCGACTTCTTTAAAGTGGTTACGTTTACCGGGTCGTCAAGAGTTCTTGTGCCACTCGCGAGCGTCGTGACAGTCGCGCTCCTGTGCGCAAGACGTCGGTTTGAGGCGTTACTTATTGCAGCTTCGGTGAGCAGCGCCGCTTTCGTGATTTATTCGCTCAAATTGCTGGTGGGTCGATCGCGCCCGATGCTATGGGATACAGACTGGTACTGGGGCACCAGTTTTCCGAGCGGGCATACTCTGGTCGTCGCGGCATTCGCGACCGCCACCACACTTTGTGTTAACCGAATCAGGCCAGGGGCGCACAAGCCCGCAATGGCGTTAGCCGCCTTATGGATATCACTGGTCGCCATATCGCGGCTGATACTCGGCGTGCACTGGCCAACTGACGTATTAGCTGCTGCGTGCATCGGTATATTTCTTCCGTTGGCGATCAGTGTTGCGCTTGAGGTGGCGAACAATCGTAGGCAATAGATAGTGGTCCTTGAGAAAATGATTCTGCACGATAAGGCACGGGAAATAATGGCGAAAGTGGCGATCTGATCTTGCAGGATTAACGGTGCTAGCCGGGTAAAGGCTTGCAAAATAAGCAGGGCAGTTGAAGCCACGGGAACCATCGCGAATCGAGTGCGTCATTTTCGTCCAGCGCTGTTAGTCCGCGCATGGTTGCGCGCGCGTTCTTCCGCAGCTGAGTCAGTATTTTCGCCGGGGTTTTCGGCGTCTCCGCCTTCGGCGCATCGACAGGTTTCTTCGCCATAGCACCCCCTTCATGTGCCTTAAAGGAATCCGCGTCACGCCAGTAAGGTGCTGGCCGTTCGGTGATCAGCCTAGGCGCGGAGATTCGATTACAGGAACGCGCCTGCGGCCACGCCGAAGCGTTCGGAGAGTCGTTTAATCTGTCGGGCATTCAGCGCGCGCTTCCCACTCAGAACGGCGGACACAACGCTTTGTGCGCCGATCTCCGGTAAATCGGACTGCCGCAAGCCGTGCTGCTCCATTAGGAAAGTGACCATCTCGGCGGGTGACGCATCCGGGATCGGGTGGTGCTTCTCGTCGTAGGCCCGAATGAGGTCTCCAACGATGTAAAGCAGGCTGGCGAGCGGGTGGGCGGCGCTGGCGCCCACCTCGTCGATTAGCGCGCCACTAAGCGCCACCATCTCGTTGTAGTGCGCCTTGTTCTTGATCGGTCCCAGGCGGGCTACTTGTTCGACCGCTTTCCATGCCGGGGCGATTTTATTCAGTGCGGCGTTCATGTTTTCCGATCTCCCTTGTTGTACTCCGAGTGCGTCAGCACATGCTTGATGTAGCAGCGTTGCCAATCGAAGCGCACGTAGGCAACCAATCGGTATTTTTTTCCGCCGATGTTGAAGACATGCAGATCTCCCACTTTGTCGACCGTTCCGAATGTTCGTCGAAGGTCCTGAAACGAGCTGAAGTGCCCGTTCTCGATCAATTTGAACCATTGGCGAAGTGGGCCTGCGGCGTCGGAATGTCGCTCGCCGAAGGTTTTCAGTGTCTTCCAGGCTATGACGTGCACAGATTAAAAATATAGCATTTTGCTATATATTTCCAGGTGAGTAGCCAAAGGGTGCCTCGATAGTTGGAGAGTAGGATAGGAGCGCAGCCGCCACCGCACTCGCGATGACGGCTGCCGGTTGGTCGTTTTCAAACCCGGGCAACCGGCCCGGCGCGGTTACTAAGCCTGTTTGTGCAATGGGATGACCTCGGTACCGTCGCGTAACGACACGAGATAATCGGACCACCACTGCATCATTCGTATGCGCTCGGGCAAGTGCTCCGCGCGGTTGTACGCTGCACGCACCCCGTCCCGTTCGGCATGCGCAAGCTGGCGTTCGATAGCGTCTCGATTCCATCCCTGCTCGTTCAACAAGGTGGACGCCATACTGCGAAACCCATGCCCGGTCATTTCGTCGCTCGTATAGCCGAGGCGCCGTAGCGCGGCGGTAATCGTATTCTCGCTCATGGGACGGGCGCGAGTTCGAACACTCGGGAAGACGTACTGGTTTGGGCGCTTTTCGCTGGAATTGGTCAACGGCTCCAGTTCACGAAGGATCACAATCGCTTGTCGGGATAAGGGCACGATATGGGCGTCTCGCATTTTCATGCGCTCTGCTGGAATCCTCCACACGCCGCCCTTAAGGTCGAACTCTGGCCATGCCGCGCGCCTCAACTCGCCAGGGCGCACGAACACAAGCGGGGCAAGGCATAGCGCCGCTTTGGTCACGGGTGAGCCCTGGAAGCTCTCAATCGCTCTCAGAAGTGCGCCGACGGCCTTGGGCTCAGTCACCGCCGCATGATGCTGGGCTTTGTGGGGTTTGAGAGCACCGCAGGACGGCGAGCAGCTCCGGTGCGTTGATCTTGGAAATAGGCCGCACGCCTAAGCGCGGAAATAGATGTTTTTCCATGCGCATCATGATTCCATCGAGCGCCGTTGACTCCAGGCTCTTCTGGCGCTGCGCCTGCCACTCACGAGCGATGTTTTCGAAGGTATTAGCGCCAGCTTCTGATCGAGTAGCTTTTATTGGCCCCACTTTGTCCCGGCTGTCAACGGACACTAGCGAAACCTAGCGGAGGCTATTTGTCCGTTTCAGGCTGAATTACTGCGGATTATCGGAGGGTAATGGACGTCAGCGGAGGTGCTACTGGTGGATGAGGGACTCGAATAAGCGCTCTTACTTATTGTATTTACGATGATTCTTCGATCTCGCCATTTTCTGTTGCCCCGATAGTTGCCCCTTAATCTAGACTGCAGGAACTTTCCACGGTGAACCGCTTTAGGAATCTCGGATGCTCCAATTAAATATCGAGCTGCTTGGCGGGCCCTCCCTCCGAGGCAACACCCGGCTCGGCCAATCTCAGCCATACGTTAGGTTGCAACGGAGCACATCCAGTGCGGATAATTATTGATTTCGTGCGCGCAATTCTTAGGGCAATTGCTTTTCTAAGTACACTCTTTGTTGGCTTCTGGCTGCTTAGCGTATTCAGCGGATCATCGCCGATGCCAACCTGGATGATGTCAATCTGGAAGTTAGGTTGCAGCGGAACTCATCCAGTGCGCGTAATTGAGGCAGTTGTTCTTCTAGGCGCGCTCATTTCCGGCTTCTGGATGCTCGGCAAATTCAGACGTACCGTAGTTGAGAATCAGGGCGAAGCTGCTGTAACAAGAGCGCTTACTCAGAGCTTCAGTGGCACTGCCTACCACCTCCTGAATAACATCACCCTTCCGTTCGAAGACGGTACAACACAGATCGATCATGTCCTGGTCTCAAAATACGGCATATTTGTGATCGAATCTAAACATTACAACGGTTGGATCTTCGCAAACGTTGCACGGGCAACCTGGACCCAGGTTATCTTCTATTACAAGCAAAAGTTCCAAAACCCATTGCGTCAGAACTACAAACACATCAAGGCTATCCAGAAGCTTCTGGATTTTGTTCCATCAGAAAACATTCATTCTTTGATCGTATTTACTGGTAACGCTGTATTTAAAACCGAGCGTCCCGCAGGAGTTTTTGACATCGCTGGCTTGATTCAACACATAGGACAATTCAGAAGAGAGGTTCTAACTGAGAACAGACTTCAGTTCTGTGTTGGCCGTCTGGAATGTCATCGGAAGATTATCTCTGGCAAAACAGATGTTGAGCATCATGAGTATCTAAATCGGAAACACGGTGATGCAACCTAACAATTTGTTCGTACTGACGCGGGTGACAGCACGCCGTGTTTCTTGTCGTTTTCGTGACCGGTGCGGCACACCAAAACGTTAGGTTGCATCTATGCGGGCCGAACTCGTTACACGCGAAGAATTAACCTGCGCACGCACGCCTGCCGACCTCCGAAAATGGTGCGACGAGAAATTTAAAGAGCTGAAACACGTTTCGGGTGGACGTGAGGCTGTGAACAAGCGAATCGGCCTATGTAAAGAGTTCGTCGAAGAAGTCTACCCGCTAAGTCTGTATGCCGAGAGAGCATATGCGGGGCGCGGGGGCGTTATGATTGAACCCGTCCTTGGCAACCAAAATTTCGACGCCGTAATCACGCCGACCTCGTCTGATGACAAAGCGCAGAAAGTCGAGATAACGCTTGCCCATGAGGGCGAAAACGAGTTCCTAAGAAGACTAATGCTTGTCGATCACGGATACGCGCCAGCATTCGGGGCGATCCAGAAGTCCGGCACCAAGCGAACTGGCATTGTGGTATCGGCTGAGCCTGTAGCAATTCCTGTCGATAGTTTCTTACCGGAGAGGTTTCGGCTCATACAAGAGGCATTCGACAAAAAAGCCGCGAAGGACTACGAGCATGGAACCGATCTGGTCATCCTGTTCGATGATATCGGTCCATTTGGGGAGCCGAATGACCAACGCCTCCTAGAAGAGTTTCTAAACGAAAGGATAGCGCCAAAGATTGGCATCTTTCGAACGGTAACCGCAACAAGTTGGTCCGGCCGCTTGTTCGCACAGGTGGGTGCAGCCACTGCTGCCTAACAAATAAGGATAGGTCGCGCGCAGCCGCGACCTATCCCGGGTTGGACAAGCCCGGGGAAGGGTTCGATCACCTGGGTAAAGATCCGCGTTGAGCGGCTTGTGATGTTCGAGCTACGGGGTTGTAGCTTTTTTCCAGGCGAGTGCGGCCGTGATCTCCTGGATCGTGATGAGCCAGTTGTTCATAACCAGTTCCAGATCCCTCCCATGCAGTGCATGTTGCCGTGAACGTGTCACGACCGTGGGTGGCAGCCTTCGCTGCCGGTCGTCGGATTACGTTGCGGGTCGTGGGCGCGTCGTTGGCAGCTCACCGATATCTCGCATCGCCTGCGCACAGCTGACGCACAGGAACGCCAGTGCGATACGCGGGGGTGACGGCGGTATGACCACACGCAATGCGATCTGGATCTGTATGCGTGTGCGCCGCGCATTGCCGTGCAGGAAGCCGTAGTCGCGCACGCGTCGATAGCCACTGGGCAACACATGGATCATCAGCCGCCACAGGAACTCGACCAGCGGCAGCGTGCGCAGCCGCTGCTGCCGGGTCTTGTTGTGCTGATAGCGGAAGGTGACGCGCTGGGCGTGCGCATCGAACGCCACTATCTGTTTCTCGGCGATGACGCCGCGATACAGATAACGCGAGAGGTACTTGAGCGCCGGCAAGCCTGCCCCGACGTGCTGGCATTGTACAACCCAGCGCGCCGGACAATTGGGCGGCAACTCGAAGCCAGCGCGCTTGAGCGCCTCGATGAAGCGTGCCCGGAAGACCTTGCCAAGGGCACGGCCGTTGAACAGGTATCGGCCGCTGATCTTGCGCCATCGGTGCTGATCATCAACCCCGGCACCGGGCACGATGAGGTGCAGATGCGGATGGTAGTCGAGCTGTCGATTATGGGTATGCAGCACAGCGGTCGCCGCGAGATCTGCTGCGAGCTCGGGGTGGCGCTGACCGAAGCTGCGTAGTGTCTCGATGGCGGTCCGGAACAACAGGTCGTAGAGCACGTGCGACTGCCGATAAGCCAACGGCCGCAGCGCTGAGGGTAGCGTGAAGGTGACCATGAAGTACGCCGCCGGTAGCAGCTTGGCGCGTTGCCGCGCCAGCCAATCGGTGGCCGCATGCTGTTGACAGCTCGGACAACTGCGGTGGCCACACGAGCGCAGGCGCACGTCTTTGTGGCTGCAGTGCTGGCACGCCATGACGGTTGCGCCCAGTGCCCCGGTGCGACAGCGGGCCATGGCGTCCAGTGCCCGGCGCTGATGTGCGCTCAGGTGATGTCCGTAACGAGCAAACAGTTCGGCTCGGCCGTGCTCAATCAGCTGGGAGAGCGGTGGGACGCCCATCACGAGGCCCTCGCAGCCGACGCCCGAACGGCGCTGGTGAGACGCTCGACCAGGCCGTTGATGACGGCACCCTGGAGCTGCTTCGAGACCTCGGTCATGCGCACGTAACGTGCAGTGGTGGTGGGTGAGGCATGACCGAGCTGATCTTGCACAGCGCGCAGGTTGAGACCGGCTTCGACCAGATGAGTGGCATAGCTGTGGCGCAGCGAGTGGATGGAGACGTGCTTGCGAATGCCTGCATCCGTGACGGCCAGTCTGAACGCGCGCTGCACGGTACTGCGATCCATGAGATGGCCTGCGGGTACTGCCGGGGTGCTGGGTTGGCCGGGAAACAACCAGCGCGGGTGGCGATGTTGCGCCCACCAGCGACGCAGTGTCTCAAGCGTGACAGCCGGCAGCACCACGAAGCGGTCTTTGTTGCCTTTGGCAAGCCGGACATGGACGTGCATCCGGGCGCTGTCGATGTCGGCGACTTCGAGCTTCAGGCTTTCGCCGAGCCGCAGGCCCATGCTGTAGGTGGTGAGCCAGAAGACCTGGTAACGCCGCTCGCGGGTGCGCTGAATGATCTGCGCAATCTCATCGATGGTGAGCACGTCTGGCAGCGTCTGGAACTTGGGGGGTTTTAGCATGGTGAGCCAGGGCATGGCCCTGCCGAGGACTTCTTCATGGAAGAAGCGGATACCGTTGCGATCTAGCTTGACGGTGCTCCAGCCCTTGGTGTCGATCAACCACTCGAAGAAGCGGTTCAGTTCATCGGTGTTGAGATCATCAGGGCAGCGGTCAACGAACTGGGCGAGGCGACGCACGGCCAGGCCATAGGCCTCAATCGTCTTGACGGCCTTGCCATGGCGTTTTAATGCGCGTAGATGTTGCGCGTACAGGGTATCGAAGCGAGCTTGGTGGTCGGTGTTCATGATCAATCTCCAAATCAAAATCCCGTACACCCGGATGGATGCACTGAATCGGATTTCGATGCGAAGATGGTTCCATTTCAACTACCCCTGCCGCGCAGCGGCTTCGTCCAACCAGGCGTTCGAGCTTGACGCCCGTGCGATTCGCCCTCCGGCGCAGCTCAACGGCAGCTATATGTATAGGAATGTCTCAGAAAGGATCTGCCAATAAAATTTCATTTTCTGTTAATCACGAAAGTCACCATGGCATCGAATAGCGCGCCTATCTCGCTGCCCTTTTTCTTTTTCCGCCTTCTCCGTAATCTAAATTGTCCCCACAGTATATTGGCGCGCACGCACCGAACGCAGGCTAGTGCATGACATCGAATTCGCTTCGGACCACGACCTTCCAGCGATGCAACAGACATACGCTGTTTGGAAAACGCTGTGGGCCTGAGTGATTAAAGCGGAATCGCGGTCATCTCGCGAACCGTCGCTGATCGTGAGCCAGCTCACGCAGTTCGTTCGCTAGGGTTCTAAGCACTTTGCGCGCATCGCCTTTATATCCGTTTCGACTTACCTTGCGTTTCCCCTCTTGCGTTTTGGGCCCTGTGGATTTTTCCCACGGGCTCCATCGCCAAATCAATGCCGCTTGCTGCGCGCGTCGCTCCGAAGTCCAGCCGTTCGCCATCGCTTCTCTCCAATAGTTTGCTTTGCGGGTTTTGAGTTTCCCGCGTGCGCGCATGCGCGCGCGTAGATGTGCCCAAATTGCCCCCGTTATTCACTTGCTGCGGACCGTGGGCGATATTCGCCTGCCGCACAAACGCTACCGGCTGCGGATTCTTGATAGCGGCCAGCGTCTCCAAAGTCGCTCGGCACTGACTTTGGGCCTTCAGCGCCAGACGCAGATTCACGTCAAACTGATTCAGGTATTCGACATGCGTCGCCTTGCGCGCCAGCTTATGAAAGATTGCGTCCAGCGTGTGCGCCTGCGTAGTGAGCAACGCTTCCGCCCGCGATAGATCGCCGTTGTTCGACAGCTTGCACTGCTGGACCAGGTCCGCTACCAGCGTATTGAGCGACATTTCGCCGAAAGCTTTGTTGTAATCCATCAACGTCAGTGCGGCTTGAACGGACGGCCGCAACGACGTGTGCGCGAGCGCCTCGGCTGGACTTTCCGACTCCGCTCGCTCTACTCGGAGTGCCTTGGGATCTTCCGCTTTCGGTTGCGCAGATTGCTCGGTTTTCTTTTTCATAGTCTTCTCAATTCCTCAATGCAGGCGTTCTCGCTTAGTAACCATCGTCCACGCTTCGAGTTCAGCTTCGTCGCGACTCAAACCGCCGTCAAATTCCATAATCGCAGCGCGCTCTTCGAACTCTTCGCGAATGAATTCGAGCACCGATACGTGCGGCGCCGAGGGACTGCCATTACTGCCGAAAGATGCACCTGAATTTTCCCGAAGGGCAGGATCGAGCACTGTCATTACTGCCATTGGAGTTCTTGCGGCAGTAATGGCAGTGGGGTGCCGGAAGTTGGTGTGAATTTCGCGGTGTGCCCGTTCGAGCCAGTTCATGCCCCGGTTCCTTTGTGCTTGCCCTTGATCGAGGGGTGAATGTGATAGCGCAACGTGCGTCGTCCGCCACCAGGACCGGTACCGCCGGTGACTTCGCTGCGCAGCCAGTCTTCATCTTCCAGCCAGTCGAGCGCAGCCTGGATCGCATCATCTGCGGTCAGATTTCGCCATTGATTGCGGCGTACATCGCGCAGCGTAAAACCGTCTTCTAGCGCCCCGTGTCCTAGTTTGGCTGCAAGCGCCTGTGCCGCGCGTAGCCCGTCATCCTTCAGCAATCCGTAGCAGCGTCGTGCATGGGCTTCCAGATATTCGCACCAAGCTGCCGCGCGTAACGCCGCTTCCATAGAGATTGGACCGTAAATGCCGCCCGTCACACAGTCCACCACATGAAATATCAGCGCCAGCGCCGGGAACAGCTTGTCGAATTTTGCGAGGTGTTGCCGGATGATCGGTTCATCCTCGTTCGGCATTCGTATTTGGTGCATTTCTTTGGACCATTCGATGAACACCGCTTGCGCCCCTTCGTCGAACCGAAAGTGTGGGAACTTATCGAAAGCGTCTGCCGGTGCCGCGCCCCAGCCCACCGAGTCGAAATCCGCGAGCGCCTCGAATACGGCGAAGGCCGCATCTCGTGCGTGCTGGTCGGGTGCACGGTCCCGCCACTCCCAGCAGCGCGCATCCGGGTACACGAGCACCTGAAACCGTTGCAGCATCCCGTCGTTCGCCAGTGCGTGCGTCGCTTGTTCGAGGTAGACCGTGAGCTTGTCGGGCTGGATGCCTCCGAAGATCGATATGCACAGGTTTGGGATACTGATATGTCCGCGCCCGATGCGGTCCGTATCGAAATTTTGATTGCCGTTCCACCCTTCGAGAAAGAAAGCGCGATCCCCTTCGCGGCCTTCTCGCTCCCAGGTCGCGATCAGACCGACTAACTCATCGCGCTGCACCAGTAAGCCTGCGGGATTTTCGCGCAACAGCTCACCGAGCTTTCCCACGGTGCTATCGTTCGTCTTGTAGCGCCGTAGGGTCGGCGCGTCCGGCGTTTGTTCGTCGTGCGCGCGAAGCTCTTTAGCAATGCTCATTGGATCGCCCTTACTGGGTTTCTTGGCCGCCTCCTTGATACGGGCTTCAATGGCATCTTTCTGGGCGTCGAATACGATCTTCGCCGTCGCGTAGTCAGCTAGAGCCGCGGCGTGTTCTTCTCGCGCATTTGCAGCCAAGCGATCCAGCGGCTTCAGCGCGGCGCCCCAAGCTGGGGATTTCTTTGCTGATGGGTCACCGACGATTCCGCCCCACAGGTTCGGCACGATTAACCATGAATCCCGCATCTTTGGTTTGATCGCACACCGCGCGCCGATAATGGACCCCAGGGCTGCAAGTGCCGCGGCAGCGATAAAGTCGGGAGGACAGGGCATCCGTTCTGCTTCGTCCATTACCCAGGTGCGCAGCGCGCCGGGTAGCAGTGTCTCGGCATCGAAGGCGGGTACGGGTTTTAGCTCGCCTATGATCGGCTTAGGTTCCGGCCATGCACCGCCAGTTTCTGCGGTCCCAGCGATCTTCGATTTCCGCATCGCCCGCACTGCGCACAGCAAGGTTTCGGGCGTCGGCTCGACATGCGACAGCCCGCCATTTACCCATTCGTAAGGTCGCCCCGACGGATGAATGCTCGGCGGCAACGTCACCGCATGACCACCAGACAGTAGTTCAATTGTCCAGGCGGCTTTGTTGTTTACCTTGTCTTGTGACTGTCGCAAAACAATGGATTGTTCCGGCGGCAGATTCTCGGGCGGGCAGCGCAAGTAAAGATGCGCCCCGCCGCCGCCCGTTTTGACGGTGGGTTTTATATCGCCGACCAGTTCGCGCCACGCTGCACGCGCTACGTCACGGTGAGCGGGATCTTCGCTGCGGATGTCGGCATCGAGGACTACGATTGGCCAGCCGTCGAGCTTGGACCAAGCTCCGGTTCTGAATCCGATGTTGTAACCGTCACGGTAATCCCTCTGAAGTTCCGCGGCGATTTTCGGCGGCGAGGTGGACCAGCGCGGTTCAAATGCCCGTTTGCCGCGCTGGTAGTGGACTGCGAAGCCAGCGGCCTGGGCCAACAGCGCGCCTTCGAGTACTGCCGGCACGCTCATCGCCAAGCTCCTAACGCGCGCGCCGCGCTTTTGAAGTCTGTGCCGGAGCGAAGCATCTCAAATGCGATCACGTCGCCTCCGCGCGCATCGCAGGCGAAACACCGGAATGCGCCGCGCTCGCGGTGAATGCTCAGGCTTGCGTGCCCGTCTTCGTGAAACACGCAGCGAACTTGTGCCCAGCCGCTCGCGTTGAATCGAAGCTCGCCGAAAATCGGCCGGTAATAGTCCGGGATCGTCGGTAGGCGATTACGATCAAAGCCACGCTTGCGCGCGTTTTGTTGCCGGATATTTTCGTGCGCGCCCATCGCTCGCACCTCAAGCCACGACATTGCGGCTTGTCGTGATTCTCTCGGCCAGCCAGGACTGAATTTCTTCCTCCACCCAACCAACTGCGCGGCTGCCCAAGCTTACCGGTTTGGGGAAGGTGCCTTCGGCTACGCGGAGGTAAATCGTGCTGCGGGACAGGCCCGTGCGAGCTTTGACGCTAGGAAGTCTAAGAATCGCCAGCGAAGGCGATGCACTTTGCTGATGCTGCTGAACCATTGTCGGCTCCTATGGGAAATACCGACACGGATACTGGTATCACGGTTCACTAAATGCACCGCAGATACGGTGAGCAACGCCGCAGTTGCGGCGCTCAGGAGGACTTGAGGTTTCGCTTTGCCTGCGCAAATTTGTCCTCCAACGTTCTTCTCGTGATACCGGGCTTGTCCTCATGGCGGGCCAATAACGCGTCAATTATCGCTGCTTGGGATTCGAAAACCGATTGGGGTTTCCCCCCAGGCGATCTTCCAAGGAGCAAGTCCAACAACCCGCCAGCAATATTCAAGAGAGTTTCTCTCTCGCGGGGACTTATCGCCGTGGGCGATGACTGATTTCCCTCGGTGATGCGCCCCTCGAAAGATTTTATGTCGCTACGACGAATAACCAACTCGGCAGAGTCTGGAAAGGCGCCGCTCGGGTGATGAAAGGACTCCATCCTCTTAATGGTGCCGTCAGGGAGTTTAATTTTGCCTCCGGAATTGTGCTCCAGAATTCGCCACATCGCGCCTTCGCTGTCTGATACAAAATAGCCCTCCAACGAAATCAGCTCCCCACCGGTATCCGTCAATAACGAATGCACCCATTCCTTCAATGCCCCGCATTCGGTTAATTCGAGTCGAAACACGCCATCCAGGCGCTCCACGACTCGCGATTCTCGAACGCGCATCCAATCGAGGGTCGCGTACGGCATGAGTATGTCCCCTTCCTTAAGTCCCTTGTGCCTTCGAACGGCCCAATCGCCGCGCCACATCACTGATCCCTCATAATCATTGGGTGGCACAAATTCGCCGAAGATCGGGAGCACTAGGTAATGAAGCATACATGCCCTCCCAACTCTTTCGGCAGGGACGTGCCGCGCATACCAGGACAACGGGAGATGTCCCTCGACGATCAGCTGGAGCACATCCAGCGTGGACACCGGCTCTCCTAACCCACTGCTGAGGCGCGTAGCGGTATCTTCCAACGAGAACCACTCTTTCAATTTATAGAGCTTGCTCATGGCGAGATCAGGTGGATGAGAGACTGCGTTTGGCCTCGGCAAACTTCTCCTCCAAGGTACGGCTTGCAATCCCGGCCTTGTCCGAATAGTTGCCGAGCAACGCGGAAATGATCGCGGCTTGGTTGTCGAAAGCAGAATAAGGCTTGCCAGCTGGCGACTTGCCAAGCATCAGCCCCAACATTGCGCCGATGATATTGAGATAGGTTTTTTCGGCACGTTCGTTCGGCGTACCTATCTTGTCGACTATCGAGCGCAATCCGGATAGTTCCAATTCCATTTGCGACTTTCCATCCGTCAGCCCGCGAATACGCTCGTTCGCTTGCTCAAGCAATTGGGCTTTCGCGTCATGGGCTGTTTTCAAAACGCGATAGCTTTCGGTGGTGATCGCGGAGTGCGCGCCGCGCTCGATTTCGTCAAACAAAAACTTCGGCTTGTTCGCTGGAAACGCGGCCGAGATCCAAGTCTTTAATGCTTCCCTCGATACAGTTCTACGTTCGGGTGCGACATGCTCCCCAGATGAAACCTGCCGACCCTCTCGTCGGTATTCCAATGCTCCGGACTCGATTGCTTCATGCATCGCTCTGCACCGTGGTTCTATACATGGCACAGCGGGATGCGAAACGATTGCGCGCCCTATGTCGACACACTGCTTAAGAATTGCGTCCACTTTGTCCGGTGGTACTCCGCACCAGAGTGCGGCGGCCACTGGGATGGGGTAATGGGTATGGTAGGCGCGGACATCCGCGCAATCGTCGGATTCCCAAGGCTGTTTCATATGTGTTCCATTATGTCTCCACGCATCGGCCTGTAGGATACTATTAGAGCCGAGAGTATCCAAAATCAGCGCGATAACCGGCGATCAGTCTCGGTCGTCAAAGCTTTGAAGTCTTTATATGGATTTCGTCTCGCGAAAGTGTAGCCGCGCAAGCGCGTTGATAGTGCAATCCACGGATTAAGCGACCAGGTATGACAGAAAATGAAGTGGACCTACGGCTCGGGCGAACCCTATCTCTTCCGGTACATTTTGATGAATAAGAAAGGGGTACAGTATCCGCGTGGTGAAATGCCAGCGCGCCGAGCCAGCATTTGGAACGCTCAACGGTCCTCCAGAAGGTCTGTACGTGAAAGTCCGCTAGCGAAGCGAATTGCGCGGTCAAGTCTGCGCCATGCCAGCGCGATTCATCCAGGATGGCTTTTAATCCGCTCTCAGTCGCCGGCTCGTCAATGTTCTGGAAGCCTTGCTCCATTTCCTTTGGCGCTAAAGGCCCCCAAATTCAAGAGATACACCGTAGGGCGCGACTGCTCACAGGGCGATGCCGGTCCGCGATTGCGATGTGAGCAGGTCACGGCAGCACTTTTGACAATGACCGGCAAGGATTATTGATTCATGGGTCGCTCAACAGTTCATTACGCCGACAGCGGGACGAACAACATTCTCAAACGGCTGCATAACAAGCTGCGTCCTGCCGGGACGCCGGTGCAGCGCGTTGAATACATCATCGAATTGCTGTTGCTCCGGATCTTCGAGGTCAAGCTGACGCAAGACTCAGAGTTCGCCCAACTTCGCGGCGCGTTCAATGGTGACAACGAGAAACTTTTGTTTAGCGAGCTTGCCGGTTTGCCAAACGATCAAATCCTTCCAGCACTCAACCAAAAGTTCTTCCCCTTCTACGCCCAAATTCTCAGTGAGGCGCGCAAGGTCTGGAAAGGCAACCTCTCCACCAAAGTTCAGGACCAACTCGTCCTGATCGAGGAGGTCTTCAGCAACTCCAACTTTTCCAACAACGTCACGAGCGGAAACATGGGGGAGATCATCGGCCTCGTGGCGGAACTGGACAAGGACCGCCTGCTGAAAACTGACTTGCTAGGCGACGCCATCGAGTCGGCGCTGTCCGAAACGGGCGGAACGAAAGACATCGGATTACACCGCACACCCGACCACATCCGCCAATTCATGGTTGGTCTCGTAGCACCGACGTTCGCCGACCAGATTTTCGATCCCACCGTCGGCACGGGCGGGTTCATGTTCGACAGCTTCGAGTATGTGATGCAGGGCGTAAGTCAGGACGGCCATTGGCCCAGAACGAAGTCGCATCCCGAACTCGCCGCGTGGTTCAAGGACTGGTTCGCCAAGCACCGCGTCCCGATGCCGTCCATCGAGACGACGACCGACTTCTACCGCACTGGCGTCGGGGGCATCGAATACCTCGGCATGGTCCGCAAGATGGCCGCGATCAACTTCTACGTGCGCGGCCTCAACCCCGGCAACATCCAGCAGGGAGACGCGCTGGAAAAGTTCGGCACGGAGATTCTGCCCAAGAGCAAGACCGTCATCCTCGCCAACCCGCCATTCGGCGCGGAGCGCGACAAGGAATCTTATCCCAACGTCTGGAGCGAGTATCCGACCGAGAGCGAGACCACGATTCTCTTCGTGAAGCTCATGCTTGAATCGCTCAAGCCCGGCGGACGCTGCGCCGTCATCGTCTCCGAAGGTTTTCTCACTTGGGATCAAAACAGCGCCCGTGCTCTGCGCCGCGCGTTGCTGGACGAGTGCGATCTGCAAGCCGTCATCAGCCTCCCGCAAGGCGTGTTCGTGAGCAAAGGCGGCCAAGGGCCGAAAACCTCCATCCTCTGCTTCGTCAAAGGGGGGCGCTCGCGCAACGTGTGGTTCTACAAGGTGACAAACGACGGCTACACGATGGGCACCAACCGCAAGCCCGTTCCCGGCTGCCAGCTTATGGAGGCGCTCGACCTATACCATCGCTACGTTCGCGAAGGCAAGGAGCCGCCAGAATTGCGACACTCTTTCTGCATTCCGACCGACTGGATAAAAGCCCTCGACCCCCGGCGTGAAGGACAGAATTCGCGATGAAACCCGCGCCGAAATAAGCGCGAAGGCGGCAGAAGATAAAACCAAGCTCACCGAAAAGCTGGATGCGCAAGTGGCCGCGAAGAAACTCACGGCCGCCGAGCGCAAAGACCGCCTCTCCCAGCACGACGAACTGTGGCAGAGCAAAACCGAAAACGTGATCGCGCAGAAAATCGAGCGCGCCCATATCTACTCGTTCAACCTGTCGAACTACCGCAGCAGTCTCGCGCCAGAGCTGCTTGCGGCGTGGAAAGATTTCGCCGCGACTTACGTGCGCGAGGACGACCCGTCGAAGACACTGGAGAAGCAGTACCGCGCCATTGCCGCCGCCGCGCCGTATGAACTGGACGAACTGATTTCCGGCCTCGACCCGCGCCACACGCTGGAACTGGACATTGCTCGGCAATTCCTCACTGGCATCTCGCCCAACCTTTTCACCAAGCATCCGCACTTGCGGACGTTGCAGGAAATCATTCGCAGCACAGAAAAAGCTCAACACGTTCAACTCAAAAGTATCCTGAAGCACTTTATTCGCCCGGTGCGCCTTGAGCCTGAAGTGACTTACAGGCTCGTGACCGTCAGACTCTACGGGAAAGGTGTGCAGCTGCGGAGCGAGACACAGGGTGCAGAGATCAAGGGGGCAAACTGGTTTCGCGTGGAGACAGGCGACTTGATTATGTCAAAGATTGATGCGCGCAACGGAGCTTTTGGAATCATTCCCTGCGACCTCGATGGCGCGATTGTGACTAACGAATTCCCAGTCTTCAGAGTCAGTTCGCCGGAATGGGTTGTGGATTTCCTCCTTTCCCTGCTGACGAGACCGCACTTCTACCAGCGGTTTGATGCAATGGTTTCGGGCGCGAGCGGCAGGAGGCGTGTCGAGCCAGCGGAATTCCTGGACATGGAGATTCCTGACGCGCCGCCAACGCTTCAGCGAGAGGTCGGCACACGAATTGTTGAGTTGAGGCAAGCCATCGCGGTAGCAAGCTCCGAACTCGAAGCCCTTGAAGAGAAGGTCAACGGCTTGATGGAGAACTAACCATGCCCACCCGCCTCAAGACCGGCATTTTCGACAACGAAGCCTCGGCGGTGGACTTGAAGGTCTATGACGCGCTCAAAGATTTGAAGTGGATGCTGGGAGACACGCTGCTTTACCAGCCGAGCTACGCGCTCACCGCGGAGGAGCAGCGCGACTTTCCCGGCAGCAAGTCCATCAAGCCCGACTTCGTGCTCCAGGATTTGCAGGGCTTCGCGCTGGCCATCATCGAAAACAAGCTCGACGACCCGCAGAAGGCGTTGCCGAAGCTGCGGCTCAAATACAGCCGGTTGCTCAAGCCGCGCTTCCTCTACGCCTGCGCGGCGGACGGGGCGGGCGGGCTGAAGATTCTTTTCTTCGACCTGGCGTGGCGCGGCACGGATGCGGCGGAGTTCAAACCCATCGGCGAGTTCATGTCGCTGGAGGAAATGAAACTGAAGATTGAGCAGGGTCGACAGAAGCAGCGTGAGCAGACGATCACGATTGATACCACGCTGGCCGGGGGCTTCGACCCGGCGGCGGGCAAGGATCGTTACTACCAGCTCGATTGCATTCGCATCCTGCTCGACCTGTTTCGAGAGGGGAAATTGAAGATGCTCGTCCACATGGCGACGGGCCTCGGCAAAACGCGGACGATGGTGGCCTTCGCCAAGGCGCTGCTTGATTACGCGCTGGCCAAGCGCATCCTGTTCGTGGTGGATCGGCGCACGCTCGCGCGGCAGGCAATCAACAAGGGATTCAAGTTTCTCAGCCCGACCTACAACAGCCATTGGATCACGTCGGCAAGCTGGCGGGCGCACAAGAACAAGAACATCCACGCGGTGGTGATTGATACGCTGGAAATGCTGTACGACAAAATCCCCAGCAACTTCTACGACCTCATCATCGTGGACGAGTGCCATCGCTCTATCACGACGAACAGGAATCTGATTTTTGATCACTTCGTCTGCCCGCGCATCGGCCTCACTGCCACGCCGAAGATCGCCGTGCCCGCCGACGGCAGGCAAGTTGACCCAGAAGACCTCGCCATCAACGACACCTACCGGCTGTTTGGTTGCGAATCCGGCAAGCCGGATTACGAATTCGATCTCACTCGCGGCATTGACGAAGGTTTCCTTGCGCCTTACCGGAAGGAGGAACACATCACTGCGCTAACGCAGGAAGCGATGGGTACGGGAGTGCTGTATGACCATCTACTCGATCCAGAGACGCGGGAGCGCATTGATTTGCCGCAGCAGGAACAGATCGAATTGGAGAAGCTGAATAAGCGCATCCTGAGCGAAGAACAGGCGAAGCGTTGGGCGGAAATCATCCGCGAGAAAACCGAATATGGCGAGAAGGTGCTGCTGTTTGCCGCGAGCCAAGCGCACGCACTGATGCTGGTCAAGGAATTGAACACGGCCTTCAATGACAAGGGCGAAAGCCCGCGCTACGCCGAAGCGATCATCTCCGAGAACGACGAAGTCAACGAATCGCTCAAGGAATGGTTCGAGCGTCCCTACTCGAATCCGCGCGTGGTCGTATCCGTGGACATCATGAGCACTGGCGTGGACATCCCGTGTTTGCGCTACGTCGCCTTCGGCGCGCTCACCAAGTCCGTGGGCAAGTACCTCCAGATGCTCGGACGCGGCACGCGCCTCGACCCAAAGACCGGCAAGTTCAGCTTCACCATCCTCGACTTCGTGAAGCTCTGCGAACGGATGAGCGACAATGGCAAGGGCACGCCGAGACCAAACATCAAAGTCGTCACCGGTAACGAGGGTGGTGGTGGCGGTGGTGGTGGCGGAATCGTCGTTGACGGCATCCTCGACAATCCCGACCCCGCGCATTTGATTCAGCGCACCGCCATTGAAAATGGCCACATTCGCGTCGTTGACAATATTCCGGTGGCCAAAGCGCGTGAGTTATTCGAGGAAGGCGTTAAATCGACCATGGACCCGCGTATTGCGCTACTGCGACGCAAAGCATGGGAGGACAAGGATTACCAGCCGACCGAGGAAGAACTGACGCTCATCAAGGAATGGGCTGCTGCGCCAAATGTGTTTCTTTCCGAGGAGCAGCTTCAGTGGATTTACGAATACCCCGCCGGATCGGTCTGGGATTTCTTCCTCGCGGTGCTGGGAGTGCAGAAAATACCAACCACGCGTGAGCGCATCGAGGTAGGATTCGAGAGTTACCTGGGGCTCTATAATTTCACCGACGAGCAGGCGAGCGCGCTACGCAAGATCAAAGATGCCTTCGTCGCTAATCTATCGTCACGCGGGCGAGTCGATGTCGATGCGATCTTTGCCAATCCGATCTACGCTCGATTGATCGGTGATTTCGAAGACATCAATCGAAAATTCGATGGCAAGCTGCGCGAAATTTTGGACGGGATGCAGAGTAGCTTTGGGAAGGTGGCGTGAAAAAGCTGGATTTTCTGCGCAGGTTCAACCGTGGTTATTGAAAGGCTCTTTTGAGTTTCCTTCGGCCCCGTGCGGCGCTGTACTTTCGCGCTGTCATCTCGTCCCTCACCAAAGGGGCTCACCTATAAAGCCTTACCAGTTCATCGGCTTGTGGATGGTTGTTCCAGGAATGGGATTGGGTAGTTGGCTCGATTCCAACATCCACCTGCGGATTGGCTTCACGAAGTCGGCATGCTGACTAAGCTGGCGAGAGGTCTTGCGCGTAGGCGCACCCGGCGTCACCACGCCGATGATCTTTCCATGTTGACACTTCACTAGCCGGAGTGACTCAGCTAGGTCCGAATCGTTGGACACGATCACCGCGCAATCGTAGGCGTCTCGCCACGCATCGTTGAGCACGTGCAAGGCGAGATTTACATCCGAACCTTTTTCTTCGTTCTTCCAAACGCTGACAGATTGTGGGGGAGGATTCGCGTGTTCCATCCGAACCTCATGACGCAGAAAATGACCGTAATGCAACTCCACCAGTGGGCAGTGCGCCTGCAAAGCGCGCAGGTAGGTGTCCTGTCGCACGTTAACATTGGGGTCGTTAGGAGTTGGCTGTACGCGCGCTGTGAAGTACTTCACAGTGACGATGGCGTTTTGGGCGCCGAGGACTTTACCAAATAGTGCGACCGGGTCTAGCCATTTGTAGTGGGTTCCCCGCACCGCGCCGTAGTAAAAATTGAAGCCGTCCACATAGACGACAGTGCGGTATAAGGGTTTTTGCAAGTTATTCTGACCCTAGAAAAAGCAAGGGCCCCGAAGGGCCCCGCGCCCAGCAGCCGAAGCCATTGGGGTAGTAGTCCAAGCATTGTAGTCAACGGCTGGTGTAAACAAAAGGTTTAGCGCGGTGCTGTAACGGTTATCTTCTGTTACACGGCGCGCCCATGTAGGAGCACTACATCGGCGCCAGCTTTCAACTTATCGAGATAATCCGCCCACGCCTGCATCATCCGCTTCCGCTCGGGCAGGTGCTCCGCGCGATTGTATGCGGCGCGTACCCCGTCCCGCTCCGCATGCGCCAATTGCCGCTCTATCGCGTCTCGATTCCATCCCTGCTCGTTGAGCAGCGTGCTGGCCATACTGCGAAAGCCATGTCCGGTCATTTCGTCGCTGGTGTAGCCGAGACGACGCAACGCGGCGGTAATCGTGTTCTCGCTCATGGAACGGGCGCGAGTTCGAACACTCGGGAAGACATACCGGCTGCTCGTGCGCAGATCGCTGTAATTGGTCAACGGCTCTAGCTCACGCAGGATCGCAATCGCTTGTTGTGATAAGGGCACGATATGTGCGTCCCGCATTTTCATTCGCTCGGCTGGAATCCTCCACACGCCACCCTTTAGATCAATTTCTGGCCATTCAGCTCGTCTCAGTTCGCCAGGGCGCACGAACACAAGCGGAGCAAGGCACAACGCCGCTTTGGTCACAGACGAGCCCTGGAAGCTCTCAATCGCTCTCAGCAGGGCGCCAACGGCCTTGGGATCAGTCACCGCCGCATGATGTTGGACTTTGTGTGGCTTGAGAGCGCCCCGGAGATCTGCTGCTGGGTCGCGCTCTGCCTGCCCGGTCGCGATTGCATATCGAAAAATCTGCCCGCAATACTGACGTAACCGCCGAGGCGTCTCGCCCAACTCCTGCGCTTCAGCGCGCCGCAGGACGGCGAGCAGCTCTGGTGCGTTGATCTTGGAAATAGGTCGGGTACGTAAGCGCGGAAATAGGTGCTTTTCCATGCGCATCATGATTCCGTCGAGCGTCGTTTGCTCAAGGCTTTTCGCGCGCTGTGAATGCCATTCGCGTGCGATAGCTTCGAAAGTGTTGGCACCAGCTTCGGCGCCGGCTGCCTTTTCCGCTTTGCGCGTAAGCGCAGGGTCGATGCCAGCTACCAGTTGCTTGCGCAGTTCGTCGCGCCGGTCCCGTGCCTCGCGCAGTGACACATCTGGATAAACGCCGACGGACAATCGCTTCTCTTTGCCTTGGTAGCGATATTTCAATCGCCACCACTTTCCGCCGGCGGGCGAAACTTCAAGGTAGAGACCGCGCTCGTCGCCCATCTTGTAAGGCTTGCTGGTTTTCGCGCCGCTCGGCGTGAGTCCGGGCTTGGCGTTACGAATGGCAGTATCAGTTAGCGACATGCGGTCACCCTCCCGATCAAGTGCCGGGTGGCGTCGAGAAAGGCCGCTAGTTCGACTGTTTCGGCGGGTGAAAGCGCTACGCGACGATTGCCGAATCGAAACGTGAGCGCACCATCATTGTCGAGCATGAACCGGGTAGCCGCGATCTGTCTTTCCTGTTCAAGTTGGCGCTCCGCGCGCTCGGACTTCACGTGCTCCATGGGATCGACGCCCTCTCCAAGCATTGCGCGTAGTGAGGTGCGGCGGTTCCGCGCCTCTGCGAGCGACACGACTGGGTAAACGCCTAACGAAACGCGCTTCTCTTTCCCACCGAAGCGGTACTTCAGACGCCACCATTTTCCACCTGAAGGAGCGACTTCGAGGTATAGGCCGCCGCCGTCAAACAGGCGGACCGTTTTAGCAAAAGGTTTCGCACGTTTTATCGCCGTGTCGGTGAGACGCATTTGGGGCCAACACCTTTCTAGGACTATCTGTTGGCCCGAATGTTGGCCCCACTTGGCCCCGGCTGTCAACGGACGATAGTGGAACGCGGTGGATGCTTATTCTGGGTTTTAGGCCGGAATTCCGGAGATTATTGGACGGTAACGGATGTTGACGGAGGTGCTATTGGTGCCGGATGAGGGACTCGAACCCCCGACCTTCGGTTTACAAAACCGCTGCACTACCACTGTGCTAATCCGGCATGGGAAAAAAATTTGCGCGCGAGGTGGGTGATTCTAGGGGCTCAAGGTCGGATCGGCAATTTTCGCGCAGTCGATCATTTGCACGGCGGCACCGGCCAGCTGTTCGCGCGGCAGCGTGTCGGTAGCGGTGTACCCAACGGACAGATTTGCGCGCAGCCATTCGTACTCCGTTACTTCAATGCGCGGCACGACGACGGGCTGATAGCCTTGCTTGCTCATTTCGGACAAGCGGCGATTGACGGCCTCTTGAGTGGTGAACAGGCCGAGTGAAATCGCGTTCTGTAAACCCCCGCGCTGCACGAGGAGATAATCGTGCACGCCCTTGCGCTTCAAATCGGCCACCGCCGCTTGCGCTTCATCCGCGTTGTGCGGTTCGAGATAGACCCAGAAGAATTTCCGTTTGCGCACCACTTGCACGATACGCAGCATGGCGGTGGCCCGGGCGGTCAGCCAGGATTCGATTGCATCGGCATCCTTGGTGGCCGGAAATGGACCAATCTCCACGCAGTGATCAGAGGCGACGCCGCCGCCCGCGACTGGGCGTGCGGAAATTGAAGGGGGCTCGGGTGCCAGGAGACTTGGCTGAATGCGCTGCACTGCCGGCACGGCATTGGGCGGCGGCTCACTGGCTGAGGTCGCGACCTCAGCAGGCACCGGCGCGCTTGCAGGTGGCGGATTAATCGGCGTTGGCGAGTCAGGAGCGGCGTCCGCGCGCGGAGGCGCCAGCTCGGGTATTGGCGGTGCCGCACTTGGTCCAGCGCTGATCACGCCACCCGCGGTCACCACGGTTGGCTCAGATTCCGGTGCGCGCAGCGGCGGCAGTTCGTCCAGCTCGCTTAGCAAACGCAAACTTGGCGTAGTCGCGGGGAGTGGTGCGGGCGCAGTGGGCGCCGTGTGCGCGGCGCGCAACCGCAGTTCATAGCGCCAACCGTAATACGCCACATTGGCGAGCACGAGCGCAATTGCGAGCCATTTCATCGCGGTGCTTTCTGCGGGGTCAAGGCGCAGCGTCAGCCGCCAGCGCGAGACCACGTAGCACGAGATCGGGCAACACTTCGATCGCGACCGGGCTGAGTTCCTTGATTACTTCCGCTTCACCGCCGGTCGCCAACCAGCGCGGCGTGTCAAACAATTCGCGCCGCCAACGCTCTGCCACGCGAAGCAGAATGCCCGCTAACGCTTCACGACAGCCCAATGAAATCGCCTGCGCTGTATTAGTTGCAAAGCGATCGATGGCCTGCACCTGATCGAGCGAAAGTTGCGCGGTGCCTTGGGTGAGGCTGCGCGCCATTAGCGTCATCCCTGGTGCAATCAGGCCACCGCGATGTTCGCCACCGGCGGTCACCACATCGACCGTGAGCGCAGTACCGGCATCCACCACACACACGGCGCCGCGCGCATAAGCAAAACCCGCCAGTGCGGCCAGCCAGCGATCGATCCCCAGTTGGGCTGGGCGCTCATAACAGGTGTGCATGCCGGCACAGTCCGTGTGCACCGTGATGAATTCAGGGACCAGTGCCCAGCGTTCGTTCGCCCATTGCGTGAGGGCGGTCGCAATCGCGTTCCCGGCGACATTAGACACGAGCACGCGCGCTGGTCGGGGCAGCGCGCCAAAGCAGTGCGTGAAGGCATCGGCAGCTGACAGCTTGCGCCATTCGCACGGCGCCAACAGGCGAATTTTCCCGGCGTCTTCCAGCCCCGCTTTGATACGCGAGTTGCCGATATCGATCAGCAGTCGCATACCGCGCTCATCCCGCAGCCGCCAGGCGCACATGCCCGGACAGAAATTTCTCGCGACGCCCGTCATGCTCCAGCACCAGCATGCCGCTCGCGTCAACGCCGTGCGCCGTGCCCAACACACTGCGGTCTGGCAAATCGAGCTGCACGCGCTGGCCGGCAAGGCCATCGTAACGCCGCCAATCTGCAGTGAACGGCGCAAAGCCATTCACTGTGAAATCGTTCAACACCGTGACCAAGTGCGACAACAACCTGGCTGCGACTTCGTTTCGTCCGGGCGGATTCTCCAGCGCTTCACTCAGATCAGCCACCGGCTGGGTGATAGCGTTACGGACTGCCGCCGAAATATGCGAGTTGAGTCCGATGCCAATCACCACCGTGCTCGGGCCGCCATACTCGGCACGCATCTCAATCAAAATGCCGGCGAGTTTGCGACCGTGATAGAGCACATCGTTCGGCCATTTGAGGTGGACGTCCTGCAGCCCGAATCCTTCCGCAGTCCGCGCAACTCCGATACCGATTGCGAGACTCAGCGCGCTCATGGTGCTGGGCGGCGCTTCAAAGCGCCAACCCAGCGAGAGGCAGATGCCGCTGCCTGGCGGCGCGACCCACGCGTCCCCACGACGCCCGCGACCGGCAGTTTGAAATTCTGCCAACAGCGCGTGGCCGTGAATCGACTGCGTGCTGGCGCAATGAAGCAGTTGCTGGTTGGTGGAATCGGTGACTTCGAGCAGCTGTACAGTGGGTAATGCCTGGCGTGCTTCGTCACTCAGGCCGGCAGTAATCGACGCTGTATTCAGAAATTCGAAGGGTTGCGCTAAGCGGTAACCCTTGCCGGCAATGGCGTAGATTTCCACGCCCAGAGTTTGTAAACGCTGCGCCCTGCTCCACACCGCGGCGCGACTGATGGCATAGTCGGCGGCCAGATCTGCACCGGAATGAATGCGGCCATCGCTCAGGCGCGCGAGAAGTTCAAAGGCTTTGTCGGTCACGGCAGTGGCCTACCCCGCGTGACCGAGCAAGAATTCAAGCGCAACGCGCCGCGACCCCGCATTCAGCGCGGCTTAGGATCGGCGTCCTTCTTGGCATGCAGTGGCGAGTTATCGAGCACCACGGTCTCCTGCGCCGGGATATCTCCCGGGCTGCCCGTCACATCGAAAATGTCTTCGCTCACGGTGCGTGACGGGGTGTCGACCATTGTTTCCGTGGCGGCGCGCGTGAATTTTTCGGTGCCCGAAAACTCCTTGACTGAGGTCGCCTCACCCACCATTTCGCTTGGGCGCTCTGGGAGCAAGGTGCCGCGTGCGGCAAACGCGCCAGTTTCGATAAAATCATCGGCCAGTTCATGCGTGCCCTGGGTCTCGTCGAGATTACGCGAGAGCGTGGTGAGTTCACCGAAGCGTCCGGTATCCATGGGCGGCTTGGTGCCCGTTCGCTCGCCGGGAATAGGGGATCGCATGACCGTCGCGGGCGGCGCGTAGTTGCCGGTCAGATCATCGTCACCAATACCCGCAGGGACTTTGGTGACATCGAGCACGTCGAGATCAGTATCGAGGTCGGGAACCGGTCCGCGCATCAGATCCGGTGCTGGCCCGACGGTGCCATCGTCAAAGAACGCCGACGCATCGGCATCAAGCCCGAGCGAGGCGTTGCTGGGCGGTGCGGCGAGTACTTCTGTCGCGAGCACCTGGGTGCGATCCGCGGCAGCAGAGTCTGGGAGCGGCCGCATACCGGCAAGTGCCACAGTGCCTGCCGCCTCGTCATCGAAGGTACTGTCGCCAGCGTCCGCCGCGATTTCAAGGGGCGCTACATAGGCGCTCTGCGAACCGCTACTCTTGAAGAAATCATCGCGATCTGCCACCAATGCATCGAGATCGCCTTCTTCGGTGACATCGAACGGATCCCCCTCGCCCACCTCACCTGGTACCTGGTCGAGCGCATCCTTGTTCAACCACGCACTGGTGGCAGCGGCCGCCACGGCGGCAGTCTTGCTGGTCGCCGCAAACGGTGTGCTCTCCGCCCGCAACGCCGAGGTGGTCGCGCTCATCGTCGCATCTGCTGCCGCGACGATGGTTTGATCGGGCGATATGCCGACGACGGTGCGATTCGAATCCGCCATGTCCGGATACGAGAACTCGAACTCAAACTTGTGGAACTTAACGCGATCCCCATGCTTCAACATGCGTTCGCCAACCACGCGCTCGTTATTCACGAAGGTGCCATTCACGCTGCCCTGATCGACCAGCCAAAACATCTGGTCTTTGAATTTGATGATGGCGTGCCGGCGACCGATGGTGGCTTTGTTCACCACGAAATAATCCAGGTACTCGGTATCCGAGCCAGCGGTGCGGCCGACAATCAACTGGCGCTCGCCAATGCGCCGCGCGGGTTCGCTGGTAATGCCGTGCACGTCGATCAAGAACGCTTCCACAGGTTTGGCTTTAGAGGCGGGCGCCGCCGCACTGGCAGTCGGCGCAGGGCCCTCGGGCGCTGCGCGCTTGCCGCGCAGGAAGAACCAGGCGAGCCCGGCCAGCAGCAGCCCTCCAAC
>CAMATU010000012.1 GCA_945861225.1 Klebsiella pneumoniae
GGGCGCCGCAGGAAGACGCGACTAGCCTACGCTACCACTGCAATTCAATGGGGTCGGAGTCCCTTAAAGGACTCCGACCCCATTGAATCAAGTTACCGCCCGCGCTGCGCTCTTGCCATCCATGGCTCGCTTGCGCGGGAGGCGCGCTCCGGCCAGTCGCCTCTTCCTGCGGCTTTAGGTGGTCGCGATTTCCGCGCCGTAATTTAGCCTCTCACAAACCAAGGAGAAAACTATGAATCCAGTTAAATTTGGCGTGTTCTTGTTGCCCGAGAACATCGCGGTCGTGCAGGCAGCGGCCCAGCGTGCGGAGCGCGAGGGGTTTTTTTCGGCTTCAGTCAATGATCATTTTTTTTCACCGCTCGGATCGCCGCAAGCGCCTCAACTGGAGTGCTTTACCACGCTGACTGCGATGGCCGCGGTGACCAAGACGATTCGCCTGGTTCCCGCCGTCGCCGCAATTTCGTTTCGCACCCCAGCGTTGCTGACCAAGATCATGACTTCGCTCGACCTCGCGAGCAATGGCCGCTTTATCGCCGGCCTTGGCGCGGGCTGGCAACCTACCGAGTACCACGCGCACAACTATCCGTTTCCCCCTACGGCAGTCCGCCTCGAGCAACTTGATGAGGCGATTCAGATCATGAAAGCGATGTGGACGCAGCCGGAACCCACGTATAAGGGCAAACACTTCTCAATCGATAAGGCCTACAACAATCCCCGCAGTGTGCAGACGCCGCATCCGCCAATTATGTTGGGCGGTTCGGGCACCGGGCTGCTCAAGATCGCGGCGCGCGAAGCGACCATCCTCAACATCATTCCACCCACCGGAAATGGCAAGGATTTCGTGAACGATCCGGTAGCGACCGTGAAGTTCGATATGCCGACCTTGAAGAAGCGCATTGCGGTATTACACCAACTCATGCGGGATGGCGGGCGGGATCCCCAGGAAATGGAGTTGGGCGGGTTAGTGTTGCTCGGCTTGTCACGTGATCCCAACGCGCCCGCTTTGCGGCAACTCGCGACGCAGCTCGGTTTTCCGGATTACGCGACAGCGCAAGCCTCACCGGTCGCGATTCTCGGTACGCCAGACGACGCCAAGCGCGAGCTGCATAAGCGGATCAAGGAAACCGGCGTCACCTACTACATTCTCTTTATCTCCTCGGAGGAATCCCAGGAGTTGTTTGTCAAAGAAGTGATGCCGGAATTTGCCAACGTTCGCGGCTAACCCAGCGTCCCTGCCCGGGCTGCCAGGAAAGAATGGCTATCGCAGTGCGGCACGCGCCGCGGTGAGGATGGCGCTCGTTTAGGGGGAGGATTATGCTCAAGGCAGCGACCATCCTAATCAATGAGAGGAGCAACCCATGGCTAAACTAAACGGCGTTCATCACATCGCGATCATGACCGCGGATGTGAAAAGTCAGATCGAATTCTTTTCCGACGTCCTCGGCATGAAGCTCGCAGCCCTGTACTGGATGCACAATGTGGACGGCTATTTCCACGCCTTCATGGAATTGAACGCGAGTTGTTCAGTGGCTTTCGTATTCGCACCTGCGGTTAAAGACATCCCTGTGGCGTTCGGGGTTTCGCATGCCGGCAATCCGGTCAAGCCCTGTTCGCCGGGCGTCATGCAGCATCTCGCATTCAACGTGGATGGCGACGAAGCGTTGCTGGCCATGCGTGATCGCATTCGCGCCAAGGGCGTGCGCGTGATGGGCCCGCTTGATCACGGTTTCTGCAAATCAATCTACTTCGGCGGCCCGGAGAATCTGGTGCTCGAGGTGTCCACCTCGCAGACTGCGATTAATGCTGAAGCCTGGATCGATCCCGAAGTGGTCAAACTGAACGGGATTTCCGCTGAGGAATTGGCGCGCTACAAGAACCCTGCGCCCTACCACAATACCGGCGCACCGGTGGCGCAGCCCCGCGCGCATACCGGTCGGCCCGAATATACCCAAATGGATCCGGCCTTCGCGGGCGCATTTGATCTGCCGGACGAGGTCGTGACGCGCGAACTGAGTGAGAACACACCACCGGTCAATGTGGCCAACGCCGCGTAAGCCGGACCGACCCTGTACATAGCGGAGCAAAATGATATGACAACGCAGGTCGATACCACTGGCGCGATCGATGCCGACGGTCACATTCTGGAGCCACCCGATCTGTGGGAAAAATATCTCGAGCCGCAGTACCGCGCACGCGCGCTGCGGCTACGCACCAATGCCGATGGACTCGAGTACTTTGAGTGCAACGGAAAAACCTCGAAGCTTCTGCCGCCGGGGTTCGCCGGTACGCTAGGCGGGATGGGGGCGAGTGATATTCTGCCCTCCCCGGAACGCACCTATGTGCGTGGCGCGCCCTTCGGATCGATGGATCCGAAGGAACGTCTGACCCGACTCGATCAAGAAGGCCTCGCCAAGGCAGTGTTGTATCCAACCCTCGGAATCCTGTGGGAGCCAGAGGTGCGCGATCCCGAGATCGCGGCCGCCCATACGCGTGCCTACAATCGCTGGATCATGGATTTCTGCGCGGATTCAGACGGGCGCCTGGTGCCAATCGCGCATATCTCGCTGTCCGATCCGACCTTGGCCGCGACCGAAACCGAACGTGCCTTGCGGGCGGGGGCGAAAGGAATTTTTTTCCATCCCTTCACGTGGACCAAGAAATCCCCCGGACACCCAGATTACGCACGCATGTGGGCGATTGCCGAGGAGCACGGCGCGCCGGTCGCGCTGCATCCGACGATCGATCCACCATCGCTCGACGTGCATCGCCGCTTCGACGAGCTCGCTCAAAAGGAAACTTTCGAGTTCACCTGGTACTTCGATGTACTGGTCGCGCAGGGCATGCAGCAGGCGTTTGTGTCGCTTTTCCATTACCACATTTTCGAGCGCTTCCCGAAAGTGAAAGTCGCGGTGCTCGAATCCCAGGCCGGGTGGATTGGGCAGTTGATCGATCGCATGGACGCGGTGTCCAAAGGGCCTTTGATGCCGAAGAGTGGCCTGAAAGAATTGCCGAGTACCTATTTCAAACGCCAATGTTATGTCTCGATAGATCCCGATGAACGCGCGGTTGCCGGCGTGATTCCGTTCGTAGGCGACGATCGGTTCTTTTGGGCTTCGGACTTTCCGCACCCGGATCACACTGCCGAGTACATGCATGAATTGAGAGAAATGCTGAGCCCGCTGCCCGAGTCTTCGCGTCGCCGAATACTGTCGGAGAATGTCCGTGAAGCTTATGGCTTGAAGAATTAAGGAGCGTGATATGAATCTGCAAGGGAAGCGTGTGGTGGTGACCGGTGCGAATGGTGCGCTGGGCCACGCAGTGGTCGCCCGCGCTCGCGAGCTCGGCGCGACGGTGATTGGGTTAGACATCCATTTCGATGGGCACGAGGCCGACATCGAGTGCCGCGAGATTGTTGATCTCACTGACAAGCTGGCCACGGAAGCGTGCTTTGCGCGGATCGGCCCCTTCGATGTGATTTTCAATGTGGCGGGCGGCTTTGCGATGAGTGCAACGGCCTATGAAATCGCCTCGCCGCAATGGGACGCGATGTTCAAGATCAATGTGGCGACCACCCAAAACGCGCTGCACGCGGCAGTACCGAGCCTCCTTCAGCAAGGCCGCGGCAGCATCGTCAATATCGGCGCGATGTCGGCGCGCGAAGGACAGGCCAATATGAGCGCCTATTGCGCAGCCAAGAGCGTGGTCATGCGCCTGACCGAGAGTTTGTCGAAGGAGCTGCGGGCGAAGGGCATCAATGTGAACGCGGTGTTGCCGAGCATCATCGACACGCCGCGCAATCGGGCCGACATGCCGGACGCCGATTTTTCGAAATGGGTGAAGCCCAAGGATCTTGCCAGTGTGATCTGCTTTTTAGGATCTGATGCCGCGTCGGCAATTCATGGTGCGTTGATCCCGGTCGCAGGTTTATCGTAGACCTGTCGCGCGAAAGTGTGCGCGCCTACTCGCTGGTGGCGGGCACCAATTCCTTAAGGTCTGATTTTTTCGTTGCCTGGTCGGTCGGCGACCCTGGCGCTGCTCCGCTTACGCGCGGGAGATGCGCCGCCCAGACCTCCGCAGCACCTTCGCCGCGTGGATCGCTGGCCGCCGAGACTTCGTTAGTCGTCGTGTTCCACAAAATTGCGTGCATATTGCCGTATTCACGGGTCGATAAAGTCAGCGTGTGACCGCGCTGCTTGAGTGCCGCGGCGTCCTCTGCGCTAAAGGCTTTCGGCTCGTACAACACTTCGTCCGGCAGGTACTGGTGGTGATATCGCGGTTGTGCAACCCATTCTGCCGGTTCCTTGCCTGAGTAGAACTGCAGTGCGCCAAGCAGCACCATTGAAATAATCCGGCTACCACCCGGCGTGCCCAGAATTCCCACGCGATCTTTGGTGATCAGAAAGGTTGGGGTCATGCTGGAAAGTGGTCGTTTGCCGGGGCCGATTGCATTGGCGTCCGCACCCACCAGTCCGTACGCGTTCGGGGTCAGTGGGCGCGAAGAAAAATCATCCATCTCGTTATTCAATAAAACGCCGGTGCCAGCCGGCGTGTAGCACGCGCCAAATGGGGTGTTCACGCTCAAGGTCGCAGCGACTTGATTGCCTTCCGCATCCAGCACGGAGAAGTGCGTGGTGTGCTCGCCCTGCACGGGTGGTGTAATCGGTTTGAGCGCGCTGCTCGGGGTGGCTTTATCGAGCGCGATATCGGCGCGCTGTTCCTGTGCGTGTGTTTTCGCAATCAGCGCGGCGACCGGCACGTCATGAAAGTCCGGGTCGCCGAGAAATTCGCCACGGTCACGATACGCGCGCCGCATGGCTTCAATGGCGAGATGGGTTTGTACCGCCGCGGGCAGCTTGGCCAGGTCATAGGTTTCCAGGATATTAAGCGCCTCAAGTAAGACCACGCCCCCGGAGGACGGCGGCGGCGCGGAGACGATTCGCATATCGTGATAGGTACCGACCACCGGATTGCGCTCCACTACCCGGTATTGAGCGAGATCCTCAACGCTCCAGATCCCGCCGCCCGCCGTCACCCCTGCGACGAGTTTGTCCGCAATCTCACCGGCATAAAATCCGGCGGTGCCTTGGCGCGCCAACTCCTGCAGGGTATCCGCCAAGTCTGACTGGCGAATAGTGTAATTAAGCTTCGGCACCTCGCCCTGGTCGAGAAAAATAGCGGCAGTGGCTGGATCTGCCGCCATAACGGCTTGGCGATAGGTCGCCATGCGGCGGTAATGTTCGTTGGCTGGAAATCCGCTTCGCGCGAGCTTAATTGCGGGTGCGAGGCTGCGATCAAGTGGCAGGCGCCCATAGTAGAGCGCGAGATGAACCAAGGCCGCCGGGGTGCCTGGAATGGCAGCGGCCGCCGCACCGTCCAGCGATTTGTTGGGAATTATTTCACCCGCGCCATCGAGAAAGAGCTTTTCAGTGGCCGCGAAGGGCGCGCGCTCGCGGGCGTCCACCACGATATCGGTGTCGGCAATTGCGCGGTGGAGCAGAAAAAAGCCCCCGCCACCAATGCCGGAAGAATAGGGTTCGACCACCGCGAGCGCGGCGGCGACTGCGATCGCCGCATCGAACGCGTTGCCACCGGCATCGATCACTTCGCGGCCGGCGCTGGTTGCAAGCGGATGCGCGGAGGCGATCGCAGCCGGATTTGATTCTTGCAGCGCCGACAGCGGTGCCGCCCAAACACAGCACGCGCAGAGCCAAACTCGCAGATAAAATTTCAAAGTTTGATTTCCTGTGACTTAATCAGCACGTGGTATTTAGTCCACAACTGGACAGTGCTTTCCTGCTGCAGCGGATCCTTCGGAATGCAGTCGACTGGACAAACCTGTACACATTGCGGCTGCGCGAAATGCCCCACGCATTCGGTACAGCGCACGGGATCGATCTCGTAGTGTTCAGGGCCCTCATAGATCGCCTGGTTGGGACACTCAGGCTCACACACATCGCAATTAATGCATTGATCAGTGATCAGTAGCGCCATGGCGAATGCTCAACGCGCCTTATTTTTTGGTCCGCTTCCCGAGGCGTTCGGTGAGTGCCGAATGCACAAACGGGTGGACAAACTCGCGGACGTCACCACCGAGTGAGGCGATTTCACGAATGAGTGACGAGGAAACGTAGGAGTAATGTTCGGTGGTGGGCATGAAGATGGTATCGGCTTCCGGCACCAGGCGTTTATTCATGCCCGCGAGTTGGAATTCATACTCGAAATCAGAGACCGCGCGCAGGCCGCGCAGAATCACCTGTGCGGCACAATCCCGCACAAAATGCGCGAGCAGGCCTTCAAAGCGCTGCACTTCGACATTCGCGTGTTCAGCCAGAACGCGTTGGGCCAGATCAACTCGCTCGTCGGTGGAGAAAGCGGTGCTCTTCCCGGTACTTGCCGCGACGGCCACGATCACGTGATCGAACACCCGTGCTGCCCGCGCGACGATATCGCTGTGGCCATTGGTGATCGGATCGAAGGTTCCGGGATATATCGCAATGTTGCCCAAGGCAGAAACTCCTCTTGTTGGCTGCTTACCTGATAGCTGCGAACCGCTGGTCCGCAGCTTGCACCAGGCAGTAGCGGGTTTGGCGAGTCTCACCAGCCCGCATCATACGCCATCCCTCCGGCAGCGTGACCGGAGGCCCCGTGCGTGAAGTTTCCACATACACCAGTGCCTGCTGAGCCAGCCAAGCCGGCGTGAGCAGGGCCAACACGCGCGGCACGAGCGCGCTGTCAAACGGCGGATCGAGAAAAATCACGTGGTGTGGCAGGGGCGCGGTGGTCGTTAAGAAATTTAACGCGTCGCGCCCGCTCACACTGACTGACTCAGTCGCGGCAAGCAGTGCGACATTCGTTTTCAATTGGGTGACCAGCGCGGGATCGGAATCGACCAAGGTTGCATGCGCTGCGCCACGCGAAACGGCTTCAAAACCGAGCACTCCGCTGCCCGCGAAGAGATCCAAACAGCGCGCCCCAGCGAGGTGCGGCGCAAGCCAGTTGAAGAGGGTCTCGCGCACCCGATCCGGCGTCGGACGCACCGTCGTGCCAGATGGCACCGCCAACCAGCGGCGGCGCCAATGTCCGCCGATGATGCGCACCTTGCCCGGCGGCGCGGTCCGCTCGGTCATGGCGTGGCGGTGGGCCCCACCGTAATCTGCGCCATGTGAGCGAGCGGTACCCGGCGCTGAAAGGCTTCGCGGATTTGGGCCGAAGTCACCGCCTCCACCGCGCGCGGATAGGACTCCAGGTAGTCGAGCGGTAAGCGATAAAAACCGATCACGGTGAGGTATTCGGTGAGCTTGCTGTTGTTATCGATACGCAGCGGAAAGCCGCCGATCAAATTGTGTTTGGCAGCCAGCAGCGCCGCCTCATCCGGGCCGTCGGCCAGAAACGCGGCAAGCGTCGCGCGCAACACTTGCTGGGCTTCGTGCTCGCGTCTGGCGTCGGTTTGCAAACTGATCACGAAAGGCCCCGCCGCCGCCAGCGGCTCGAAGTGGCTGTCTACCGAATACGACAGGCCACGTCGTTCGCGAATTTCCTGGAACAATAACGACACTGGGCCGTTCCCGCCCAACACATGGTTGCCTACCACTAACGGAAAATAATCGGGATCGCTGCGCGAAATTCCTGGCTGCGCCAACAGCAGATGGCTTTGCGCACCCGGCAGATCGATATGCACCGACTGGCTTACGACCGGCACGGCCACCGACGGCACCGCGGATGCGCGCGTGCCGCGCGGCAACTTTGCGACTAGTGTGTCCGCGATACGCGCGGCGGCCTCGCGCGTCACTGCGCCAACGATCACCAGTAGCGCGTTGTCAGTGACGTAGTAGCGTTGATAAAACGCAGCCGCGACCTCTGGCGTAAACGCCGCCACCGACGCTTCGGTCCCGCCGCTCGGCTTGGCGTAAGGATGCTCCCCGTAGATCGCGTGCAGCATCGCCTTATCGCCCAGCGCGCCAGGAGAGCTTTTTTCCTGCTGCAGACCAGCGCGCATTTGGTGGCGCACGCGCGCGAAATCCTCAGCCGCGAAACGGGGCTGCGTCAGCGCCGCTCGAGCTAGCTTGAGGGCAGGTTCTGCATAGACGGGGTCGGTCATCGTGCGTAGCGAAACCCAGGCCATATCGCGCAGCGCACCGGCGCTAAATTCAGCCCCGGTCGCTTCCATCTGGCGGTGAAACTCGTCTGCGCTGAGGCCCTGCGTGCCTTCCCCAAGCAGACCGCTGGTCAGGCTGGCGAGACCCGGTGCCGCGCCGTCGTAGGCACTGCCGGCGGCGAACACGAGCCGTACTTTGAGCATCGGGATCCCGGGCGCCGCGACGAACAACACCGGCACACCATTGGCAGTTTCCCAGCGTTCAATCTTGGGCGACGACCAAACACAGTTCGGCCACAGACACCACAGGCACAGCGCCGTCCACAGGGTTTTGCTCATGGCGTTTGCTCCGGCACCAGATAGGCCACTGTGGCCATCTCGTCTGCGAAATACTTGCGCGCGACGGTCTGCACCTGGGCGGGGGTTATGGCTTGGATTTGTGCCACGTATTGATCCTTCAGCTGCCAATCGAGTCCAACTACCGCTAACGAACCGAGCATCATGGCCTGGCTGAACAGCGAATCTTGCTGATAAATGTTCTCGGCCACAACGCCGGTCTTGATCCGCGCCAGTTCAGCCGTCGTCGGTGGTGTTTTCTGCACCGCCGCAATTTGCGCTTTGATCGCCGCTTCGAGTTGCGCCAGGCTCACCCCGTCGCGTGGTACTCCGTCGAAGGTAAATAAATCAGCGAGCCGTGAAGTTCCCGAGTAAGTAGCCCCGGCAGTTAGCGCTACTTCACTGCCACGCACGAGTTCACGTGCGAAGCGCGCACTGGCGCCGCCATCGAGGGTCGCCGCGAGCACTTCCAGGGCGTAGATCTCCCAGGCTTCAACGCCGGGCTGCGCACCGCCTACCTGGGTGAGGCCCGGCACTTTGTAGTTCATGATCAGCATCGGAATGCGCTGTCTCGAATTGGCGATGGTGAGGCGCTTGAGACCCGTCTGCGTGACCTCCGGGCGATCCTTTGGCGGGGGCAAAGCCTGACGCGGAAGTGCGCCAAAATGCTGCTGCGCAAGCCCTTGGATCGCGGCTGGCACCACATCGCCGACCACCACCAGCAGCGCATTGTTGGGCGCGTAGTAGCGCTGGTACCAGACACTCAACTCCGCGAGCTGCATTTGTTCGATATCAGAAGCCCAGCCAATCACCGGTTGGCGATAGGGGCTGGTTTGCCAGGTGTGCGCGAGGATCGTTTCGAACGCGAGTGCCTGCGGGCTGTCATCGGTGCGCAAACGTCGCTCCTCGCGAATGACTTTGAGTTCATTGACAAACTCGGCCGGATCGAGCACCAGATTGTGCATGCGTTCCGCTTCGAGTTCGAAACTTAAAGCCACATTGCTGGCTGCCCATTGCTGAAAATAGGTCGTGTAGTCGGCGGTCGTGAAGGCATTCTCACGCCCACCAAGTTCGGCGATGCGGCGCGAGATCTCGCCGGTCGCGAAATGCTTGGTGCGCTTGAACATCATGTGTTCCAGCGCATGCGAGACCCCAGTCGCGCCATCCAACTCGTAACTGCCACCCACTTTGTACCAGACTTGCACCACCACCACAGGCGCGCGATGGTCTTCCTGCACGAGCACACGCAGACCATTCTCCAGGGTGAATTCCTGAGTGGCAGGTGCCGCCACGGCCGTGATTACGAACCCTGCAATACACAGCGAGATAAGGCGCGCGAACATAAGTGGTCTCCGACCAGTGGTGAAGCGAAGGTGTTAGCATAACGCAACGTTGGCGACCGTCGGCTGCGAACATTTTTGCGATCAATATTTACCACGCATGTTTAAGCGACTCAGAGCAGGAATTGCGCGCACGCGCGACGGCCTTTTAAATCGCATCGGTCGTCTGTTCGGGCGCGCTGAGCCGATCGATAGCGCGTCGCTTGAGACGCTTGAAAATGCCCTACTCGAAGCCGATACCGGGGTGCAGACCACCGAAGTGATTATGCGGGCGGTCAAGCAACAGGCGCGCGGCGAAGGCGTACCGTTACTGGAAGTGCTACGGGCCGAAATGGTCAAGACCTTGGCCCCGGCGGCCAAGCCCCTGGAGATTCCCCGCGATCACGTCGGCCCTTTTGTGCTGCTGGTGGTGGGCGTGAATGGCGTTGGCAAAACTACGACGATTGCGAAGATCGGTCGCTACCTGCAGGCCGCCGGATTACAGGTGATGTTTGCCGCCGGCGATACCTTTCGGGCAGCCGCCGTAGAGCAACTGAAGACCTGGGGCGAACGGCTCAATATTCCGGTTATTGCGCAGGGGCCAGGGGCCGATCCCGCCTCGGTGATCTTCGATGCGTATGCGGCCGCGACGGCGCGTGGCAGCCAGGTGCTGATCGCAGACACCGCCGGCAGATTGCACACCCAGACGGGTTTGATGGCGGAACTCGGCAAGATTAGACGTGTGTTGGGCAAACAAAATCCCAGCGCCCCGCATGAAACGATGCTGGTGCTCGATGCGACGATGGGCCAGAACGCCTTGCAACAGGCACGCACTTTCCATGCGGCAGTCGCGCTCGACTCAATCGTGTTGACCAAGCTCGATGGCACCGCCAAAGGGGGCATCGTGTTCGCGGTGGCGCAGGAACTGGGTTTGCCCCTGCGGTTTATCGGCGTTGGCGAACAGTTCGACGATCTCCAGGTCTTCAGCGCCGAGCGCTTTGTGGCCGCGCTGCTCGGCAGCGAGACGCCGGAGAATTAGATCGCCACGGGGAGAGACAGGCATCCCGCTTGATCAACCCAGCCGCGCGCGTGCAACCACGCCCGCGCATCTGCTGCATCGCTGGCGAACCAGGCCGCGGCCGAACCCAGGCGAAAGCTGTAACCCCAGCTGTCCATGTCGTGCAGTAGGGCGGGCAAGCTGTAGCCGGGCACTAAGTCGGCGAGCAACAGTGATAGATAACACACCGCACATTCCTCGAGATCGTCGCCACCCGCATCAGTATCCAGCGACTCCCGGCGCGCCTCGTCCATGCAAAAAAAGTGACTCGCTTCATGCAGTACTGAATTTAGGGGGGTGTCGGCGCGGACGAACAAATGGTGGCCGCGCAGTCCGGCCTCGGGCGCGCCCCAGAAACTGCCAGGGATGGCTGGGGTCGCCACATAACTCAAGGAGAGGCCATAGCGCGCAAAAAGCCTGGAGAGGGTGGTTGCCGCCACTTCGGCGATGGGCCCGAGCAACATGACGGGAGGACGGGGAGTATTCGACTTGTCGTATATCAATTCGTCCATACGGGAACCTGTATAGGTCTTAGCACTCTAAAGTGTTGAGTGCTAAAATTTCCTTATTGAGATGGAGGAGGCTTTGCCCCATGACCGCTGTTCTGAATAATTTACTCGCGCCAATAGGTTCATTGGAATCCTATGTGGCGGCTGTCAATCGCGTTCCGATGCTGAGCGAAGCAGAGGAACGTGCGCTTGCCGAACGCTACCAAAACCATAACGACCTGGACGCGGCGCGCCAGCTCGTATTGTCGCACCTGCGCTTCGTGGTCAGGGTCGCGCGCGGCTATAACGGCTACGGATTGGCCCAGAGTGACCTGGTGCAAGAGGGCAGTATTGGCCTCATGAAGGCCGTGAAGCGCTTCGACCCAAGTATTGGCGTGCGTCTGGTGTCCTTTGCAGTGTATTGGGTGCGCGCGGAAATTCATGAATACATTCTGCGCAATTGGCGGATCGTCAAAGTCGCGACCACCAAGGCGCAACGCAAACTGTTCTTTAATCTGCGCAGCGCGAAGCAGCGCTTGGGCTGGATGAACAAACAGGAAGTGGAGGCGGTTGCCAAAGATCTCGGGGTAGACGCCAAAGATGTGTGGCTAATGGAGGAACGCCTCAACGCGCACGATCTGTGCTTCGACCCGGCCTCGGAAGATGCGGAAGACGAATTTGCACCGGCGGCTTATCTTGCGGACTTGCGCTTTGAGCCGACCCGGCAACTGGAAATCTTGGAGGGAACACAACACGGTCAGCGCAACTTGAGTGATGCCCTGGCGAAGCTGGATTCGCGGAGTCGAGACATCATCACCAGTCGCTGGCTGACTGAGCCGAAACTCACGTTGCAAGATCTGGCCGCGCGCTATCAGGTGTCTGCAGAGCGTATTCGCCAATTGGAGAACAACGCGATTAACGTGATGCGGAAAAAACTTGGGGTGGACTTATTGCCAGCCCCGGCACGCTAATGAACCAGGCAGGGAAAACCTGCTAGCCGGCACGGGCGCGCAAGCGCGCCCGCATCGCCAATAAGTAAATCAACAAAAACAATGCAAAGTAATATTCCTGCGGTTCGCTCCAGCGTATTTCAAACGGCAACGAATCCGGTCCTGCGATTTTCCGATACCGTTCGGGAAGGCTGATGGCGATCGCCAGCACGGCGCTCGGCACACACTCAAGGGTTGGCCAAAACCATTTCCAGAATACTTTGGAGTGCTTGGCTGGCGACCAGCGCTGACGCAGCGGCACAATGATGCCGCCAATCAACACCCAAAGTTCCAGCAGCAGCCGCGGCTTCTGATCAAACCAGCTGCTCATATTGTGCAGATTGGTCTCGTGCTGATCATTCAGCTGGTCAATAGCCTGCGGGGTATCCCATTGAAATAATTGCTGGCCCCACGACAATTCCTCCCCCGCCAGATAAAAACAACTGAGGGTAATCAACACCACCCACACGCGCATCGCGCGGAGCGGGATCTGGTGCAAACTGCGCATCAGCGAGAGGCCGACGAACAGCCCACACAACGCAACGACCGGAGTCGCCAGTTCAACGAGACCGAGCTCGCCCTCGATGTACTGATCGTAAAACGCAGGTGCGGCAAGTTTGGTCGCAAAAACGATCAACACCAACACCGGCGGAAACGCGAGCCAGAGCCATTTCGGTAGGCGAACCCGCTCAGCCACGGCGCATTTAGCCGAGGGCTGCCCGCGCGAGCGGCCAGTAATGATCGACGAACAGCACCAGGAACAGGGCCGTCAAATACACAATGGAATACTTGAACGTGGCATAGGCGAGTTCATCGCGAGGATCGAACTGCATGCGGATCGCGTAGTACAGAAACCCGATATTGAGCAGCATGGCGCCGACTAAATAGATCAGGCCGCACATGTAGGTGGCAAACGGCAGCAAGGTTGCGGCCACCAGCAGGAACGTATACAGCAACACGTGTAAACGCGTGAACTCGGCGCCGTGGGTAATCGGCAGCATCGGGATCTTGGCTTTGGCGTATTCGGTTCGCCGATAGATCGCGAGCGCCCAGAAATGCGGCGGGGTCCACGCGAAGATTATTAGAAACAGTAACAGGGCATGCGGATCCAGGGTGCCGGTGACGGCCGTCCAGCCGAGAACGGGCGGCGCCGCGCCAGCCGCACCGCCGATGACAATATTCAATGGTGTCGCATGCTTAAGATACATCGTGTAGATGACCGCATAGCCGATCAACGAGAGGAAGGTCAACAGGGCAGTTAAACTATTGATGTACACCACCAGCAAAACCATGGACAAAAACCCCAACACCAGCGCAAAGGTAAGGGCTTGTCCAATACTGAGCTCACCCTGGGGCAGCGGTCGGTGTTGAGTGCGCGCCATCAAGGCATCAATGCGATATTCGGCGACGTGATTAATAGCGGCCGCCGAAGCGGCGGCGAGCCCGATGCCCACCGTTGCGATGAGCAAGGTTTCAAGTGGCACCAGACCAGGCGTTGATAACAACATGCCGATGATCGCCGTAAAGATGATCAACGACACCACGCGCGGCTTGCACAAGGCGAGAAAATCGCGCCAGCCAGGAGTGCCGAGATGGGGCGCAGGGTGAGTTGTTTCAGTCATCGTCATTCTTGAATTTGGCTGCGGGGGCTCGCATATCGGAATAATGTCACCAGACTGAGGAGCAGCATTGCGGCAACCCCGTTATGCAAGACCGCGACGGGCAGCGGCAGTCCGTGGAGCACATTGGTAATTCCCAGCGCCACCTGAAGACAGAGCAGCGCGAGTATACACCAGGCAATTCGTTGGCCATGCGCCGCGACAACCCGGCGGGTATAGGCGAACAAACCAATGCCGACTAGCAGCACAAGGCCCGCGCCGAGACGGTGTGCGAGATGAATCGCGGTGCGCGCAGGGGTGTCCAGCACGCCGAATTCGTAATTCACGCCCAACCCGCGCCACAGCACAAACGCGCTTTCGAAATCGGCATCCGGCCACCATCGGCCCTGACAGCGCGGAAAATCGGCACACGCCAACGCGGCATAGTTGGCGCTGGTCCAACCTCCAAGACAGATCTGAACTGCAAGTACCGCGATTGCAGCGCCGGCGAACTGACGCACTCCGCTAATCGAAGCCTGGCGCGGAGATTGGCGGACTTCGAGTAAATTCCACCACAGGATCGCGAGCAACGTGAAGCCGCCGATCAGATGCCCCACCACGATTAGCGGTTTCAACAGTAGGGTGACCGTCCACATCCCCAGCAACCCTTGGAACACCACCAACGGCACCAAAATCAGAGAAATTTTGAGTGCCGATGGTAGCCGTGCTTGCCAGGCACTTGCCGCCAGGAGCAAAATCAATGCGCCCAAAGTGGAGGCGAGGTAACGATGAATCATTTCTCGCCACGCTTTACCCGTTTCGAGAGGCCGCGCCGCGAGTTTCGCGCGATCAACGATTTCGTGTGCGTCTGGTACGACGATCCGGCCATAACAACCCGGCCAGTCAGGACACCCAAGACCTGCATCGGATAAGCGCACATAGGCGCCTTTGGTGATGACCAGTAACGCCAATAGCGGTAACACGTGGGACAGAAAGCGGTGCATGTTCCGCATGTCTTAGCGAATGGCGGACGCGCGCAACAGGCGTTTGAGGTCCTTCTGAATCGCGCCGGGTTCCCCCCGTGATGGGTAGCGCAGCATGAGCTGATGACGCCAGTCGACCAGCACGATTGCAGGCAGAGTGGCCTCAGCCGCCAGGCGCGTATGGAGGAGCGCGATCGCTGCCGGGTCGAGCTGCACTCGCGCCGCATGGCGCGGAACTTCCGTCCCCAGAGCGGCAATCGCGTGCACGCTCACGCGCACTGCGCCCTGGCCCAGCAGTTCACGCAGCACCAGTAATTCATCGAGTGCTTTGCCACAAGCCAGCGCGCACACGCCCGGTTCCAGATAGACCATTGCCCACTCGCTGGGTTGCAGCTTAAACAAAGGCGCAAATCCCACCTGCGCGGCATAAGGGGATAGATCGAATGGCGGTGTGACAAGCTGTCCACGATTCACGAACCCTCGGCTGTGCCAGTTCAGGGCGCCGGAGGTGAGCAGCCAGGCGATGAAAATCGGCGCAACAAAGAGCAGCGTAATCGCGGCCAAAAGCAGCCGGTTGCGCGCTTTCGAAACGGGCTGGTCAGGGTTCACGGGGGTATCCTGGTGACAAATTAATCTTTACGTAGAGCGCCACCAACACGACGGCGAGCGCAAACCACTGCACCGCATAGGCATGGTGTTTGCTGACGTCGCTGGAAGGAGCGGGCCAATGTCGATCGTAGCCGTTCGGCGCCGAAGGATCTAAGTAAATAAGCCCGGCGGGCAATGCGTAGCCGAGCTTTTGCGCGACAAGCGCTGTATCGAGTCGCTGAATTCGCAGCAATGAAGTCGTTAGCTGCTCAATTTCAGAACTGCCGCCTAAGCGTATCCCCACTGGCGGCACCTGCCCAAAGCGGCCAAACAAGGTCGCCGTGTCCGGCAAGATGACTAGCGGTAAGCGGGTTCGATCAGCGTCCGCGACCACCCAGCCGCGCGCGACGAGTACCTGCGTTCCGTCACTCAGTTTGAAGGGGGTGATGACTTCATACCCCGTTCGACCCCCTCTGATGCGATTGTCTAACAGTAGATTCGGGGCGAGATATCGGCCCGTGGCGCGCACCGATCTGCCGCGCGTTGCCACACCAAGATCGCGCGCCGTCGACAACTGCAGCACCGGGGTATCACGCTGCGCCATGGCTTGCATATGGAGCGCAAGTTTCTGTTGCGCACGATCAAGTTGCCACATCCCAAGACTTATCAGGCACGGGAAAAGTAGAATGGTCGCCCAGGTGGAGGCACGGCCCGGTCGGAAACGCCATCCGTTCATCGCCGGCCCACAGCGTCGCCGTGTTGCGCGCGTGCATTCAACAAAGAGGTCCGAATGGAACACCATCCCATCATCAAATTCATCGTGATTGTGCTGTTGTTGTTGATTGTGGGCGCCCTCGCCACCGCTTTCAGCGCGCTCTTTCGCGGCCGAGATTCCGGCACGGCGGGCGTTAAAGCCTTGACTGTGCGGGTGGGTTTATCGATCGGGCTGTTTATTTTATTGATGGTGCTATATGCGCTGGGGATCATTGAGCCGCGCGGAGGCTAAGGCTCGTCTGCCTAGCTGAAAATTCAGCACAAAAAAGGGCGCTCAACTGAGCGCCCTTCAATCTGACATTCAGCGCGATCAGATCCAGTAGACGAAAATAAAGAGCCCAATCCACACCACGTCCACAAAGTGCCAGTACCACGCCACTGCTTCAAAGGCGAAATGATGTTCGGGCTTGAAGTGCCCGCGTATCGAGCGCATCAGGATCACGAACAGCATCAGCGTGCCCATGGTGACGTGAAAACCATGGAAGCCAGTCAACATAAAGAACGTGGCACCGTAAATGCCCGCATTCATCGTAAGGCCTAATTCGTGATACGCATGGCCATACTCTTGGGCTTGGAAGCCGACGAATAGCACGCCCAACGCGACGGTCAGCGCCAAGCCGAGAATCAACTGGCCGCGCTTATTGTATTTGAGCCCCCAATGCGCCCAAGTCACGGTGCCGCCACTGGCGAGCAAAATAGCCGTGTTCAGTGCGGGCACACCCCACGCACCGATCACATCCTTCGCCTCCTTAAAACCATACCCCTGCGGCAATTGCAGCAGAGGCCAGTCGGCCAGGAAGTTTGGCCACAGGAATTCATGGGTGCCGCCTTCGGCACCAGCGCCGGACAACCACGGCACCGAGAGCACGCGCGCATAAAACAAGGCGCCGAAAAAAGCCGCGAAGAACATCACTTCGGAGAAGATGAACCACATCATGCCCATGCGGAAGCTGGTGTCTTCCCACTGGCCATAAGTGCCTTTCTCGCTTTCGCTGATCACATCCCCGAACCAGCCGAACATCATGTACACAAATAAGATAAAACCGCCGCCGAGAACTTCGGGTCCGATACTTAGATGGTTGAGCGTAAGTGCTCCTCCCACGAACATCGTGAAAATTGAAAGTGCTGCAATGAACGGCCACTTGCTTGCGTCAGGAACATAGTAGTGGTGATGCGCGGCGTGTACGTTTGCCATAGCTAGATTCTCGTTTACAGAAAAATTGACTGCATTTAGGACCGAGGGTCCGCATTTCCGGCAAGCTTAGGACTTGCCGATATCTGAATGGTGGAACGAAAAAAGGTATATCCCAATGTTAGGGTTTGAATATTCTTAGGCAACTTGGGGTTAACCACGAAGCGCACCGGCATCTGCCTGGTTTCGCCGGTCGTTAAGGTTTGCTGCGTAAAACAGAAGCATTCGGTTTTGCTGAAGTAGCGTGCCGCAGCGTTCGGCGCGACGCTGGGAACCGCCTGACCTGTGACGGTTTCAGCGCTTTGATTGGTCACTTCGAACATCACTTCGGTTTCCATTCCCGGATGCACTTCAACCTTCGTCGTCAGCGGTTTGAAGGCCCAGGAAAAACCAGAATTCACATTGGTAACAAATTCAACCGTGATTAGACGTGCGTCATCCACGGGGATTACTGCAGCTTCAGCGCCTGATAAGCGGCCAGTCTTACCGTTCACCCCCGTCAATTCGCAGAATACGTTATACAGAGGCACCAGCAAGTAGCCGAAGCCGAACATCGCCAGCACCACCAGCGTGAGCTTGGAGACCAGCCGACGATTCGCGCTACGCAAGGTTCGCGTCATACGTTCAGACAAAATGCTGCAGGAAGAAAGCCAAATAAAACGAGAACGCCAACAACGCCAACGCACCGGCCGTCCGGCGCGCCCGTTGGCGCTGAGCTTCGGCCGCCTCGGTTCGCATCAGCGATTACCACCCTCGATCGTCGCCGGCTCCGGCGGCGTCGAAAAACTGTGATAAGGCGGCGGCGAAGGCAAGGTCCACTCCAGGCCATGCGCGCCTTCCCATACCTGTGCGGTTGCCTTGGCACCGCCGCGCGCGCATTTCACGATTACAATTAAAAACAGGATCTGTGAAGCACCGAAGACAAAGCCACCAATGCTTGAGACCATGTTCCAGTCTGCAAATTGCACTGCGTAGTCCGGGATCCGGCGCGGCATTCCGGCCAGGCCGAGGAAATGCTGCGGGAAGAACAACACGTTCACGGAGATTGTGGATAGCCAAAAATGCCATTTGCCGAGCGTCTCGTCATACATATGGCCGGTCCACTTGGGCAACCAGAAATAGGTTCCCGCCATGATTGCGAATATCGCGCCAGTCACGAGCACGTAGTGGAAATGGGCCACGACGAAATAGGTATCGTGATACTGGAAATCAATCGGGGTCACGCCCAGCATCAGCCCCGAGAAGCCCCCAATCGTGAACAGCACGACGAAACTGATCGCGAACAGCATCGGGGTTTCGAAAGTCATCGAACTTTGCCACATGGTGGCCACCCAATTGAAGACTTTCACGCCTGTCGGGACGGCGATCAGGATCGTGGCATACATAAAGAACAGCTCACCCGCGAGTGGCATACCCACGGTGAACATGTGGTGCGCCCACACAATAAACGAGAGAAAGGCGATCGATGCGGCGGCGTACACCATGGAGCTGTAGCCAAATAGGGGCTTCCGCGCGAAGGTCGGAATAATTGCCGAGGCGATGCCGAAGGCCGGAAGGATCAAAATATAAACTTCAGGATGCCCGAAGAACCAGAAAATGTGCTGGAACATCACCGGATCGCCGCCGCCGGCTGCACTGAAGAATGAGGTGCCGAAGAATTTGTCCGTCAGCAACATGGTGACCGCGCCGGCGAGCACCGGCATCGAGGCAATCAACAGGAAGGCGGTGATGATCCAGGTCCATACGAACAGCGGCAATTTCATCAGCGACATGCCGGGGGCGCGCAAATTGAACACCGTCGCGATGATATTGATGGCGCCTGCGATCGACGACGCCCCCATGAAATGTACCGCGAAAATCAAGAACGGGAACGCCATCCCCGTTTGGAGCACCAGCGGGGGATACATGGTCCAGCCGCCGGCAGGTCCGCCGCCTGGCATAAAGAGTGTGCTCAAGAGCAAAGTGAACGCGAACGGCAGAATCCAGAAACTCCAATTATTTAGTCGCGGTAGCGCCATGTCTGGCGCGCCGATCATCATCGGCACTAACCAGTTTGCGAAACCCGTCCAGGCTGGCATGACCGCACCGAAAATCATCACCAAGGCATGCATGGTGGTCATGCTGTTGAACAGCTGCGGATCCACAAACTGCAGGCCTGGTTGGAAGAGTTCGAGGCGAATGACCATCGCCATCGCGCCCCCAATGAAAAACATAATCAACGAGAACACTAAGTACATCGTGCCGATGTCCTTGTGATTCGTGGTGGTCAACCAACGCATAATGCCACCCTTGTAGTGGTGGTCGTGATGGTCGTGGACAGCTGCTTCGCTCATTTGCGGTTCCTCGTTCGATGCCGATTGCAATAAAGTTCCAGAGACCTAGTGGCGCTGGACGATGAGTTGACTGTCAGGTGCTGCGGGGGCACTGAGTGCGACCGGCGGCTGCGCGGTTTTGTGGTCTGCCAGCCATTTCTGAAACTCCGGCAGCGGCACTGCGCGGATCACAATCGGCATAAAGCCATGGTCTTTGCCGCACAGTTCGGCACATTGCCCACGATAGACGCCGGCTTCCTGAATCGTGGCCCACGACTCGTTGATATAACCTGGTACCGCATCGCGCTTCCAACCCAGGTCGGGCACCCACCACGCATGGATAACATCACCGGCGGTGGTCAGGAAGCGAATCTTTTGGTTCACCGGCACCACGATTTCGTTATCCACTTCCAACAAATAATTCTCAACCGTTGCAGGGTCAACGCCAGAGTGGAGTTGGCGCGCGACATTGCTGGTTTGGGCGAGGGTACTGAAGACCTCTACACCTTCATTGATGTATTCGTAATGCCATTTCCACTGGTATCCGGTGACCTTGATCGTAAGATCGGAGTCGCTGACATCCTCCATCATGATCAGCGCTTTGGTAGCTGGTACGGCCATCGCAATCAAAATAACGAAAGGGACTACTGTCCACAGAACTTCAACGGTGGTGCTTTCGTGCCATTGGGCGGCGACTGCACCCTGTGACTTCCGAAATTTGAAGATGGAATAGAAAATCGCACCGAACACCACGATGCCGATTGCGACGCACACCCACAGTATCAGCATGTGTAAGTCGTAGACGATATTGCTGTAGGGGGTGACACCGCGTGGTAGATTCAGCTGATCCCACGCGGCGTTGGCGAACCCTGGTAGCAGCAACAAGAGCGACGCGCATACCGCGCGCAGGCCACCAGGTTTTGAAATCGGTCTCATCATGCTATTGGCTCCCCACAAGCGTTCGAAGGTGCAAAAACGTATTCATGTTCGCCTGAACTCGGCACCGCAATGCGTGGCACGAATGCGTCGATCATCACTCTCGGCGCCAAATAGTGGCCGGTGATTTCAATCAGAGCGCGGTCTGGGCGAAGGTCAATCCGGGGGCATTCTAGCGGGTTTTGTGGATGGCGTTAATCAAAGATCGCGCTAATTCTGTGCGCTCCCCATCCGTGAGGAATTGCCCTAGGCAAACTTCGCGGCCGTGCGAAGTCACGCATAGGCGGCTGGGATACCAATTATAAGGCGCGCCTCGGAGTTCAATTCTGACCCAATAGCGGTCGAAGCGATGGGTTTCAGTCGGTTGGCTTCGACCTTTTTCTATGATCAATTGTGACTCTTGCAGCCGCACGACTTCGCGCCATTCGCCGCTTGATAAAACGTAGTAGAACGCAGTCCACAGCAGCGCAATTTCAAGGCCGGCGAACGGCAGCACCAGCGGCGCGCCATAGGCTAGGAAGAATAGGCCACTGCTCGCCGGGAGGAGACTGAGAAGCGTTAACCAACGCTTCGCCTGCTGCCAAGTCAGCGCGCGATGCGGGCGAATTATCCAAGTGGTTGGCGCGTGCTCGTTGGGCAAAACTTCCATCCTTGCGCTGCCCTCAGCTTTCGAGCGCGTGCGCAACAGCGGCTAGCTGGCCGGCCATAAATTCGGAGGTTGGCGTACCAGACCAGGGAATACGTGCGAGTAGCGGCGCCTCAATACGCGTCGCCAAACTGGCGATGGTCTCTTCTACATAAGAATATTCTGGGTCGATCACATTGGCGATCCAGCCAAACAAGGGGCAGCGATCGTGCGCAATTGCCGCGACAGTTAACAGTGTGTGGTTGATGGCGCCTAGGCGAATCCCCACGACCAGAATTACCGGCAGTGACCAGCTTTGTGGCAGCGCGGCCTGCATCAATTCCTCACTAAAAGGAACCCGCCACCCGCCTACGCCTTCCACCAGAACGACCTCCGCGGCTGCGCTCAAGGTGCGAAACCCGGCCGTTAGCTGCGGCCAGGTAATCACGCGCTTCTCCAGATTAGCCGCAATATTCGGCGCGACGGGTGCTTTGAATAGATAGGGATTGACGGCGTTCGGGGGCAGTCCGGCCATGGAACTTGCGTGGAGTGCGACCACATCTTCGTTGCGACCATCCAGCGCAACACCGGCGGCGACCGGCTTCATGCCTGCGGCGCGGGTGCCTCGCGCTCGTAGTGCGAGCAAAAGTCCACAGGTTACTGCGGTCTTGCCCACCCCTGTATCGGTGCCGGAAATGAAGCAGTTCATGAGACCCGCTTGCTCAGATTCTTGAATGGGAAGGTAGCGACAGTACTGCCGTCCTGCGGACGAGTTTCAGCTAGCGGCGCCCAGGCATGCCCGAAAACAATTTCATAAGTCGCCGGTAGCAGCCCGTGTTGGCGAAAGCGCTCGTAAGCCGCTCCTAACGCCGCGAATGTTGCGTGCGCTGATAAACCCCGCTTGCGCTGCTGATGACTATTGGTTCCACCGCTCGCCTTTAGGTCGCGTAGCAAGCCGGCAATCTCCGAGTAAGTTAGGACCAGATTCTCCCGATCAAGTATCGGCGACGATAAGCCACTGTTGACCAGTGCATCGCCGATGTCATGCATATCGAGAAATATATGGACGTGCGGGTCTTCATCGAGCGCGGACCAAGCTGCCCGCAATTCCTGCAAGGTGGAAGGACCCAGCGTGGAGAAGAGCAGCAACCCGCCAGGGCGCAACACCCGGCGGCATTCTTTAAAAACTGGCAACAACTCGCCGCACCAATGCAACGCCAAATTGGAGAAAATTAAGTCAATTGAGCGATCCGCGAGACCGCTTTGCGCCGCGTCCGCACACAGTAATTGGGTGTGTGAGAACCACCGCTTGCTGTGCTTACGCGCACGCGCCAACAGTGCCTGCGCGGGGTCCAGTAAGAACAGCTGCGCGCGACGATAGCGCGCTTCCAACAAGCGTGCGCAATAACCGGTGCCAGCCCCAAGATCGAGAATGCGTGTGGGTTCGATTTGCATGAACTGCAAACGGGCGACCAGCCGCTCGCCAACTTCGCGCTGGAGGACGGCGGATTCGTCATAGGTTGCTGCGGCCCTGTTGAATGCGCGGCGTACGGCTGAAGAATCTAATTGCGCATCGAATTTGTCAGGCATTTCACACGAGGGGCCGGAATTGATCGCGATAACCTGCTAAACCTTCTACCAGGCGATCAAGATGTTGCTGCTGGTGCGCGGCGCTGATGCAGATTCTTAGACGCGCCGTGTCTTTGGGCACCGTCGGCGGTCGAATGGCGCGCACATAAAGTCCTTTTTCACGCAGTCCTGCAGCCACTCGTAGCGCTGTCGCCCCGTCACCTATAAGCAGGATCTGAATCGGGCCTTCGCCGCGTGGGACGGGTATTCCGGTAGCGTTAAGCGCTGCGCGGAAATATCTGAGGTTGCTAAAAAGCCGTTCACGAAATGAAGCGTCTTCGGTGACTAAACGCAGCGCCCGGGATGTTGCATATGACATCGCGGGAGACGGCGCGGTGTCATAGATGAAAGTACGTGCATTCTGTAGCAAGCTTTCAATCAACACCGCCGGCCCCAGCACTGCCGCGCCGACCGTACCAAGTGCTTTGCCGAAGGTAACCACTAGCAAAGGGACGTCGGCTTCTTGCAATTTAAAATGCGCGACGGTGCCTGCGCCACCCCCAAACACCCCAAACCCGTGTGCATCATCACACACCACGATCGCCTCATGGCGCTTGGCGAGCGCCGCGATTGTCGGGAGCGGTGCGAAATCACCGTCCATGCTAAACAGCCCATCGGTCACCACCCATGTGCGAGTGGGCGCGGTGGCAACCAGCGCGGCTTCGAGTTCAAGCATATCGCCGTGGGCGTAGCGCACATTTTCTGCTTTGGAGAGCCGTACGCCGTCAATCAGCGACGCATGGTTGAGTTGGTCTGAAAGTACTTGCTCGTCGCTCGCCACTAGACCCGACAGAACGCCGAGATTAGCCATGTAGCCGGACGAGAAGATTAGTGCGCGTTCTCGTTTTGTGACTCGTGCTAGGCCTTCGGCCAATTCCTGATGGGCTTCGCTATAACCCGACAGTAGTGCTGCCGCACCCGCGCCTACACCGTAACGGTGTGCACCTTCCTGTAGCGCATCTATCAGGACGGGGTGATTTGCCAAGCCGAGATAATCGTTGCTACAGAAATTCAGGAGACGCCGATTATCGATGTCGATTTCGACGCCTTGCGGGGCTTGGTTGGTTTCCAGCGAACGGGTTCTATTTTCTCGCGCTATAGCAGCCAAGGATTCCGCGAAACGCGCGAACAACACGAAGGGTTACTCGTGCGCAACGGTCGAGGTTGAGAGCCCGAGCTTGGCAAATAACTGGCGATCTTCGACTGTCAGTGGGTTGTCTGTCGTTAACAGCTGCTCGCCGTAAAACACGGAATTCGCGCCCGCAAAGAAACATAGCGCCTGCGTCTCATCACTCATTTCGCGCCGCCCCGCAGACAAACGCACATAGGCCTTCGGTAGCATCACGCGCGCTGCTGCGATGGTGCGCACCATCTCAAGGCTATCGATCGCGGGCGCATCGGCAAGCGGAGTTCCTTTAACGCGCACGAGCATGTTGATAGGAACGCTTTCTGGCTGAACGGGCAGATTGGCGAGAGTGCATAACAGGCTTGCGCGATCGTCTAGCGACTCTCCCATACCGATAATGCCGCCGCAGCATACGTTGATGCCTGCGTCACGCACGGCTTCGAGGGTGTCTAATCGATCCTGATAAGTACGGGTCGAGATGATGTTGCCGTAGAATTCAGGTGAGGTGTCGAGATTGTGATTGTAGTAATCGAGCCCAGCATTTTTGAGTTTTGCTGCATGATGAGGCTGCAGCATACCTAGGGTGACACAGGATTCTAAGCCTAAATCCTTGACCGCCTGGATGAGTGGCAGGACCCTTTCCAGGTCCCTGTCCTTGGGTGCGCGCCAGGCAGCGCCCATGCAAAATCGGGTCGCGCCAGCTTTCTTGGCATTTTGTGCGGCCAATCTGACAGTTTCGACGTCGAGCAAATCGCCCGCTGATACGTTCGTTTCGTAGCGGGCGCTTTGCGGGCAGTAGGCGCAGTCTTCCGAACAGCCACCGGTTTTGATGTTTAGAAGGGTGCTGAGTTGGACTTGGTTCGGGTCGAAATTTGCGCGATGGGTGGTTTGCGCGCGGTACAAAAGATCCATTAACGGCTGACTTAGAAGCTTGCTGGCTTCATCGGTGGACCAGCGCTGCGGATTAGTACGAACTTGGGCGTGATGCTGATAATCTTCGTCAATCGAAACCACGGACATTGGGTTACTCCTGAAATTATTCGCGAAGTGACAAGGAAGTCACGATATGCCGTTACTTAGTTCGCTGCCGTCAAGGTTAGCGCAAGCCATTTACCTTAACAACTGGGCTTTATTTCTGCGAACGTTAAGGGTCTCTTCGAGCACTCATCGCTGTCGATTGTGCTTAGCGACAGATGCCCTCTCCGCCATTTGCGCCGCTTGCTCGGCTGACTTGCCCTGGCTTTCTGGTGCTAAGCAACAACGAGAGCTTATAGGTGGCTCGCTGCGGGGCGCGTTCTCTTACGAGAGTCCCATAAACTTAATGATCATTGGTGCGAAATATCGTCGTGAGGTGGGTCTGTCCGCTCTGTTAGGGCACTTACTGGCGTCCCATATACACACTACGAATATAGACGCGGACCTTCTGGTTCCCATTCCAATGCCGTGGCCGCGCCTCCTTTTGCGCGGCCACAATCACGTGGTGCCGATGGCCCAGGCAGCAAGCTCAGTACTTGGCGTTCCGCTAAATACTCAGTTGCTCGTTCGCAAAGGATGGCAACGGCCGCAGAAAGGACTTAGTCGCAAGGCGCGCCTTCAGAACTTGGCGCAGGCGTTTCAACTTAACGGAGATGTGGGTGGGCGCGCGGTGATGCTAATCGATGATGTTTCAACCACTGGGGCAACCATCGAAACCGCTGCAAAGGTCCTGCTTGCGGGCGGCGCGCGAAAAGTTGATGCGTTGGTAGTCGCATTGCGATCGTGAAGAATTCCTTCAACAATCTCTAGCAGCCAGTCGGACTTAGGTGTTCGTCGCGAGGCGAGTGGGAAAGCGCGAACAATTTTGCGTGATTTTGAGGCGCAAAGTGGTGCTATGTAACGAAAATTCGCGAAGACATTGGACCGCCTTAACACCGCCGCAGTGGGACAGTCCTAAGTCCGCGGCTGCTAGAGTTTAGGTATCCAAATTAGTTACCGTCAGCGCGTGACGTTCAATGAATTCCCTGCGTGGTTCTACCTGGTCACCCATCAATGTGGAGAAGATTTCATCTGCCACCACAGCATCATCAATTCGCACCTGCAGTAGATTCCGTGTTTCGACATTCATCGTGGTTTCAGAAAGTTGGTCAGGATTCATCTCACCTAATCCTTTATAGCGTTGAATATGAATCCCGCGTTTCGAATCCTGGAGAAGCCAATCGAGCGCCTCGCGAAGCGACGCTACTTTGGTCGTTTCATCGCCACGCATAACGGACATGGCAGCTTGTGGTTGCTCTAATTTGTGACTTAGCGAACAAAGCTGTCTGTATTCCAGAGAGAGGAAAAAGTCTTTGTCTAGAAAGACTTGCCGTTCAATGCCGTGCGCAAGAATATCGAATCGAATCTTCCAAAGATCGAGTTCTTGGTACACCAAGTGGGCAATAAGACCGTCAGTCGACCCGCTGTGTTTTTTGATCATCTCGTTAATTTCCTGAACCCATTGTTGGAGATACTCCAACACCCGCGAATCCGGATGGGTATACACGCTTACTTTTTGTAAGGTGCTCAGTATTGAATCATCAAAACGGCGGGACATGCGGCCGACCAAACGTTTGAGAACCAGATACTGTTCGCCAAGAATCGATAGAGCCGGTCCTTCGATATTTTGGTCGGGGGAACGCACCATAGTGTCTTGTAATGCCAATTCGAGCAGATAGTCCTCCAGCGCTCCTTCGTCTTTTAGATATTTTTCCTGCTTCCCTTTTTTTGCTTTATAAAGAGGCGGTTGCGCAATATAAATATGTCCTCGCTTGAATAACTCAGGCATCTGACGATAAAAGAACGTGAGCAAAAGTGTTCGAATGTGGGAACCGTCAACATCCGCATCCGTCATGATGATGATTCGGTGATAGCGCAATTTATCAGGGTCGTACTCATCTGCGCCGATTCCGCAACCCAGGGCTGTAATGAGTGTCGCCACTTCGGTGGATGACAACATCTTGTCAAACCTAGCTTTTTCTACGTTGAGGATTTTTCCTTTCAAAGGAAGCACGGCTTGATTCTTGCGATCACGTCCTTGTTTCGCGGAACCGCCTGCTGAGTCTCCTTCAACGATGAACAGCTCTGAGCGACTGGGGTCGCGCTCTTGGCAATCAGCTAGTTTTCCCGGCAGGCCAGCAACATCCAGGGCCGTTTTTCTGCGCGTTAATTCTCGAGCCTTTCTTGCTGCCTCGCGTGCACGCGCTGCCTCTATGATCTTCCCGATAATAACTTTGGCTTCATGGGGCTTCTCTAGCAGAAACGCGGCTAGGTATTCCGAAAAGACTGATTCAACGGCTGCTTTAACTTCACTTGAAACCAACTTTTCTTTCGTCTGAGATGAGAATTTTGGATCCGGGACTTTGACTGACAAAATTGCTGTAAGGCCCTCTCGGGCATCTTCCCCTGTAACGTTAATTTTTTGCTTGGCTAGAATCCCTTCTTTTTCAAAATAGCTGTTAACCGTTCTCGTGAGTGCCGCACGAAAACCAGCGAGATGGGTTCCGCCATCTCTTTGCGGTATGTTGTTCGTATAACAAAAAATATTTTCTTGATAGGAATCATTCCATTGCAAAGCGAGTTCAACACGAACATCGTCCTTAACTGCATCAATATGGATGATGCTGGGATGTAGCGCCTGGCGGGTTTTGTGCAGATGTTTGATAAACGCCGCTATGCCCCCCACGTATTCGAATGTGTCTGAACGATTATTTCTCTCGTCAATTAAATAAATTCTCAGGCCAGAATTGAGAAAGGCGAGTTCACGGAGACGGTTCGCCAGGATCTCGTACTGGAATTCGATGTTTTTAAAGATTGTAGGACTTGGGAAAAAGGTGACTTTCGTTCCTCTCTCACTTGATGGTCGAAGTTGTTTGAGTGGCTCAACCGGGTCACCTTCGTGGTACTCCTGAAACCACTCGAAACCATCACGACAAATATTTAGTCGTAGAGTCTCTGAGAGAGCGTTTACTACCGAAACCCCAACGCCGTGTAGCCCTCCGGAAACTTTATAGGAGTTATCGTCGAATTTCCCTCCAGCATGGAGGGTTGTCATAATGACTTCTGCCGCCGAAAGTTGTTCTTCTTCGTGCAGATCCACAGGAATACCGCGACCGTTGTCCGCTACTGAAACTGCGTTATTCGCATGCACCTTGACAGTAATTTCAGTGCAATGACCAGCGAGCGCTTCATCTACACCGTTGTCGACGACTTCAAAGACCATGTGGTGCAGGCCCGTGCCATCATCAGTGTCACCGATATACATTCCAGGTCTTTTACGAACAGCCTCCAGACCTTTAAGAACTTTTATGCTTGTTGAGTCGTAATTGGACATTTTATTTCTACAATCAAATTGGCAAGTTTAATGAAGCGTATTCACAGAACCTTGTTTCACGTGAAACGTACCGGCGGTTTCAAGTTGGGAGTTCTTCGTGGCGTGATTATTGATGGAGGTTATAAAAACCTGGCTGTTGGTGCTGTTCATCATCTGGAGGACTAGAGAACTCATCGAATCGTCGAGTTCCGCCGCAAAATCATCAACCAGCATAATTGGCCTAACACCAATTGCCTGAAAAACGTATTTGGATAGCGCGGCGACAATTGAGATGACGATTGCTTTTATTTGCCCTCTGGAGGCGGTTCTTGCGACGCCGCTGCCGCCAACTTGAATCTCTATTTCGGCTTTGTGAGGTCCAATTAGGGTTATTCCAGAGGCGGCTTCCTGCGACACATTCAAAGCGAGCGCGTCTTTTAAAGTGATGCCTTCTTTCCACCCTTGTCGGTACTTCAGTCGGATCTGGCCCAAGATCTCCTCCATTTCATGTCCGGATTTGAATTGCTGATTGAGTGCGTCTACACAACGCGTTCTGGCAACACTAATTTCCTCCCCATGCCGAGCCAATTCTTCTCCCCAAAATCCCAATTGGTTCGCCCTAGCGTTTAATTTCAGGAGTCGATTACGCTGAGCAAGCGCGTATACGTAATTTCGGGAGTTCCTTAGAAAATCTTGTTCCACGTGAAACGTCGCTCGATCAAGCAGAGAACGTCGCAGCCTAGGGCCGCCATCTACGATCCCAAAACTGTTCGGTTCGACGATCAAAAGCGGAAAGGCCTTTGCCAGTGCAGAAGCACTCGTAACCATTTTTTCATTTACTTCGATATTCGTAGACAGGCGCTCTTTCTGCACTTTAAAACTTTGCTCAGCACCTATTTGCTTATCTTGAAAATAAACATCACCTCTAACTCCAAATTGCAGTTCTCCTTGCGTGACTAAATCTGGAAAGCGACTTGGCCTAAAAGATTTACCCGAATGAAGTATATGAATGGCTTCAAGTAATGTGGTCTTCCCACTTCCGTTAGCTCCCCAAATCAGATTAATACCTTCTGATGGAGAGATGTCTAACAATCTAATTTTTCGTAAATTGTAGGCTCGCAGACGAGAAATTCTCATTCGTTAATTTCGTCACCACTATTGTTAACCAGCCTACAATCGCATCGGCATTACGACATATCTTCCTGGTGCCTCGTCGGGCGCTTGCATTAAACAACTACTATTCGAGTCGGAAAGTATTATTTGGATATTCTCTGTTTGAAGAACATTAAGTACATCAAGGAGATATGAGACATTAAAGCCTATTTCTAGATTTTCTCCGTCATAATCAACTTCTATTTCTTCCTCAGCCTCTTCCTGTTCAGGGTTGTGCGCAGAAGTCTTCAGAACCTGCTTGCTGAAATTTAGCCGAACACCTCTGAATTTCTCATTCGACAAAATAGAGGTTCGTTGTAACGCGGCTTTTAAAAGTTCCCGATTAGCCACAACCAATTTGTTACCACCTTTCGGTAGTACCCGCTCATAGTCTGGAAACTTACCGTCAACCAATTTAATTGTAAGAGATTGGGTTGCAGTGGAAATTCTTAGTACATTCGAAAAAACACTAATAGTGATAGGTTCTGAAGAATTGTTCGCCAGTCGCTGTATTTCAGCGACTCCTTTGCGCGGAATTATCAATTGCCTTAGATCGCCCATCTCCAATGAAATTAAACGTTCACTCAACGCTAGGCGGTGGCCATCTGTTGCTACTGTTTTTATTGAGGTACTAGTGACCTCTAATAAGAGCCCATTGAGGTAGTACCGAACATCTTGATGGGCCATCGCAAATTGGGTACTCGATATCAAATCCTGAAGCACATTGGCTTCTAGTTTGAAAGAAAATTCCTCTGTAGAAATACCTACTAGTGGAAATTCATTTGGCGGTAAGGTCGAAAGTACAAACTTACTTCGACCTGACTGAATCCTAATTTTCTTATCTTTTTCTTCGATTGAAATAAGAGAAAGTGCGGGAAGGGAGCGGCAAATGTCCAATAATTTCCTACCAGGAACGGTCAATGTTCCCGCTCGACCTATCTTCGCAGCCACTCTAGCTACTGCCTCAACTTCCATATCTGTAGCAGTTACGGTGATTTCGTCATTTTCCGCTGCCAACAACACATTGCTCAGTATCGGAAGGGTTTGTCGTCTCTCAACTACGTTCGCTACAGCCTGTAAAGCCGACAAAAGAGTTTCTCTTTCAATACTAATCTTCATCTTAATATCATTAATCTGTTGTATTAATTAATCTATCTAGTAAGTCTTTTAATTCAATTATTATTTTATTATACAAGGGGTTATGTTAATTTATTCCACTAGTAACTCTTCTTAAAATAGTCTTGAATCCTGTGGATAAATTAAAAACCCAAGTGTTTAATTACTAAGAATCCGCTCAAGGCTAATGAAATCTTCGTTTATCCGGTTCTCGGAGCGCCTTAAGTCTGCAATTTTCCGACAGGCGTGAATTACAGTCGTGTGATCTCGTCCCCCAAACGCATCACCTATCTCCGGCAGGCTGTGATTGGTCAACTCTTTCGAAAGCGCCATCGCGATTTGTCTTGGTCTTGCAATCGAACGATTTCTTCGCTTCGAAACCAGCTCAGAGACTCTCATTTTGTAATATTCGGCTACCGTTTTCTGAATATTCTCAATAGAGACCAGTTTATCTTGCAGTGCCAACAAATCTTTTAGTGCCTCTCGAGCAAACTCAATGTTTATAGCGCTGCCGGAAAAGTGAGCGTTTGCTTCCATTCGATGCAAGGCTCCTTCAAGTTCTCGGATATTTGACCGAAAGCGTTTGGCGACAAAAAAAGCCACTTCGTGCGGCAAACTAAGTCCACTACGTTCAGCTTTGCTCATCAAAATAGCCACCCGTGTTTCCAGTTCTGGTGGCTCGATTGCTACCGTAAGACCCCAGCCGAAACGAGACTTTAGACGCTCTTCGACCCCTGTCACCTCTCGTGGATACCGATCACAGGTAAGAACAATTTGTTGCTGACTTTCCAACAAGGCATTGAACGTATGGAAAAACTCTTCTTGCGACCGTTCCTTCCCCGCGAAAAATTGAATATCGTCAATAAGTAATGCATCGACCGTTCGGTACTTCCTTTTGAACTCATTAATAGAATTGTGCTGAAGAGCCCTAACCATGTCACCGACAAATTTCTCCGAATGCATATACTGAACTTTTGCACCGGGTTTATGACTCAACAACAGATTGCCTATAGCCTGCATAAGGTGAGTCTTACCTAACCCAACCCCCCCACAAATGAAGAGCGGGTTATAGGCTTTGCCAGGATTTTCCGCTACTTGGAGCGAAGCAGCGCGGGCCAACTGATTCGATTTCCCCTCTACAAAGCTATCAAAAGTGAAATCCCGCTTTAAACCTTTCGCCGATAGGTTAAATTTAGGAAGGTCTTTGATATTAGTAAGTTGCGACGAACGATTATTAGGAACCTCGTTTTCTAACGGAGCCATCACGACGAACGCAACCGTCGTTATTTTGCCTCCGGAAAGCGCCTTTGATATTTCTCCGATTTTCGCCCCGTACTTATCACGCACCCATTCGCAAACAAATTTATTTGGCGCTGAGACAGTTAAAGTCGCCGCGTGCGTTTCCGCTGAAAGCGGCCGAATCCAGGTGTTGTACTGTTGAGGTGAAAGCTCACCTTCTAAGATTCGTAAGCAACTCGTCCAAGAAACTGTCATCGGGTAGCGATTTTTATTAGGAAATAGGTCTCGCTTAAGTCTAACGAGCCCTATCAAGGTTATCCACAGGATGTTCAGCGGTTCTGCTTCATTCTCAAATTGACAGTATAGATACGGGACAAATATCATTAGCGGCTTGCCGTAAAGGACATCCATACGGTGCAACAGTCCAAATAAGGCCCCTAATAATGAAACGTACTTATCAACCCAGTAAATTAAAACGCGCACGCACGCATGGATTTAGGGCGCGAATGAGTACCAAAGGGGGCCGCCTAGTCTTGAAATCGCGCCGCGCTAAAGGTCGTGCCCGACTGACGCCGGTGTAGACATATCAAAGGCTTCTCAAGGGAATCAAAGCTCAGCGGTGGCACCGCCTATCTCCGGCTATTTCGGACCGGAAAACGTACCCGCTCTGTTTATTTCAACGTCTTCTCTGGACCGAGTGCCTCAACTAACACAAGACTTGGTGTGGCGATATCCAAACGCTACATCGCCCGCGCCGTTGATCGAAACCGATTAAAGAGGATTATCCGAGAATCCTTTCGCTTAAATACCCATAGGCTGATTTGCATAGACGTCATCGTGCAAGCAAACGCTATCGCTGCCAAGGCCAACTCTGCGAAGCTCTTTATTTGTTTAGACGCGCTTTGGAATGAAGTCTCGCGAGTTCAGGATAACCTTAAAACCCTCTGATTTTTTTCCTATGCCTATGGAACAAACCCGACTAATCCTCCTGATAGCATTTAGCTTCATTTCTCTCATGTTGTGGGAAGCTTGGCAACGAGACTATGCACCGCCTGCGGCCGTCCCATTAACCACTCCAGCCAGCCCCTCGACCGAACGGCCAGACTCAACTCCAAATATCGTCCAAAACAGCGCGACCCGAATTGCACCAAATGAACTCAGCAGCAGCGAATCCAATCACACCAATTCTTCTTTCGTCACAGTTGAAACAGATGTTCTTAAACTCCGAATAAATCTCACTGGTGGTGTTATAGAGCGAGCTGGCCTTGTTCGTTTCCCACTGAACGAAGAGGCAGCTTCGTCGACCTTCAATCTCCTTGATAACTCTACTGAACGCTTCTTTGTTTACCAAGGCGGACTTAAGGCGGTGACAGGTGAGAGCGCTGACCATTACGCAAATTTCACCAGCGAAAAAGAGAGTTTCAAATTAGGTAACAACGACAACACCTTAAAGGTCGCTCTGCATTGGAAATCCCCCGCGGGAGTGAATGTTTCAAAGGTGTATTTGCTAGAGCGCGGCAGCTATAAAGTTAAAGTCGTTTTTTCAATAGATAACCAGAGCTCGCTAGGCTGGTCATTTAATCACTACGACCAACTTCAAAGAACGCAGCAAGAACGACGCCAATATTTTATTCAAACGTTTACGGGAGCTGCTATCTCCTCACCTGCTAAACGTTACGCCAAGTACTCTTACAAAGATCTAACTAAAGAACCTGTAGGCGAGAATATCGTCGACGGTTGGGCCGCGATTTTGGAGCATTACTTTGTCGCCGCCATTATTCCGCCACCGCAAGAGACTTATCATTACTACTCCACCATCATCGGCGAGAGTAATTACGCAGTTGGTTTCTACGGCCCCGCGAAGACCCTAGAAGCTGGCGCGCAGACGAGTGTCGAGAGCAGTATTTTCATCGGTCCGAAACTGCAGAACCTGTTGGCTAAAGTCGCCCCGGGCTTAGAGCTCACAGTGGACTACGGAATCCTGTGGTTCATCGGTAAAATTCTGTTCTGGACGCTAGCGAAAATGCATGCGCTTACCGGTAACTGGGGCTGGGCAATCATCCTTTTAACCTGCATTGTGAAAATCCTATTCTTTCCCTTGTCGGCGGCAGGCTACCGTTCAATGGCGAAAATGCGGGTGGTTCAACCACGCCTTTTGGCGATTCGAGAGCGCTACCAATCCGACCGCACCGCACTGAATCAAGCAATGATGGATCTCTATAAGAAGGAGAAAATCAATCCGCTTGGTGGTTGCCTACCAATCGTCGTTCAAATCCCGATTTTCATGGCGCTGTACTGGGTGATTCTGGAAAGTGTGGAGTTGCGGCAAGCTCCGTGGATTTTCTGGATCCAAGATCTCTCTATTAAAGACCCGTGGTTTGTTCTCCCCATTCTGATGACTATCAGTATGTGGTTACAATCAAAACTGAATCCCGCACCGGTCGATCCGATACAAGCCAAAGTGATGCAAATCATGCCTTTTGCGTTCGGTGTTTTCTTCGCTTTCTTCCCAGCTGGGCTGGTCCTTTATTGGTTCGTGAATAATTGCCTTTCCATCGCCCAACAATGGTCTATCACGCGCGCAGCGGAACGCGCCGCCTAGCGGTTGATGGGTCATCTCGGTGCGATGCAAAGTTCTTCTACGATCGCCGCAGTCGCCACCGCCGCCGGCACCGGCGCCATCGGCATTGTAAGAATCTCGGGCAGCAAGAGCGCTGAAATTGTTAGTCGCGTGGCCGGTAAATTGCCCGAGCCGCGTAGGGCCTCCCTGCAGACCTTGTATGACGCACAACACGAGCGATTAGACCGTGGTCTGGTTCTCTACTTCGCAGCACCTGCCTCTTATACGGGTGAGGACATGGTGGAGTTTCACCTGCACGGCGGGCCAGCAATTCTCGCCCGCATGTTGCAGGCCGTTTACGCGTTCGGCGCTGAGCCTGCTAGACCAGGTGAATTTACCGAACGCGCCTTTCTGAATGGCAAACTGGATCTGGTGCAGGCGGAAGCCGTTGCCGATTTGATCTCCGCCAGTACAGCCCGCAGCCTAAGAGCCGCGAATCTCGCCATTTCCGGTCGCTTCTCAACCGCCATTCGCGCTATCTCGGCTACATTAGTGGCAACCCGGTCAAGGCTCGAAGCAATCATCGATTTCAGCGAAGACCTCACGGTCGATGAAATAGCAGCATCGATGTTTGAAACAACGCAAACCCTTCGGCTGCAAATAGCAGCGCTTCTTAGCAGCGCGCAACAAGGTGCACAGCTGGCACGCGGTTTGCGCGTCGTATTAATTGGGCGTCCCAACTCGGGAAAATCCACGCTCCTAAATGCCCTATCCGGGCAAAACCGCGCGATTGTGAGTGCAACGCCGGGCACCACGCGCGATGTGCTGCGTGCGGAAGTAAATTTTGAGGGCTTACTCGTCACCGTGGTCGATACTGCCGGTTTGCATAACACAATCGACGAAATCGAACGCGAAGGAATGCGCCGCGCTTTGGCAGAAGTCGCGACCGCAGATATGCTCCTTTGTCTCTACGATGCAACGGAGACCAGACCCGAAATATCTGATCTGCTGGCGCCGTCACAAGTACGCCCTTCGGCGCTTATATATGTGCGAAATAAGATTGATGCGTGCGGCGAAAGAGCCTCGGTAAAGCTTATCGGCGAGCACCCGGAGGTGAGTATTTCCGCGGTGAACGGTGAGGGGGTAGATACGCTCGCGCGCGCGATCCTATCGACAATGGCTATCGACATTGAAAGTGACAGTCCGCTTCTGGCGCGTGAGAGACATATAAACGCACTAAAGAAGGCACTTGAGATGCTTGATTTCTCGTCGACTACCGAATTTCTTTTTGACCCGGTTGAGAGTGCTGAACGTCTGCGCCTGGCCCATCGCTCACTCGGCGAACTTACCGGAGAATTCACCAGCGAAGCGTTGTTGGGCGAAATTTTTTCGCGCTTCTGCATTGGAAAATGATGAGGCCCACATGTCTGCACTAATCGAGGTCTCGTTTGGAGAATTGATCGACAAAATGACGATTCTAGAAATCAAATCTGCGCACATTACCGAGTCCGTCAAGAATGAGAATATTCGAACGGAACTCCAAGCGCTGAATCTTGCGTGGGACAAAATTCCCCATCTGCTTCGTCTTTCGTCAGAAATCCAACGTGCGCGCGCTCAACTAAAGCAAGTGAATGAGCAACTGTGGGATATCGAGGATGCGCTTCGCGAATTAGAGCGAGAAAAGCGCTTTGATGCCGACTTTGTTGGGCTTGCTCGGCGCGTGTACCAGATGAACGACGAACGTGCGCGCCTGAAAAAGTACCTCGATGGGTTGCTAGGATCTCGCTTTAGTGAAGAGAAATCTTATCAACCCTATTGATGTGAGCTCGATCCTCTTTCACACAGCCGAAGATCGACTCGGTGACGCCCTTATAAAGTTGCCGGCCATTATTGCGCTTAAGAATCAGCGCCCCGATGTGCGATTAATCTGGAGCACCGGGCGCAAACCTAGCGTATTCAAGCGGGGACTCGCGCCACTGGTCACAGGTTTGATCGATGAAATTCATGAGATATCTGGCTTGGGTTCAAGTTGGTCGCAGATTTTCAGATCCGCTTCGCCTCATTCCTACGACTGCATTATCGCCAGTGAACAGACGCTCCGCTCGACGCTTGCGCTACGGCGGCTCTCGCACAAGATGTTTATTGCCCCCATGGCAAATTTTATTTTGTCGGATATCAGGGCAACTGCGAATTTCTCACAACTTCCCGTGTATCGCCAAACTCAAACTCTATTCGAGTTGGCGATCGGCGAACTGCTCAGGTTACCCTCTACACTTACGTTGCCAGCTCTCTACATGGAACTCGCGGCGCAATTATTGCCGGTTGGGCCGGAGTACATCGGTTTCGCGCCCGGTGCCGGTGGTAAGGAGAAATGTTGGCCGCTTAATAACTACCTTGAGATCGCGCGCCGCCAAAAAGCGCACCATCGCGTGCCGGTTTTCTTTCTAGGGCCAGATGAACATGCATGGCGCCAGGCCATAGCGACTGGGATCCCAGAAGCGATCTTTCCGGAATATAGTGCTTCTGGCGAGCGGCTGGGCGGCCCGCTATTAACCATCGCATTGGCGCAAAGACTCCGCGCAAGCATCGCCAATGATTCTGGTGCAGGGCACCTGCTGGCAGCGGGCGGGCAACCACTCATATCGCTCTTCGGCCGTACCAACCCTCGGAAATTCGAGCCCCCTTTTGGGTCTCGCCACGTGCTTCAGCCGAGCGCCTTTGGTGGCACTTTGGTCACCAGTATTCCGCTCGAAGAAGTCGCGCAGTTGCTGGCAAATGTCTGCGGCTAACCCAGCGAGCCAGCCGCGTGTCCTGTTTATCACGCTGAGCAACATTGGCGATCTGATCTTAACCACGCCTGCTCTGCAAGCGTTGCATGCCGCCTATCCCGATCATCTTATCGACATCGTTGCGGATACGCGCTCTAGCGATTTACTGCGTGCCTGCCCGTATCTCGGCACGCTCTACCATCGGCACAAAGCGCGCGGCCTACGCGACATCATGGAACTCATCTTGACCTTGCGTGCGCGGTACTACACCGCCATCGTAGATCTACGCACCGATTTTCTGCCCTTGCTGCTGAAGGGTTCGCAACGGACCATTCGATGGCGACGCCCCGCCCATGGTCCGCACGCCGCTGAGCAACATCTCGCGATTGCGTCGCGGGTTTTACAGGGTAACTTCAGCGTACCCGAGACGACAATTTGGTTGGCCCCGGCGGATATAGAATTCGCGCGCAAGCTGATGGCGCCGTTTACCGCAAGTCGCTGGTTGGCATTGGCCCCAGGCGCGAACTGGCCAGGCAAAATCTGGCCGGCGAGATACTTCTCTGAGCTTATTAACGGAATTGCAGATGAGTTTTCTGCAGTAATGATTCTTGGCGGTGGTTCAGATCGAACAGTCGCTGACTCGCTCAAAGCACATTGCCTGCTTCCTTGTTTAAATGTGGCGGGCTCGACTTCACTCACGCAGGCGGCGGCCTTGCTGGATCACGCAGCAGCATTTGTCGGCAACGACTCCGGTCTTGGTCACCTGGCAGCCGCGCGCAAGGTGCCCACGCTCACCTTGTTTGGACCAGGTCGACCCGAACGGTATTGCCCCTGGGGCAGCAAGGCCAGAATAGTCAGAGCGCCCAACCAGGATCTAAGTGCGTTAACTCCGCAGCTTGTCGAAGCAGCGTTGCGCGCCATCTGTGTTATCTCGAAATAATTCGCGGTAACTGGCAGCTACGCTGTCTCGCTTCGCGATATCATATCGGCGACGGATTAACGAAACGCTGGCAGCCGCGGACTTGGGACCGCCCTACTGCGGCGGCCCC